>JAZRXE010000066.1:0-16562 GCA_045600065.1 Anaerovoracaceae bacterium
CTGGATAGGCAAATCCGAGGGCTACGAGGTCACCTACAAGCTCAAGGACGGCAATCTGGATATGACCGTGTTCACCACCCGCGTGGATACCATATACGGTGCCACCTTCATGGTCATTTCTCCGGAGCATCCCTATGTGGAGGAGCTGATCAAGGGACGGAAGGAAGAGGCTGCCTGCCGCGAATACATAGAAGCTGCCAAGAAGCAGACAGACATTGAACGCACCTCCACCGCCAAGGAAAAGACCGGCGCCTTTACCGGCCGCTACGTGATCAACCCCGCCAACGGCAAAGAGCTGCCGCTGTTCCTGGCAGATTACGTGCTGATGGGCTACGGAACCGGCATAGTCATGGGCGTTCCCTTCGGCGATCAGAGGGACTTCGACTTCGCTAAAAAGTTCGGACTTGACATAATACCTATTATCGATCCACACAGAGATGACATAGATCTGGACAACCTTACTGCCGCCTTCGAAGCCGAAGGCACCATGATCAACTCCGGCAAATACGACGGTATGGACAATAAGGATGCCATCACCGCCATCGGAGATGACTTCGTAGCCAGAGGAATAGGCAAAAAGACCACCAACTTCAAGCTCAGAGACTGGCTCATCAGCCGCCAGAGATACTGGGGCTGCCCCATACCCATGATCTACTGCGAAGAGCACGGCTGGCAGCCTGTTCCCGACAATCAGCTGCCTGTGATGCTGCCCACAGACGTGCAGTTCACCGGTAAGGGGGAATCGCCCATCGCAACTTCTCCCAGCTTTCAGAACGCGGTATGCCCCGTCTGCGGAAAGCCCGCAAGAAGGGAAGTGGATACCATGGACACCTTTGTGGATTCCTCCTGGTATTTCCTGCGCTACTGCGATCCTCACAACACCGAAGCTCCCTTCAGCAAGGAGAATGCGGACTACTGGATGAATGTAGATCAGTACATCGGAGGAATAGAGCATGCCATCCTGCATCTGCTTTATTCCAGATTCTTCACCAAGGTGCTCTACGATGCAGGCCTTGTAAGCTGCTCCGAGCCCTTTAAGAATCTGCTCACCCAGGGCATGGTGCTCAAGGACGGTTCCAAGATGAGCAAATCCGTCGGAAACGTAGTAAGCCCCGACGAGATCATCACCAAATACGGTGCAGATACCGCCAGACTGTTCATCCTGTTTGCGGCTCCCCCAGAAAAGGAGCTTGAATGGTCCGATGCAGGCGTTGAAGGAAGCTACAGATTCCTGTCAAGAGTCTACAGACTTGTGGCGGAAATGATAGAAGAGACAGCCGGGATCCCACGTGTTTACACTCCGGAGACCAAGGACGACAAGCAGCTGGCCTTCTATCTGAACAATGCAATAAAGAGAGTAAGCGAAGATGTCACCGGAAGGTTCAACTTCAATACCGCCATCTCCGCGATAATGGAGCTGGTCAACGAAATGTACCGCTACAAGGAGCTGGAGGATGTGAACCTGGGTCTGATGGCAGACGCTACAGACAAGCTGGTGCTTATTCTCTCGCCCTTTGTGCCCCATATCTGCGAGGAAATGTGGGAGGGTCTGGGCAACAGCGAATGCATATGCCATGCACAATGGCCCGAATACGATGAGGCTGCCCTGGTACAGGACAGCGTTGAAATAGTAGTACAGCTTAACGGCAAGGTTAAGGAAAAGATGGATGTAGGCAGCGGCCTCAGCAGAGAAGATCTGGAAAAGACCGTGCTCGGATCCGCTTCCGTTCAGCAGCTCATCGCAGGCAAAACTGTGGTGAAGGTGATAGCCGTGCCCGGAAAGCTTGTCAACATAGTTATAAAGTAAAGGATAATGGCAAGAACACACAGAAAACAGAATACACAGGAGATGCTCAGGATAGTTCCCCTGGGCGGTCTCCACGAAATAGGAAAGAACATGACCGTGATCGAGTACGGCGATGACATAATCATCATAGACTGCGGCATGGCTTTCCCCGATAACGAAATGCTGGGCGTAGACGTTGTAATTCCCGATTTTTCCTATCTGAGGGACAACTCCTACAAGATCAGAGGAATGCTGATCACCCATCCCCACGAGGACCACATAGGGGCCATTCCCTATCTGCTCCAGGAATTTGACATGCCCGTATATGCCAGTAAGCTGGCCTGCGGCTTTATCAAATACAAGCTGGATGAGCATAAGATGAGCAGCTACAATCTCCAGGAAATAGGTCCGGGAGAGGTGATGCGCATAGGCTGCTTCAGGATAGAGACAGTGCATATGACCCATTCCGTGGCAGATTCCATGGCCTTTGCCATAGACACCCCCGTAGGCAAGATATTCTACACAGGAGACTTCAAGCTGGATCTGACCCCCATAAACGAAGAGCCTGTGGATATAGGCAAGCTGGCCCACATAGGCGACGAGGGAGTGCTGCTGCTTCTTGCAGACAGCACCAATGCCAACCGTAAGGGCTATTCGGTGTCCGAAAGGGCAGTGGGCATTTCTCTGGAGAACATCTTCAAGGACAATAAATGCAGGATAATCTGCGCCACCTTCTCGTCAAATGTTCACAGACTGCAGAAGATCATAGACCTTGGCATACAAAACGGACGCAAGATCGCGGTAGCCGGAAGGAGCATAGAAAACAGCGTATCCATCTCAACCCAGCTGGGATATATGAACATTCCCGCTGAATCGCTGATAGATATAAAGCAGATCAAGAATTACAACGACAACGAGCTGCTTATAATAACCACAGGCACCCAGGGCGAGCCCATGAGTGCACTGACAAGAATGGCCACAGGCGAGCACAGACAGGTCAAGATCAGACCCGGAGACTGCGTGATACTTTCTTCCTCGGTCGTTCCCGGAAACGAAAAAACCATCAGCAATGTGCAGAACCAGCTGCTGGAAAAGGGTGCCGAGGTAATCTATTCCGAGATAGCCGATGTACACGCATCGGGCCACGCCTGCAGAGAGGAGCTTAAAATACTGCAGTCTCTGCTCAAGCCCATGTTCTTTATGCCTATACACGGTGAATACCGCCACCTGACAGGTCATGCGGGAATAGCTCAGGAAATGGGCATTCCCGATAAGAACATATTCGTGTGCACCAACGGCAGCGTTGTGGAGCTTGGCCCGGAAAAGGGCATGCTGCTTCCGGACAAGGTCCCGGCCTCTGGCATAATGGTAGACGGTCTTGGCGTCGGAGACGTGGGCACTGTGGTGCTCAATGAAAGACGCGGACTGGCAGAAGCAGGTCTTATATCCGTGACAGTGGTCTACGATGCGGCCTCCGGTCAGCTGCTGGCAGGCCCCGAGCTTCATACAAGAGGCTTTACCTACGTCAAGGAATACGGCAAGCTGCTCTCTGAAATAAGAGAAGCCACCGAAATCGCCCTGGACAGAGCCGAGGCGGAGCATATCACCGAGATACCCGAGTTAAGGTTGTTCCTCAGGAACGAATTGAGGAATTACATATACGAAACCATGAACCGCAACCCGGTCATACTCCCCATAGTTATCAAGATATAGGAGGACAAAATGCAGAACGTTTATGATTTGGCACATGAGCTGGCAAGATCTCTCAGGGAAACCGATCAGTACAAGAACTTCGTAGCCGCTGACAAGGAGGTCAGAGCCAACGAGTCCGTAAGCAAGATGATCGAAGATTTCCAGAAGAAGCAGCTTGAGCTCCAGTCCCAGGCTTCATTAGGCATCCAGCCCGAGCAGGAAGCTCTCGATCAGCTCCAGAGCCTTTATGCAATTCTCACTTCCGACCCCACCGCATCAAACTATATGCAGAGCTACATGGCTTTCTCTCAGGTAATGATGGATATTCTTGGCATCATCGACGAGGTAGGTAATTTCGATGCAGAGCCTGAAGCATAGGATAGAAAGGCTCAGAACAAGGCTGTCGGAGGAAAAGCTTGAGGCGATCTTCCTCAACGGAAATGCCAATGTTTCTTTTTTTACCGGAAAGAAGGGCAATGACTGCAGTCTGTACATATCCGCCGACGAGGCATGGATCATAACAGACTTCAGATACGAAGAGATGGCACAGGAGCTTTCCGGCTGGCTGGATTTCTATGAGACAGACGCAAGCCACAAGCTCATGGATTTTATGAAGGCCCGTAAGGAGCATGTAATTGCCGTGGAAAGGGACAACCTTCCTCTTGATTCCTATCTTAAGTTCACCGGCGAGCTGAATTGCAAAATCGTGCCTGTAAGCGGCATAGTGGAAGAGCTTCGAGCAGTTAAAGAGCCCGAAGAGCTGGAATGGATAGCAAGGGCAGAATCCATCGCAGACAAGGCATTTACTGAGATGCTGGGAGTCATAAGACCCGGGATCACCGAAAAAGAGATAGCAGCAGAGCTTGAATACCGAATGCGCCGTCTGGGCGGAGAAGGCACCAGCTTCGATACCATCGCAGCCTCCGGGCCCAATACCTCCTATCCCCATGCCGTACCCACGGACCGGGCAGTGCAGCCCGGTGATTTCGTCACCATGGATTACGGGTGCAAGTTCAACAACTACTGCGCGGATATGACCAGGACAGTGGCCGTGGGAGAGCCTACCGAAGAGATGAGAAAGGTCTACGAGGTGGTATTGAAGGCACAGCTTGCCTGCTGCGAGCAGATCAGGGCAGGGATCACCGGTCATCAGGGCGATGCCATAGCAAGGGACATCATTGCACAGGCAGGCTACGGAGACAGGTTCGGCCACAGTCTGGGCCACGGAGTGGGGCTCTTTATACACGAGCTGCCCAATTTCCGCATGAACAATCAGACTGTAATCGCGGAAAACACCGTTCTTTCCATCGAACCCGGCATCTATCTGGCAGGAAAATTCGGTGTAAGAATTGAGGACTTGGCAATCATAAAGAACGATGGTATAATAAATCTCGTGTCTTCACCCAAGGAGTTAATAATTTTGTAATTTATAATATTTTGGAGGATTATTTATGTTAACCGCTGGCGAATTCAGAAACGGCAAAACATTCATCATGGACGGACAGCCCTACGTTGTACTGAACTTTCAGCATGTAAAGCCCGGCAAAGGCGCAGCCTTCGTCCGTACCAAGTATAAGAACATCCTGACCGGCGCCACCCGCGAGGAAGCTTTCAACCCCAACGACAAGTTCGAAGAAGCTTATATCGAGACCAAGCAGATGCAGTATCTGTACAACGACGGAGATCTGTATTACTTCATGGATCCTGAATCTTACGAGCAGATCCCTCTCACCACGGATCTGGTGGCCGATGCCATGAAGTTCATGAGAGAGAATGACACCGCTACCGTCAAGTTCTTCCAGGGCAACGCCTTCCTGGTTTCAGCTCCCGACTTTGTAGACCTTAAGGTCATCGACTGCGAACCCGGAGTAAAGGGCAATACCGCTACCAACGTAACCAAGGCAGCAACCGTAGAGACCGGCGCTGTGATTCAGGTCCCCATCTTCATTGAAGAAGGCGAAGTCATCCGCATCGATACCAGAGAAGGCGGAGAGTACCTGAGCAGAGCATAGGCTTTCAGCAAGTATATGAGCAGACATTCAAAACATAAGAATAGAACAGGGCTAAAGTTTTTAGCCCTGTTTGTTGCGTTTACAATCGTATCAGCTGCGATAATATTTTACGAATACCTCTACATAAAGAGATTCAACAGAGCTTACGATCCGTCCGACAGGAAGAACATAACAATCACCATTCCCTCCGGCTCGGGCACGGAAAGAATAGGCAGGATACTTCAGGATAACGGTCTGATCAAGGACTACAAGACCTTCAAGTACAAGTCCAAGATCTGCGGATATGACGGCACCTATCAGGCAGGCACCTTCGCTCTGAATCCGGCAATGACCATGACCCAGATAATGGACACCCTGCAAAAGGCCTATGCCGATACCGTAAGGTTTACCATACCCGAGGGCTACAGCATCAGAAACACCTCAATGAAGCTCGAAGCAGAGGGAATTTGCAGCGCAGAGGACTTTTACAAAGCCCTTGAGGAAGGCGGCTTCGGCTTATGGTTCGAGGACCTGCTCCCCGAAGGCACCGAAGACCCCACAGGCAGCGTAAGCGCCGCAGCCAACAGATACGAGGGCTTCCTGTTCCCCGATACCTACGAGGTGTACGAGGACGCAAAGGCCAGAGATGTCGCGGAAAAGATGCTCAGGCGCTTTGCCGAGGTCTTTGATGCCGACATGCAGGCTAAGGCAGAGCAGATGGGCGGAGTCACCAGAGTGATAACCATTGCAAGCCTTATCGAAAGAGAGGCGGCGGTAGACAGCGAGCGGGCCAAGGTGGCAGGCGTCATCATGAACCGTCTGAAGACAGGCATGAATCTGCAGTTCTGCTCCTCCGTCCAGTATATCCTCGGAGATCCCAAGGCCAACCTGACCACTGCAGATACCCAGATAAGCTCTCCCTACAATACTTATATCAATCCGGGCCTTACACCCGGACCCATAGCAAGCCCGGGAATGGCCAGCATAAAGGCTGCCCTGGAGCCCGAAGAACACGATTACCTGTATTTCGTGCTCAAATCCGTAAGCAGCAGCGAGCACAACTTCGCCGTCACTTACGATGAATTTTTAAAATATAAGACGCAATACAACAACAGCAAATAATCAAGAAAGGAACAATATCCACATGGACGCAGATCCGGGACGATTATCCCTGACCACACAATTATTGATACTTCTGGCGCTGACGCTTGTCAACGCCTTCTACGCAGCCTCGGAAATGGCCCTTGTATCTTTGAGCAAGGCCAAAATGAAGGCAATAGCAGAGAATACCTCTGACGGAGACGGCAGGGCCGAAAAGGTGCTGCTGCTCCTGGAGGATTCCAATGCCTTCCTGTCTGCGATACAGGTAGCCATAACCTTCGCGGGCTTCCTGTCTTCGGCATTTGCATCGTTTAATATGTCCTCGGAGCTGGCAGGCTTTTTTGCAGAGCGGGGCATATATATACATGAGCAGGCTGCCGTAGTCATAGTAACTCTGATACTGTCATATTTTACGCTGGTGCTGGGCGAGCTTCTGCCCAAGAGCCTTGCCATGAGAGATCCCGAAGGCTTTGCCATCACCTGCGTGGGAGTTATCAGCCTTACCAAAAAGCTGTTTAAGCCCTTTGTGGCGCTGCTGTCTTTTTCTGTAAACTGCCTGCAGAAGCTCTTCAAGGACAACACCCCCGAGGACGAGGAAGACCTTGTAAAAGAAGAGATCATGAACATAGTCGAAGAGCAGGCCGAGCTGGATGAAAGCGGCAAGGAGATGATAAGCTCCATTCTGGAATTCGACGATGCCTTTGCCTACGAGGTAATGATACCCAGGACAGATGTATTTATGCTGGATATCAACGATCCCGTCAGCACATTCTCAGATGAGCTGCTGGAATCAAGACATTCAAAGGTCCCGTTCTTCGCAGATGATCAGGACGACATTGTGGGGGTACTCAATGTCAGCGATTATGTGCTTGAAGCAAAGAAGCACGGCTTCGACAATGTGGATATAAGATCCATATTAAAGCAGCCTTATTTTGTCCCCGAAAGCAAGAAGATCAACGATCTTCTTAAGGAGCTTCAGGCAAGAAAACAATCCATGGCTGTCCTCATCGACGAATACGGCGGCTTCTCCGGAATAGTCACAATCGAAGATATCCTGGAGGAAATCGTCGGCAATATCGAAGATGAGTATCAGGAGCCCGAGCCGGGCATCAGACTGATGGAAGACGGCTCCTATATCATCGACGGATTGTACGATCTGGAGGATCTGGAGGAAGAGCTGGGTATCAGGCTCGAATCCGAAAACAACGAAACACTCAGCGGCTTTCTTATGGAAATATCAGGCAAGGTGCCCTCAGAAAGCTCTGTGGGTAAAGAACTGCTCTTTGAAAACTGTATCTTCAAAATACTCAGCGTAAGCGACAGAAGAATAGATCAGGTATCCCTGACTATAACGGATGCCGAAAAAGATACAAGCGATGAAGAATAACAGAAGGGCTGTTCATTGAACAGCCCTTGTTTATTTGTTATAATATAATAATACAAAGGAGGCTGCCTTGCCGGTTCAGGACACACAAAAAAGAAGGATGGAAATATCCGAAGATATAATCTCTCTTTGCGCCATGAACGCCGCGCTGCAGACTGAAGGAGTCTCCTCCATGGACGAGCTTCCCCTCAACAAGGATCTGTCAAGGATAATGGGCCAGGAGGCCCAGCACCGGGGGATTTCCGTCAAAAACGAAAAGGAAGGCCTGTGCATAGAGGTCTATCTGAAGGTAAGATACGGCTGCAGGATACCGGAAACCTCCTGGAACCTGCAGGAAAACATAAAGAACAGAGTTCAGGATCTGACCGGTATGCCCGTCGGAAGGGTCAACATTCACATTCAGGGCGTAGACTGCGACAACGGAGACAATCAATGAAAAGATCTCAGGCAAGAGAATATCTGATGCAGCTGATATTCCAGATGGAGGCTCAGAAGGATTACAGCGGAGACAATCTTGAGCTGTTTTACGAAGACCATACCATAGAAAACAATCAGCTTCAGTATTTTGAAGGCATGCTCAGCTGCTGGCTTAACAACAGACAGGAGGCAGACCGGCTTATAGAAGACAACTCCAGGGGCTGGAGAATAGGGCGTATTGCAAAGACAGACCTGGCTATCCTCAGGCTGGCAATCACGGAGCTTTGCTTCAGCGCGGAGCTGCCGGAGGAGCTTAAGGTCCCCGAGGGCGTTGCCATAAGCGAAGCAGTCAGAATAGCCAAGCTCTACGGAACAGAGGATTCAGGACGCTTTGTAAACGGTATACTTGGTAAGATCTCGAGAGACAAACGCCCGGAGGGAGAGCTCTGATGCTCTGCCTCGGACTTGATACAAGCAACTATACCAGCTCCGCAGCGCTGGCAGACGAGCAGGGCCGCATCATAGAAGACCGGCGCATCATGCTCAGCGTAAAGGACGGAGAGAAGGGCCTCAGGCAGTCTGACGCCCTGTTTCAGCATTGGGATAATATGCCTCAGCTGCTGAAGCCCCTGCTCGAAAAGTATAAGGACAGCATAGAATGTGTATGTGCCTCCGCTAAGCCAAGGCCTCAGGAGGGCTCCTACATGCCCGTGTTCAAGGCCGGAGTGGCAGCCGGAGAGCTGGTGTCCGGAGCTCTGGGAGTACCCCTGCATCTGAGCACACATCAGGAAGGCCATCTGGCCGCAGCTGCCTTCGGAAACCGCATAGATTACAGTAAGCCCCTGCTGTTTGCCCATCTTTCCGGCGGCACGCTGGAGATAGTAGCCCTCAGAAACGGCTTGTTTTCCGTGGAGGGAGGTACTAAGGATATCTCCTACGGCCAGCTTCTTGACAGGGCCGGAGTAGATATGGGATATCCCTTTCCCGCAGGAAAATACATAGACGAAATGGCCTGCGGCTACACACCCGAAAGCAGGGAAAATCCCTTCAAAAGAGTATTTACAGACGATGCCGAGGTTAATCTTTCAGGCCTGGAGACTCAGTTCAGAAGAGCGAAGGAAGAATACCCACATCAGGCCCTGTCATATTTTCTGATGGACAGGATCAGCGAAAGTTTTATACGCATTATGGAAAAAGCCAGAGCCCAGTGCGGAACAGATCAGGTGCTGATCACCGGCGGCGTGGCTTCAAGTAGGTTTTTAAGGCAGAGATGCAAAAGCTTAGGCTACAGCTTCGGAGATCCGGGGCTCTGCTCTGACAATGCTGCGGGCATTGCCCTGATAAGAGGCAGAGCGCCATGGCAATAAAACCTGTTTCGGTAAGTCAGCTCAACAGCTACATAAAGCGTACCTTGGCTTCGGACCCGATCCTATCCAATATCGTGGTCAAGGGCGAAATATCCAAGCTGACAGTGCACAGCTCCGGCCACTGGTACTTTACTCTGAAGGACGAAAGCAGCCGCATAAGCTGTTTTCTGCCTGCCGACCGCGCCGCAATGCTCAGGTTCGAGTTTGAGGATGGCATGGAGATCAGTGCCGCAGGCTATGTTTCGGTATACGAAAAGGGCGGCTATTATTCCCTTAACATCAAGGATATGCAGCCCGAAGGCGAAGGCGCGCTCAAGCTGGCCTTCGACAAGCTCAAGGCTAAGCTTCAGGCAGAAGGTCTGTTCGACCCCGCGGTCAAAAAATCCATTCCTGCCTACCCCAAAACAGTAGGCATCATAACATCGCCCACAGGCGCAGCGGTCAGAGACATTATTACCACCATAAAGCGCAGATATCCTCTCACGGACATAGTGGTGTATCCGTGTCTTGTCCAGGGCGACAAGGCCGCGGCATCCATAGCATATGCCATAGAACAGATGAACAGCGCAAGACTGAAAGCAGATGTGCTTATAGTAGGCAGGGGAGGCGGATCCGCAGAGGATCTCTGGGCCTTTAACCAGGAGGCTGTCGCTAGGGCTGTTTTCGCATCGGAAATCCCTGTCATCTCTGCCGTCGGGCACGAGGTGGATTATGTGATCAGCGATTATGCTGCTGATCTGAGGGCAGCCACCCCTACCGCAGCGGCAGAGCTGGCCGTACCGGACATAAGAATACTCAAATCCGCCCTGGAGGCAGATTCCCCGCAAAGGCTGGCTGCGGAGCTCTTAATGCGGACTCAGATGCTTTCAGACAGGATGCTCAGTGCCCGCAGCAGCTGCCTAAGCTCTTATACTGATCTGACAGAGCGACTGCTGAACAGGCTGAGCATGCTGGAAAGCGACTGCAGGCTTTCATCACCCCGCGCCGTATTTGAAAGAGGCTATGCGGCAGTAAGTATGGATGGCAGGTGGATATCGAGCATCGATGCGCTTTCTGCCGGAGACAGAATAAAACTCACACTTGCCGACGGCAGCCTTGACTGCCTTGTAGAAGGGAGATCCTCAGATGAAAAAGAAAGAGCTTAGCTTTGAAGAGGCTCTGGCCCTGCTGGAGGACGCAGCGGCAAAGCTCAGATCCGGAAGTCTCAGCCTGGACGAGAGCATGGAGCTTTACGATAAAAGCCTTGAATATTATGATATATGCAGCAAAAAGCTTCAGACCGCAAGGCAGAAGATACAGATCATAGATCCGCATAGCGGAGAGGCGGAGGATTTCGAAGACTATGAGCGGTAAAGACGTTTATATGGCTCTTAAAGATATAGTCGAGCTGCATCTGCTGGATTATCTGCCGGAAACGGATCCCCAGAGCGATACCCTGCGCAAAGCCATGAGCTACAGCCTTACCGCAGGGGGCAAAAGGCTCAGACCTGTACTGATACTGGCAGGCCTGCGCTTTTGCGGTCAGCCTGTGGAATTCGGGCTTCCCTTTGCGGTTGCAGCCGAATACATACAGACATATTCGCTTATTCACGACGATCTTCCAGCCATGGATAACGACGACCTAAGAAGGGGCAAGCCCACAAACCACAAGGTCTTCGGAGAGGATATCGCCATTCTGGCAGGGGACGGTCTGCTGTCTGCCGCCTACGAAGTCATGAGCAAGGATATGCTCCATTATCTGGACGATCCCGGGCAGCTGAAGAAAAAGGTCAAGGCATGTTTCGAGCTGTCCAGAGGCACCGGCTGCAGAGGCATGGTGGCGGGCCAGGTTGCCGATGTGGAGCAGGAGGGCAGCATATGCTCACCTGAAATGCTGGATTATATTCACAACAACAAGACCGCTGCCTTTCTCAGATCCTGTGTGAATGCAGGGGCATACCTGGGCGGCGCGGACAAGGAAAAGCTGGATATACTGCGCATCTACGGAGAAAACATGGGCCTTGCCTTCCAGATAGCAGACGACATCATGGATGTCAGAGGAGATACCGCTGTCATGGGAAAGCCCGCAGGCTCGGACGAAAGATCGGGGAAGAATACCTACCCCCTTATTCACGGCATGGACGCCTCGGTAAAGAGGGCGGAGGAGCTTATAAACAGCGCGGAAAGCGCTCTGGAGCTGTATTTCAACGACGCCGATCTATATCTTTATGTTCTGGATCTTATCAGAGAACAGATCAGGGCATAAGCGGCACACAAAGCTATGAACAAAGATAATGACATGCTTGCAAGGCTCAAGGCTATGTCTCTTCCCCAGATGGAGGAGCTGGCAGCGGAGCTGAGGCAGGAGATAATAGAAAATACATCAAAAACCGGAGGACATCTGGCATCAAATCTCGGCTCGGTGGAGCTTACAATAGCCCTTCACAGGGTCTTTGACAGCCCGCAAGACAAGATAATATGGGATGTCGGCCATCAGACCTATGCCCATAAAATGCTTACAGGGCGCAGAGACAAAATGCAGACAATAAGGCAGTTCGGAGGGCTTTCGGGCTTTCCCAAGCGCGCCGAATCAGTTCACGATATGTACGACAGCGGTCATTCAGGCACCTCTGTCTCCGCAGCCCTGGGCTATGCCAAGGCCAGGGACCTTAAGGGAGAGGACTATGCCTGCGTGGCAGTGATAGGGGACGGCGCACTTACAGGCGGTGTGGCCTACGAGGCCTTAAACAGCGCCGGAAACGACAAAACGCCCCTTATTGTCATACTCAACGACAACGAAATGTCCATTTCCGAAAACGTGGGAGCCGTATCCGAGCATCTGCACAAGCTTCGTACCTCAAGATCCTATCTGGACCTTAAAAAAGGAGTAAAATCGGCAGTCTCAGGCAGCCCAAGACTCTTCAGATTCATGGAGAGCATCAGGAACGCGGTCAAGTTTTCCGTAATGCCCGGCGCTCTTTTCGAAGAGCTGGGCTTTAAGTATTACGGCCCTGTGGACGGTCATGACATAGGCAAGATGATACCCGTGTTCGAGCTTGCAAAGGAGCTCAGGCGGCCTGTGCTGATACATGTCATAACCAAAAAGGGCAAGGGCTTCGGCCCTGCGGAAGAAAACCCCGAAAAATACCACGGGGTAGGAAGCTTCGACCCTAAGACCGCAAACGCTCTGATCACAAGGAATCCGGACTCCTGGTCCGAAGTGTTCGGCGCCGCCTTGTCCGCGGAATTCGCAAATGACAGCAGGGTTGCGGCTGTTACCGCTGCCATGAGAGAGGGCACCGGACTTGCAGGGGTACAGGAGAAATATCCTTCCAGGGTATTCGACGCAGGCATAGCCGAGCAGCATGCGGTCAGCTTTGCGGCAGGCCTTGCCCTGAACGGGATCAAGCCTGTGGTGGCGATTTACTCCACATTCTTCCAGAGAGCCTACGATCAGCTGCTTACGGAAATATGCCTTCAGGAATTGCCGGTGGTGTTCGGAGTGGACAGGGCCGGAGTTACCGGGGCGGACGGAGAGACCCATCAGGGGATCTTCGATATAGGCTATTTCGGCACCATGCCCGGACTCACGCTGCTTTCACCAAGAGACGCCAAGGAGCTTGCACAAATGCTCCATTATGCACTGCAGCTGGGCAAGCCCTGCGCCATAAGATACGGCAGGGGGAACGTACCGGTATTTGAGGGCATTGAAGACAGCAGCAATCAGGAATACCGGCCTATGCCGCAGATAGTCAGAAAGGGCGGAGATGTGCTCATTGTAAGCGACGGAGGCTTTCTCCCCCTGGCTTTGCAGGCAGCGGACATGCTGACAGACTCAGGTATAGGGGCCGCAGTATGCGATATCAAATGCATCAAGCCCTTCCCGGAGGACTTCGCAAAGCAGGCCCTTTGCACATGGAAAAAGATAGTCACCATAGAAGACGGCAGCGTATTATGCGGCTTCGGAAAGCAGTTTGCTGCCATAGGCGGAGCAGACAGAGTATTGAACCTGGGCTGGCCCGATAAATTCATTCAGCACGGCAGCGTGGAGCAGTTGAGAGAGCTGTACGGCCTTACTGCCGCTGACATAGCAGAAAAAACGGAGAAATTCATTTGAAGACCAGACTGGACGTATTGCTAACTGAAAGAGGCCTGAGCCCTTCAAGGGAAAAGGCCCAAAGCACCATTATGGCAGGCCTCGTGTTCGTGGACGGACAGATGTGCGATAAGGCAGGCACAAAGTTCGACAGCAGCGTGCCCATAGAAGTCAGAGGAAACGACTGCCCCTACGTGAGCAGGGGAGGCTTCAAGCTGGAAAAGGCTCTGGACGTGTTTTCCGTATCCGTAGAGGGCTTGCACTGCGCAGATATAGGAGCATCCTCGGGAGGCTTTACCGACTGCATGCTTCAGAGGGGCGCTCAAAAGGTCTATGCCATAGACGTGGGCACAAATCAGCTGGACTGGAAGCTGCGCTCTGATCCGAGGGTAGTATCCATGGAAAAGCTCAATTTCCGCTATATGAGCCCGGATCAGATACCGGAGAAGCTGGATTTTGCCTGTACAGACGTATCTTTTATATCTCTGAAGCACATACTGCCCCCGGCAGCGGCAATACTTAAGCCCGGCGCACTTATGGTCTGCCTCATCAAGCCGCAGTTCGAAGCAGGCAGAGAGCAGGTAGGCAAAAACGGAATAGTAAAGGATCCGGCAGTCCATGCCCAGGTGATAGAAAATGTCATAGGCTATGCGCTGGACAGCGGGTTTACAATAAAAGATTTAAGTTACTCTCCCATAAAAGGAGCAAAGAAAGGCAATATCGAATACCTGATCTGCCTTAGCAGGTCTCAGAACGGATATACTGACAGCTCGGCGCTGAATATTCCCGAGGTGGTGGCATCAGCCCACAGCGGATTTGAAAGCGGCGCCGAAAACGAGGAATAAAATGGCTTACACTCCCATGATGCAGCAATACCTTGCCACCAAGGATCAGTACAAAGACTGTATCCTTTTCTTCAGGCTGGGCGATTTTTACGAAATGTTCTTTGAGGATGCCATAATCGCGTCAAAGGACATGGATGTAGTGCTCACGTCCAAATCCTGCGGAGAAGACGAAAAGGCCCCCATGTGCGGGGTCCCTTTCCACGCGGTGGAGACCTATGTCGCAAGGCTTCTTGAAAAGGGCCATAAGGTTGCCATTGCCGAGCAGATGGAGGATCCGGCGTCAGCCAAGGGCATAGTGGCAAGAGAGGTCATCAGGGTCATAACCCCCGGAACCCTTATCAGCGCCGGAATGCTGTCGGAAAAGGAGAACAACTTCCTTGCCAGCGTGTATATATCCAAGGAGAGGGTAGGTCTGTCCTGGTGCGATATAAGCACGGGCGAATTCTACGCCATGAATCTGGGCGGCGTGTCAGTCTTCGAAAGGCTCACAGCCGAGCTTGCCAAAATATCACCCAAGGAGATCATCACTAACCTTAGCAGAGATGAGGCACCGGAGCTCTGGCAGCTGGCCTCCGTAAGCGAGCACAGCTACATTTCGGTGCCCAGACCCGACCTTTATACAGACCGCAGCTGCGAGGACTGCATCACAAAACAGACAGGTAGCCTTTCCCTGAAGTCCGCAGGCCTTGCCAAGGAGGACTCTCAGGAGCTGTTTTTCAGCGTGGGAGCCATTCTGGGCTACCTCAAGGATACCCAGAAGCAGGACATAGGTCATCTGAATCCCCTGCAGATAAAGGATCCCGTCGGATCCATGAGCCTGGACAGGGCAACGATCAAAAACCTCGAGCTTACAGAGACCCTGTTCGAGCACAAGGTGCAGGGCTCACTTCTGGGCGTGCTGGACAGATGCGGCACGGCCATGGGAAGCCGCAGGCTGAAGCAGTGGCTCAGAGAGCCTCTGAGCAGCCTCAGCGAGATAGAGCTGCGCCTGAACGCCGTAGATACCCTTGTAAACGACATCATACTCAGAAACAACCTCAGACAGGCTCTCAGGACCATATACGATCTTGAAAGGCTGTGCGGGCGTATTTCCCTGGGGACAGCCAACGCCAGAGACCTGCTCGCCCTGAAAAACAGCCTGGCGCGGATACCGGACATAAAGGCAGAGCTTTCCGATGCTGCGGACGGGCTTCTGACAGAGCTCAACGCTTCGATAGACCCCCTGGACGAGCTATGCAGCCAAATAGATGCGGCGATTTCCGAGGAGGCCCCCTTTACGGTAAGAGAAGGCGGAATGATCAAGCCGGGCTACAGCCGAGAGCTTGACGATCTGAATCTTGGCTCAAAGGATGCCCAGGAATGGATTGCAGGTCTGGAGCTCACAGAGCGTCAGCGCACCGGAATAAGCAATCTCAAGGTGGGCTACAACAAGGTCTTCGGCTACTACATAGAGGTCAGCAACGCCAATGTTTCCAAGGTCCCGGAGGATTACGTGCGCAAGCAGACCCTGGTAAACGGAGAGCGCTTCATCACCCCCGGGATGAAAGAAAAAGAGAGCATAGTGCTCAATGCCAGAGCCAAGATCAACGAGCTTGAATACAGGCTTTTCACAGAGCTAAGATGCCGGGCAATGGACTGCATACGCAGCATTCAGACTACTTCTGCTGCCATAGCCCAGGTGGACGTGCTGTGCAGCTATGCCGAAAGCTCCGTAAAGCTCGGCTATGTTAAACCCATTGTCAACAGCGGAGACGAGATTATTATCACAAAGGGCAGGCATCCTGTCATAGAGACCACCATCAGAGACGGAGTGTTCGTTCCCAACGATCTGTACATAAACAAGTCGGATGCCTCAATGCTGCTCATAACAGGCCCCAATATGGCAGGAAAATCCACCTATATGC
>JAZRXE010000067.1:0-20046 GCA_045600065.1 Anaerovoracaceae bacterium
CCAGGCTTATTTCCTATGCTAAAAATCCTTTGATTTTCTCGATTTTCTCCTGTTTTTCCCCTTTTTCCACACTAAATTCATCGATTTCCCATACTAAATCCAAGCGTTTATCTACTGTGGGATTTACTTTGGGAATTTACGAATTACAGCTATGATTATTCGCGGCGCTATAGTATAATAAATAACACTATTGCCATGTCGTGATCTCCGGTCTGCGGACATTGCCCGGATCCGGCATTCCCGTCAGATCTGCGGGCAGCAGTTTGAAAAAACTTATGGAAAGAACCGTATTGCTGAAAATCGCATATGACGGCACGGGCTTTTGCGGATGGCAGAGACAGCCCGGAAAGCGCACGGTCTGCGGCGAGCTGGAAGCGGCTCTGGAAAGGCTGCTGGGCGGCCCTGTAAAGCTGGACGGCACCAGCCGGACCGACGCCGGTGTCCATGCCCTTGGCCAGCAGGCGAGCTTTGTCACAGACAGCCCCATACCAACGGAAAGGCTGGCAAGAGCCCTGAACGATATCCTGGCAAGGGACAGGCTGGAGCATGTGGGCGAAATAGGCATACTCGAAGCTAAAGACATGCCCGAGGACTTTCATGCCAGGTTCAGCTCCACAGGTAAGCGCTATATATACATAATAAGAAACTCTCCCGAGCCGGACATTTTCCGGCGGAATTACTGCTATCAGGTCAGCCGGCATCTGGACGAGCAGTCCATGGCGGAGGCTGCGGCCCTGCTTCTGGGGACTCATGATTTCCGCTGCTTTATGGCCATGGGAAGCACCCCGCAGAAGACCACGGTGCGCACCGTTTACCAGGCAGATATAAGCCGCAGCGGAGACGAAATAAGATTTGCCATAGCAGGCGACGGATTTTTGTACAACATGGTGCGTATAATTACCGGCACTCTGGTGGAGACCGGTCTCGGCAGGCGCAGCCCGCAGAGCATGGCAGATACCATAGCATCTCTGGACAGGGCAAGGGCAGGGCACACGGCTCCTCCTCAGGGGCTGTACCTTCAGGAAGTCTTTTACCCGGACACACAGGCATCGAAAGGATAGAAAATGGAAGAAAAAAGACCCAGCTGGGATGAATATTTCATGGAAATGGCAGAGCTTACAAGAAAACGATCCACCTGCCTTCGAAGGGGAGTCGGCGCTGTCATCGTAAAGGACAACAGGGTTGTAGCCACAGGCTACAACGGCGCTCCCGCGGGGCTGGCGCACTGTTCGGAGGCAGGCTGCCTGCGCCAGCAGATGAACGTGCCCTCCGGTCAGATGCACGAGCTTTGCAGAGGTCTGCACGCTGAGCAGAACGCCATAATCCAGGCCGCGAAAATCGGTCTTAGCATTGAAGGCGCAACGCTTTACTGCACCACTCAGCCTTGCGTGATCTGCACCAAGATGCTTATCAACGCCGGAATAAAGCGAGTGGTCATAAAGGAAAGCTACCCCGACGCCCTGGCTCAGCAGATGGCAGAGCAGGCGGGTCTTACAGTTGAGGTAATGGGAGAATAAATGTCATGCTCAGATACCTTCCGGGATTTTTGATATCCATGGCGGTCACCGCTTTGGTGACCCTGCCTGTGATTAAGGCTGCGCCCTATATAGGGGCCATGGACATACCCAAAGACAACAGGCGCATGCACACAAAGCCCGTGCCCCGATGCGGAGGCATTGCCATATATATCGGGATACTATGCTCGTTCATAACGCTGTGGCCTCTGGATTCCCAGCTTATGGGCATACTGCTTGCCGCGACTCTCATGATGCTGATAGGCCTTGCGGACGATATCAGGGGCCTTAGCGCCAGGGTCAAGCTGGCAGGTCAGATATGCTGCGCGCTGATACTGTGGATATACACTCTGCAGATAAGGGGAATGGCAAATTTCTTTCCCATAGGGCCATCATACATAGTATTCCCCACCTGGCTGTCGCTGATAGTAACGGTCATATGGATAGTGGGGATCACCAACACCATCAATCTCATAGACGGGCTGGACGGCCTGGCGGCGGGAATATCGCTGATTTCCTGTCTGTCTGTCGCATACATAGCCAACTATACCGGAAGGGCGGAAACCTGCACCGTCATGTGCTCCGTGGCGGGGGCCTGCATGGGCTTTCTGCTCTGGAACTTCAATCCTGCAAAGATATTTATGGGTGATTCCGGAGCGCTGCTTTTGGGGCTGCTGCTTTCCTCGGTGTCTCTGGTGGGCGATACTCCCACAAAATCAATAACGCTGTTTTCAGTCACGGTGCCCATTATGATTCTGGCTCTGCCGATTTTTGACACCGCCTTTGCCATCGTAAGGCGCACAGTCAATCACAGGCCTATAATGGAGGCCGACAAGGGTCACCTGCACCACCGCATAATGGCCATGGGCTTCGGCCAGAGGCGCACTGTGCTTGCATTATATTCGATCAGCGCCATAATGGGAGTCGCAGGCATACTGTGGACGGTTAAGATGAAGCCCGAGGCGCTGCTGCTGTTTGCCATAGCCTCCGTGCTGGTGTTCATCTTCCTGGGCATCGGCATAGATAAGAACGACAAGATTTTTGCGCGCGAGTGTGAATACGGCTGCTCAGAATCCTCAGATGATACGACACAAGGGGACGGTTCTCTTGTGTCCTGAAGCATCTGTGGACACAAGGGACACAAGGGGACGGTTCTCTTGTGTTCTTAAGCAGAGATGAGCTGTTCCCTGACGGACGAAACACAGATTTGCACAGAGGAACCGTCCCCTTGTGCTCCATTGTGCTCTGCACAGAGGAACCGTCCCCCTGTGCTCACCTGTGCTCCCTTGTGCACAAAACACACAAAACAAGGAGTTAAAACCATCAAAGCGCCTTGCCTTTGACAGGGTGCTATGCTATACTTATTTGTGGTTTTTAATAATGCATTGTTGGTGGGAAGTCTGGTCATTCGGGTTTTCCCTACCTTTTTTTAGTTATAATGGACAGACCGAAAGTCAATTTCAAAAGCGTCAGCAGGGCGCTGTCAGATCTGATGTGGGTGGGCCAGCTGGGATTTTCGCTGGTGACGCCTCCGGTTCTTCTGGGCGTGCTGGGCATGTATCTGTGCAATAAGAAGGGAATGGGCTCCTGGGTGGTCATCGCCCTGATCATAGTGGGAGTGCTCACTGCGATAAGCACGGCTAAGGGGCTGTACAGAGATTACAAAAAACGGGAAGCCAGGGAAGAAGCAGGCAAGCCCGAGGTCATAAGCTTTACGGATCACTATTAAAATGGACAAGCAAGAAAACGTCATAATGAAAGAGGTCAGGACCATAGCAATGGGCACCGCAGGCTGCGCTGCCGTCATGTGTCTGGTCTTCCTTCTGGCAGGATATTTCAGCACCGGAGTGGTGCTGGGCGCTCTGATGGGAAGCTGCTTTGCCGTGGGCAACTTCTGGTATCTTGGCAAGACCATTGAGCGCATGCTCAACGGCGGAGACGCAAAGAAGCTGCAGAGCACCTATGTATACAGGCTCGGCATACACGCCGCCTGTGTGATACTGGCTCTCAAGATACCTGCCATCAACCCCGTTGCCGGCATAGTGCCGCTGTTCTTCCCGAGGATTACTATTTTCATCATGCAGATGACCGGAAGATACGATCCTGACAGGAGCTTTGACACAGGCGAAAAGCCCGCGTCGGATGCAGAGCAGCAGGCTTCGGAGCTTTCCGGGGAAGCTCTCCCCGAGGGAACCGCAGCAGGCGAAGCCCCTCAGCAGTGCAGAGAGGACGAATAGAAAAGGTTATTAATTAAGTTATTAATTTTAACAATAAAATCTATAGGAAAGGAGTTAAAAAGGTATGAATGTAGATATTCATGGCGCACCAGTGTATTTCGAGATACCTGTCTTAGGCGGTATCCCGATCACGTCCACTATTCTTGTGACGTGGGGCGTTATGATCGTTCTGACCTCGTTATGCGCATGGCTCACCAGCGACATGAAGGTCACGAACATCTCCAAGAAACAGGCAGCAGCCGAGTTTCTGGTACAGACAGCCGAAAACTTCGTAAGAAGCAATATGGGCGAAAGCTGGATGGGATACGTCCCCTTCATTTCGACCATCATGGCCATGTCTGCCTTCTGCAGTCTGTCGTCTCTGATAGGATGCTATCCGCCCACGGCAGACCTGCCCACGGAATTCGCATGGGCCCTTTGCGTGTTTGTCCTGATCACTTATTACAAGATCAAGACCAGCGGGCTTCTGGGATATCTGTTGAGCTTCTGCAGTCCTGTATTTCTTATGGCACCGTTCAACTTGCTGGGTGAGGTCTTCAGACCTGTATCCATGTCGTTCCGTCATTTCGGAAACGTGCTGTCCGGTGTAGTTATCTCTTCGCTGATCTATTCCGCTTTGATCGCAGCCAACCATGCGCTGTTCGGTCTCATCCCCGGAGCAGTCGGAGAGGTGCTGGGAGCGATCCCGTTCCTGAGCGTTGGCGTTCCTGCTGTCATGTCTTTGTATTTTGACTGGTTCAGCAGCTGCATGCAGGCATTTATTTTCTGTATGCTTTCTATGGTATTCATTTCCTCTGCAACCGAGGGATAATATTTAAACATTTTTTATACTGAATCATTTTGTAACATTTATATTTTAGGAGGAAACAAAATGGAAAAGGCACTCGTTCTTATGGGTTGTGCAATTGGTGCAGGCGCTTGCCACGTTGCAGGTTTTGGCCCTGGTATCGGCGAAGGTTACGTTGGTGGTAAGGCTCTGGAAGCTATTTCCCGTCAGCCCGAGATCAAGGGTGACATCACCTCTACAATGTTCCTGGCTATCGCTTGCGCAGAGACCACCGGTATTTACGCATTCGTTACATCCCTGCTTCTCATCTTCGTAGCACCCGGAATGTTCATCGATCTTCTGTAATCAACTTATCACTCAAAGTTAACAAAGGAGTGACTCACATGACTTATCAATCACTGGTGAGCTTTGAATATTGGACGCTCATAGCGCAGTTTCTGAATTTCTTCATTCAGATCTACCTGTTCAAGCGTTTTCTGTTCAATCCAGTCCAGAATATTATCAAGCAGCGTCAGGCTCAGGCTGATAACGTCATAAAAGAAGCCGAAACAGCAAGAGAGGAGGCTCTCAGCTCTAAGGAGGCTTATGAAGCTCACCTTAAGACTGCAAGATCCGAAGCTGAAGAAATCACTGCAAGAGCAGTTGCTTCCGCTCAGGAAAGAAGCGAGCAGATCCTCAGTGCAGCTCAGGCAGACGCCACCGCACTGCGCGAAAAGGCTGCCAGAGACATCGAGCTGGATCGTCGTAAAGCAATGAATGACGCCAAGAGCGAGATCTCCGGTATGGCAGTGGAAATCGCAGCCAAGCTGGTAGGCAAGGAAATCGACGAACAGTCGAACCAGGCGCTCATCGATCAGTTTATTAGCGAATACGAGGGCGAATAATGACTAAGAAAGCTAAAACCTACGGTAGCAGCTTGTACGATCTTGCCCAGGAGGAGGGTCTGCAGAAGACCATTCTCGAAGACCTCCGCAATGTCAAAGCTATTTTTGACGAGATCCCCGAATACCGCAAAATGCTGTCCACGCCGGCTCTGTCCAAGGACGAGCGCAAGGCAGCCATCAGCGAAGCCTGGGGAGGCAAGATCCATCAATACAGCCTTAACTTTCTTTACATTCTTTGCGATAACGAGATGATAGGAGAACTTTCCGACTGCGAACAGGAATTCCATTCCAGATTCAACAAGGAAAACGGCATCGCTACGGTCGTAGCCTACAGCTCCGCTCCTCTCTCTGAAGAAACTAAAGCAAAGCTTTGCGCTGCAGTTGAGAAGAAGACCGGAAAGAAGGTCGAGCTCAGCACAAAGGTAGATGAAAGCTTGATTGGCGGTTTGCGCCTTGAAATGGACGGAAAGGCTTATGACAGCACCGTTCGTTATCATATGGACGCGCTGAAACAGCTGCTAAACGAATAATAATCACTATTTTGAAATTTGAAAGCTGGTGTATCAATGGAATTAAGACCGGAAGATATCTCCAAGATTATCCGTTCTCAGATTAAGCATTACGAGACAAGGATCAACCAGTCCGAGACCGGCATGGTCGTTCTGGTTGGCGACGGTATCGCCAGAGTTTCAGGCCTTGACGACTGCATGGCAGGCGAATTGATCGAATTCCCCGGCGGCGTATACGGCATGGCCCAGAACCTGGAAGAAAACTCCGTTTCCGTAGTAATGCTCGGTTCCGACGAAGGAATTAAAGAAGGAGATACAGTCAAGCGCACAGGCAGAGTAGTATCTGTACCTGTCGGCGACGCATTAATTGGACGTGTTGTAAACGCTTTAGGCGAACCCATCGACGGCAAGGGACCCATCGACTGCAAGGAATACAGAGCAATCGAGTCTCCCGCTCCCGGAATCCTGGAACGTCAGAGCGTATTTGAGCCTCTGCAGACCGGAATCAAGGCAATCGACTCCATGATTCCTATCGGAAGAGGACAGAGAGAACTTATCATCGGCGACCGTCAGACCGGTAAGACCGCTATCGCCGCCGATACCATCATCAACCAGAAGGGCAAGGACGTTATCTGCATCTATGTAGCAATAGGTCAGAAGAGATCCACTGTAGTCCAGATGGCTGAGACCCTGGAAGCTGCAGGAGCAATGGGATACTCCATCATCGTCTCCGCAACAGCATCCGAAACTGCACCTCTGCAGTATATCGCACCCTATGCAGGATGCTCTATGGGCGAATACTTCATGCATCAGGGCAAGCACGTGCTCATCATCTACGATGACCTTTCCAAGCACGCTGTAGCATACAGAGCCCTGTCCCTGCTGATCAGACGTCCTCCCGGGCGTGAAGCTTACCCCGGCGACGTATTCTACCTGCACTCCAGACTTCTGGAGAGAGCTGCAAAGCTGTCCAACGAGCTGGGCGGCGGTTCTCTGACCGCACTGCCTATCATCGAGACTCAGGCAGGCGACGTATCCGCATACATTCCTACTAATGTAATTTCCATCACCGACGGCCAGATCTTCCTGGAGACCGAGCTGTTCAACTCCGGCGTCAAGCCCGCAGTTAACCCCGGTATCTCCGTTTCCCGTGTAGGCGGAAGCGCACAGATCAAGGCCATGAAGAAGGTTGCCGGTTCCCTGAAGCTGCTGTATTCTCAGTACAGAGAACTGCAGGGCTTCGCTCAGTTCGGCTCCGACCTTGATAAGGATACCAAGGACAGACTGGAACAGGGTGCCCGTATCGTGGAAGTTCTCAAGCAGGACAGAAACAACCCCATCGACGTTGAACTGCAGGTCGCTATCATCTACGCAGTTACCAACGATTATCTGGCAAGCATTCCCGTAGAAAAGGTCGGCCAGTTCGAAGAAGAGCTCTATCCCTTCCTCGCAGCCAACTATGCAGATGTCCTCACCGAGATCCGCACTACCGGAAAACTCAGCAGCGAAGGCGAAGAAAAGCTCAAGGAGGCTTTATCCGTACGTGTTGCTGACTTCACCGCAGGTCTGGAATAATTAGGAGAAAAGAATGGCTGGCGTATCTACAAAAGCTATAAAATCAAAGATCAAGAGTATGCAGTCCACCAGGCAGATAACCAAGGCCATGGAGCTGGTAGCCTCTTCAAAGCTGAGAAGTGCTCAGGATACAGCCCTCAAAAACAGGGTTTTCTTCGGAACACTGTTCGATGCCATGAACGAGATCGCAAGCTCCGTGCCCAGTTTCACCACGGCATACCAGCAGCCCAACGTGGCTGCCAAGCCGCTGTACCTGGTGATCGCAGGTGACCGTGGCCTGGCAGGCGGGTACAACAACAACGTATTCAAGTACGCTGTTTCTGTGCTCCCTCCGGACGCCGTGATCATCCCCATCGGAAAGAAATCTCTCGAATACTTCCGCCGCAACAATTGGGATATTGCGATGGATGAATTCGGCGAGGTCGCTTCCATGAGCGCGAGCAAATGCTATACTCTGGCAAAGCTGATAGCAGATGAATTCCTCGACGGAAAATACTGCTCCGTCAGCATTGTATATACTGAGATTGTCTCCTTGCTTTCCCAGACTCCGCGTTACAAGAGCATGCTTCCCCTGTCCTTCAGGACCATGGAAAACGCTGCGCAGAAGGATATGTCCTTCGAAGGCAGTCCGGAAGAAGTGTTCGATGCTATAGTTCCGGAGTATCTGGGCGGTGTGATCTACTGTGCCGTAAAGGAAGGCTACGCATCCGAGCAGGCAGCAAGAAGAACTGCAATGAACGCAGCTTCCAAGAATGCCGACGAAATGATCGCAAAGCTGGATCTGGCCTTCAACCGCGCACGTCAGGCCGCTATTACTCAGGAAATTACAGAAATTGTTGCAGGCAGCGAAAGCTAGCCGTGAAAGGAGAATTCCTTTGGAAAATAGAATTGTTGGTAGCGTAGTACAGGTAACAGGTCCTGTTCTGGATATCAGATTCCCGGAAGACAGCCTGCCCAATCTGCTCAACGCTATAGAAGTTAAGAACGGAGAAGGTACTCTGATCGCCGAAGTATCCCAGCACGTCGGCGGCGGTGTGGTCCGCTGCGTAGCAATGAGCTCCACGGACGGACTTGTTCGCGGCGCACAGGCCGTGGATACCGGCTCCCCCATTACCGTGCCTGTAGGCGAAGAATGCCTCGGACACATTTTCAACCTGCTGGGCCAGCCCCTGGATGCAGAAGATCCCCAGGCAGGCTTCCAGTCTGAAAAGAGACTGCCCATCCACCGTCCCGCTCCCTCTTATGAAGAGCAGGCAACCTCCACTGAGATCCTGGAAACAGGAATCAAGGTAGTAGACCTTATCTGCCCCTATGCAAAGGGCGGTAAGATCGGTCTGTTCGGCGGCGCAGGCGTAGGCAAGACAGTACTTATTCAGGAACTTATTTACAACATCGCTACCGAGCACAACGGCTACTCCGTATTCACCGGCGTAGGAGAGCGTTCCCGTGAAGGCAACGACCTCTACTACGAAATGAAGGAATCCGGCGTACTTGCCAAGACCGCCCTGGTATTCGGTCAGATGAACGAGCCTCCCGGGGCACGTATGAGAGTAGGCCTCTCCGGTCTGACCATGGCAGAATACTTCCGTGATGAGATGCATCAGGATGTGCTGCTGTTCATAGACAACATCTTCCGTTTCACTCAGGCAGGCTCCGAGGTATCCGCTCTGCTGGGCAGAATGCCTTCCGCTGTAGGTTATCAGCCTACCCTGGCCACCGATATGGGTACTCTTCAGGAAAGAATCACATCCACCAAGAACGGTTCCATCACCTCCGTTCAGGCTGTATACGTTCCTGCAGACGACCTTACCGACCCTGCTCCTGCTACTACATTCTCCCATCTGGATGCTACCACCGTACTTGACAGAGGCATCGCATCCCTGGGTCTGTATCCCGCAGTAGATCCTCTGGCATCCACCTCCAGAATCCTGAGCCCGGATGTCGTAGGCAAGGATCACTACGAAGTAGCACAGGCTGTAATCCACATTCTGCAGCGCTATAAGGAACTGCAGGACATCATCGCCATCATGGGTATGGACGAACTTTCCGAAGAAGACAAGATGGCTGTTAACAGAGCCCGTAAGGTACAGAGATTCCTCTCTCAGCCCTTCCGTGTAGCTGAACAGTTCACCGGTATGGAAGGCAAGTACGTACCTCTGAAGGAGACCGTCCGCGGCTTTAAGGAGATCATCGAAGGCAAGTACGATGACATCCCCGAATCCGCATTCATCTTCGCCGGTACCATCGACGATGTAGTTGCAAAGGCTAAGGGAACCAAGAATGAATAGCTTTGATCTGACGATAGTATGCCCCGACGGCTGCATTTATGACGGCCCCGCAGAGCTTATTATGGTCAGGACTACCCAGGGCGAGGTAGGTATCATGGCGCATCATCAGAGCTATACAGCAGCTCTGGGCATGGGCCCCTGCACAGTAGTCATGGGCGAGCAGAAGAAGAAGGCTGCCTGCATCGGCGGCATGATCGAGGTGAGCAATAACAAGGTAAGCGTTATCGCTACCACCTTCGAATGGAAGGAAAACCTGGATCTGGAAAGAGCCAAGAACACTCTGGCCCAGGCTCAGGAACACCTTGCTGCTCCGGACCTCTCAAAGGCCGAAAGGCTGATTTGGGATGCTCAGCGTCGTCGCGCATTAGTGCGTATCAGCGTGGCTCAGTCTGAATAAGACTCCAATTAAAGCGCTCCGAGTTTTTTCGGGGCGCTTTTTTGCCGGAAACCCCGCGTTGGACGCGGGTATTTTTGTGCTGGACACGGAATAAATTAGTCGTGGCTAACTTTTTTGTATACAAAACAATTAGCCTATGCTAACATAGTATGCAAGAAGATTCTGTGAATCTGAGGTGCATATATATGTTGAAATGGATAATTATGATAACGGCACTGGCAGGCATAGGCGGCACAGGGCTGGGCGGCTTTATCGGAGCAGTCCTGCGCAGGGAATCCGAAAAGGTGGTCAGCCTGCTGCTGGCCTTTGCAGGAGGCGTCATGCTTGCCGTGGTCTGCTTCGATCTTATACCGGAAGCCTTTCTTCCGGAAGGAGCCGTGGAGGAAACAGCTCTGTGTGTGGTCATTGCGGGAATTCTGTTCGGCTACGGCGTCATTTACATTTTGAATTACATAATCGACAAAAGAACCAACCCTGAGATCCCGCACATAGACAGCGAGCATCCCCATACGGCAGACGATCTGGACGAGCTGATCCACATGGATCACTACGAAGAGCATGTGGAGATGGGCTCCGATAAGCGGGAACTGTTTATGGCCGGCCTGGTCATGGCCTGCGCCATAGCTCTTCATAACATGCCCGAGGGCATGGTCATAGGCGCGTCCTACGCCGGAGACGCAGGAGATATAACCGGAGGCGCGGGCTTTATAATCGCCATAGTAATTGGCCTGCACAACATTCCCGAAGGCATGTCCGTTTCAGTACCTCTGATCACCGGTGGTATGAACAAATGGAAGGCAATAGCAATCACTGCTCTGTCCGGTGCGCCAACGGTGCTTGGCGCGATCATAGGCTACAGCCTTGGTCTTATCAGTCCGATCTGGCTGTCTCTGTCTCTGAGCTTTGCAGGCGGAGCTATGCTCTATGTGGTATTCTGCGAGCTTTTGCCGGAATCCTATCTGATGTGGAAGTCCAAGGCTCCCGGAGCCGCCGCCCTGATAGGAACTCTGGTTGGGGTGATACTGGTTCATGTGTAGAATGCATCCGGATCTAATGCAGCGGCGCAAGATACCGGCTCCAGGCTGCATTTGTGGTCAAAGGATCTTTGAAGATTGAGTGCCTGCATGGAAGAGCGGGACTATAGCCGTGGTCTTCACGATATTATCCGCAGAATAACAGTTATACTGAAAACGATTTGAACGGTCGCCGGCGCGGCCGTTTTTTGATGTCCGGCGCGCTCACGGGCTGTCCTGAGCGGCTTACGCGTCTGTCCCGGGCCCGGTTTGATTCGGCGGCCCATTGTCTGCTCACCTTCGGCAGTCCGGCTGCCTGCCGTTGCAGACCGTTAATAAATAATATATAATCTTTGAAATCTTATTCGAAAAATCACCCTGTATGCTATAGGGATAATACGCCGGAATATCCGGCATAAAGCGATCTGCTGAAATATAAAGGAGATAAACATGCCACCGATCAAAGAGGAACTGCAAAGGCTTGAAAATTTAAGCGAAAATATGAATTCGACCGCGATGAACAGCTTTTTTATGAAGAACAATCTCTTCAAGGAATGGCTGGAGAGCAGAAACGCCGTGCTGGCGGATTTTGAAGGCATGCTCCCGTCTGAGCGCTCCTTTACTGTGGAGCGAAGCGCAGCTGTCACTATGATTACGGGCATTCTCCTTGCTGACGGTATGAGCCCCAAGGATGTTTTCGATCCGGAAAAGGGCAGAGATCAAAAGGCTAAAATCGCAAAGGAAGTTCTCGATAAATTTACAGCAAGAGATCAGAACGGCAAATGGATAAAGGATCTGAAATGGGCAGGTGATCGTTTTGCCAAGGCGGAAAAAGGCATAGTGAACGCTGTGCTCAAGCTCCTTCGAGAAGGCGATTTCAATTCCGAAACGGATGTGATCTCTGAAGAAAACAAGATACTCTACAGTCTGGGCTGTGCCAGCTATGATGTGTTTCAGGAGCTGAACGCAGGGGTCAGAGACGAAAAAGGAAATACAGAACCGCGTCTCAAAGGCTATGTTGATGACCTGGATTCTCTTATCGACGAGTCCTCCTCATTGGGCAAATTATTCGATCTCATGCAAGCAAGCCGCTTTGCAGCGCTTAAATTCAGTGAGTATCCTGATTTTAGTTCAATCGGAAAGATTGCTGCCTGCCGGAGAAATCTGGGTGCCGTGCTGGCAAAATTCCGGGAGCCGGGTGCCACAGTGCTCTCTGTTCTCGGAAATGAGAACGCGATCGAATATGACGCTGTAGCGTCCGTCTGGCAGGGCGCTGAGGTGGGCATCAGATTTGATTACCTGAGCAGCGAAAATGTCAAAGATGAATTCACAATGCTGCTCAGCTCAGGCCTGCTTTCGAGAAAGCTCGGTAAATCGGAAAAGACAAGAAATGTATTCGAGGGTCAGAATCATGCTAAGGTTCTGGTTCCCGATATAAGCCTTGTGGTAGGCGGAAAGGATATATTTGCAAGCTCAGAGGCTTTGGAGAGCGTAAGCGCTGACGATCTTCGCAGAGAATTCTGTCTGTTTTATCCGTATTATGTCTCCGAGCTCAAGTGGGGCATATCAAAAGACGGTCACACACCGCGTCTTTATCACGAGGGCGAACGAGGCATTGCCGAGATCAGAGAGCCCGGTTATATGGATCATAAGCGGGTAAGACAAAGCGAGGTTTTCTTCAATCCTGCAGACAACAAGACTAAAGAAAATTTCCTCAGGCTGGCGCGCATGGCAGAGCTGGATTACGTGTCCGAACACGCGGACTCTCAATTCAAGAGTCTTTTGGCTTCCGCAGCTCGTTATGTGACCGCGGAAGGACGCCAGAAGCAGCAGGATCAGCTGCGCAAGCTTAAAAACAAGCTAAAGGCCTGCATACTCAGCAATCAGGCCCGGGTGAAGGCTCTCAATTCAAAGGGAGTGCTAAGCAGTCAGGAGCATCAGACACTAAAGCATTGCACAGACCGTCTGAAGAGCCTCGATGCCTACAGCGCGCAGATCAGCCGGCTTACCGCAGGCAATCTTGTCGTACCGGATGATGTCCGGGAAAGGCTTAAATCCGAAGCTGTCAGGGAGCCTGCAAACACCGCGCTGGGCGCCGCGGGCTTTTGGACCAGAGACAACGGTGCGCTCTTCCCCCATGAGCCCAGCCCGGCAGATATCAAGCAGGGTCTGGGCGTTCAGGATTGCTTTATGATGTCTGCCCTGATCAGGATCGCCCAGAAGGATCCTCAGAGCATCAAGGACATGATGAAGGACAACGATGACGGGACAGTCACCGTGCGCTTTTTCAATAAAAATAAGTATACCGGGATCAAAGAGCCTGTGTATGTGCGTGTAAACAAGACTGTCAATAAGTATATGTGGAGCGCCAATGCCTATGCCTCATCCGCTCTCTGGGTGCAGATGATTCAAAAGGCCTATGTCAAGTATGTAAACACCTACATTGCGCCCAAGCAGGAAACAGAGGCTGAACGCAAGGCTATGGCAGACGGCTTCAATGCCATAAACCGCGGCAAGACCAATGAATTCATGAATGCCATCGGAATGGAGGAATATGTCAATACCGAGCGGGGCCTTGGTCTGAGCAGCAAAATAGGCTATCTATACGAAATGGGTAGGGACGGCGAGCTCAGGAACCATCCTCCGGGCTACCTTCCCGAAGAAAAGGAAATATACAGCTTCTTCGAAAACAAGGTCAACAAGGGCGGCAAGGTGTTTACCGTGGGCCTGCCCGAGGGCAATACCGAATACCAGAAGAACAGGGCTGAGTATGCCCTGGATCACGGTATAAGGGTGGGGCACGCCTACGCCGTGATGAAGGTATTCGAAAAGCTTGTGGACGGCCATATGAAGAAGTTTGTCCAGCTCAGAGATCCCTATGCAGGGTTCAGGGCCGGATACGATGACGATATGAAGCTGACCAACGACAGCGACATACTCAACGCCCAAAAGAACGCAGGCCTGGACAATATGGGCTGCTTCGACCTTGAGCTGACCGATTTTCTTAAGATATACGACTGCTTCTCCGGCATTCCCGAGGCCGACTGCAGGGAATTCGAGGCCATGAGCAGAAATTGGCGCAGATACGATCCTGACAGCGATTATTACGAAGACAGCGATCCTCTCAGCGCAGACGAAAAGGCAAAGCTTGCTGAGGAGTATCAGAACGAAAAGCAGCGCTATATGCAGATGCTGGATGATCTGAAGCTGAGCATGGAGGATTTGGACATCCTGGCCGAAAACCGCAATATGAGCCCGGAAGCTTATCTGGAGCATATGACCATAGAAAACCAAAAAGCCGATGCTCAGATAGATGAGCTTAAGGCAGCTCATGATCAGGAACAGCCTGCGGCATCAGAACAGAAAGCTGCCGCAGCTTCGGCTCCCGAGGATAAGCCCCTGAAGACCCTGGGCGACGTGGAGCGCCTGCTGGAGAGTGCAGAAGACAAGAATGTCAGGATCAAGCCAGAGAAGCTTGTGGAGGCCTTCAGGACCCTGTGCAGTATATCAGCGAACAGCATCGATCCATATACGGATTATCAGAGCGGAGAGCTGATGAGCCGTGTGGGCAACAAGATCAATGATGCCTTGCTCTCCGATAAGGATTTCAAGACCGGATTTACAAAAAACGATATCGATTCTGCCCGAAGGGTGATCGCGAAGCAGCACAAGGCAGTAAAGCTCTTGCAGGCAAGCACCGGCGAGGCAAAGGCATCCAGCGAAAAGATGATAGAGCAGATAGAGCTGCAAAGCAGATTGCTGTAGCAGACAAGCCGTATGACCGGGCTGTTTGCGGCATTACCGGTTCGAGATCAAAGCATGGGTCAAATCATTGAATCGCGTATTGTTCTGATTGCGTTCGGATACTGCTCCCGTTTCCTATCCTAAATTGCGCATAAGGCCGCCTTTTTTGATAAAACCACATGTAATTGAATATTTTCCGAATCAAACAGCGTACAGCCTGAGCCCTGTACGCTGTTTGTCTGCAGACGGGGCATTACAGAATAAATCCCGGAGGATCCTGAAATCTCAGGCTTTTTCGCCGTCTTGCCATATTTTGTACGTATGGTATAATAAAGAATCTATGAGTACTGAAGAAAAGGACAAGGCGGGCCTTTTGTCCCGCATCGCTGCCATAGCGGTAAGCCTGCTGATGGCCGCGGCAATAGTGCTTCCGGAATACATAGAAACCTCCGAGGTGGTGGAGCCTGCGGGGAGCTCTGATTTCAGCTTCCTGCGCAAGGACATCTATATCAACGGACAGCATATATATAATTTCCAGCTGAAGGATCCCGTGCTCAACAAGGACGGTGCTATTTATATTCCCCTAAATGAAGCCTTCCAGACTATGCTGGGTGTGAAGGCAGTCTGCGAGGGAGACGTGCTTTATCTGGCAAAGGCCGAGGTCGGCTCCGTACCTGAGTTTGGTAAGGTCGCGTGCAATCTGGTGGATTATTACGGCACTGCCCCGGCAGAGCTGTCTGTTGTGGTTGCAGGCGATATGTCTGAGCTGGAGCCCTATATAAAAGAGCCCCACGATGAGCCTTCAGCAAACGAAGCCGCAGATACGGTCTCTGAGCCTGCTGAGGATGTTGATTTAACAGATTCTGATGCGGATGCGGCATACGCGGACAACGCCTCGGCAGCCGAAGAAGATGGAGTTCCGGCTGATGCGGACAGCTCCGATCCCTCCGGCATTTGGAAAGGCATGAGCAGCGTTGTTCACAGCTATGGGATAAAGGGCCGTATTGACAGGCTGATGGAGGTCATCGAGCTCGGCCAGGCTCCGGAGGAGCCTGCTGCCGCGGTAATCTACAAATCCGGAGATTTCTATAACTGCTGGCCCACAGAGGAGAATGCGGCAGGCAATGCCGCAGAGCAGGCCGCAAAGCTGGAAGAATACTATCAGAATCTTAAAGAAAGCCTGGGCGACGAGGACCAGGAGCTTAAGGATCAGCTGGATCAGGAAACAGCCGTGCTGGCCGATGTGGTCCGCAAGGACATAGAAGACGCCAAGGCAAGGGCCCAGGCACAGGCCCAGGCTCTGGAGCATACCGACGGCGTGGTGCCCGAGCAGACAGTGCTTTATGTCAGGCTTCCGGCCCTGCAGGATCTGGCAAGGCTTGGAATCAGCTCGTATTACGATTCGGTGGGAGGCCTTTATATCAGTACCGATCCCCAAAAGCCTGCCTCGGGTTATTTCAGCCAGAGCAACGCATCCTTCATCAGCGGCCGCATAGCCTATATGCGGTATATTCAGCGCAAGCTCAGCTACGAGCAGGCAGAAAATCTCGAATATCTGTTCCGCCATGAGGCCTTTGTAAACAATGTGTCCGAAGATATGCTCATGGGTATCTGCAGGGCGGAAAGCACATATAATCTTGATATCAACGAAAGGGCAGTGGGTATAATGCAGCTGATGCCTACCACGGTAGTAGGAGCCGGCTGGAAGCTTGAAAAGGTTTATACCGTCCACGGCAATGTGGAGTTCGGCGCCCTTTATATAACCAACGATCTGAAGCGCTACAAATACGACGAGGTCCTGGCTCTGACTGCCTACAATCAGGGCGTGGGCAAGGTCGCAAGCGGGGAGTATTCCACAGGCTACGCCAGCGTGGTCATGAAATACGAGCAGGGCATAAAGACCTGGTGCTCGGGCAAGGGCTATTCAAACAGCTTTGCCTACAGCGTTCCTTACGGAGAATAGAATGGCATACAAAGTCAAGCTGGATGTGTTCGAGGGGCCCTTCGAGCTGCTTGTTTATCTGATCGAGCACTCGAGGATGAGCATCTACGACATTCAGGTATCGGAGATCACAACTCAATATCTTGCCTATGTGGAGGAAATGCGCAGCAGAGATGTGGAGCTTGCCCAGGAATTCATGGTGCTGGCAGCCGAGCTGCTGGAGCTCAAATCCCGTCTGCTCATACCAGGCGAGGCTAAAAAGGCCGAGGAGGGCGGCGAGGACGATCCCCGGAGCTCGCTTACGGCAAGGATACTTGAATATAAGCAGTTCAAGGATATGGCGGCATTTCTGGATGAGCAGCAGGAGATCACGGCCCATATTCATTCCAAGCCCCAGGAGGATCTGAGTCCCTGGACGGGTGAAGAGGATGAGCTGCTTAAAAGCAGCGAGGATCAGTTTGTAAACGCTTTTCTGGCCTTTTTGCAGCGCAGGCAGCGCATAGACGAAATGAAGCGCACCTATCAGCGGGTGGAACGCCAGCGCCAGAGCATGGAAAGCCGTATGAGCCAGATAACGGATATGCTGCAGACCAGAAGGCAGATGATGTTTTCGGAGATGATCAGAGAGGATACATCCGTTTACAACCGTGTGCTCACATTCATGTCTCTGCTGGAGCTTGTAAAGGACCACAGGCTGAACGCAGAGCAGAAAAAGCTTTATTCGGACATTAAACTCACCCTGCGGGAGGCAGAAGATGACTAAAGAAAATATCAAATCCGCACTGGAATCCCTGCTTTTTGTCTGGGGAGAGCCTCTGGAGGCAAAGTCGGCTGCGGAGCTGTTCAATATCAGTCAGAGCGAAATGCTCAGGATATTCAGAGAGCTGGCAGAGGATTATCAGGAAAGAGGCTCGGGCCTTATGATAAGGGAGATGGACAAGGCCTTTCAGCTTTGCACCAACCCCGAAAACGACGATTACATCAGCAGGCTCTGTACTCCTGTCAAGGAAAAGCGCCTCAGCCAGGCCGCTCTGGAGGTCCTGGCAATAGTCGCCTACAAGCAGCCCGTGACACGCTCGGAGATCGACGCCATCAGGGGCATCAAGTCCGAAAGGGTGCTTGAAGGCCTTATGCGCAGAGATCTGGTGGAGGAAAAGGGCCGAAGCACTGCCATAGGCAGGCCGGTGCTCTATGTTACCACGCGCACCTTCCTGCAGCTTTTCGGATTTGAGACTCTGGCAGATCTGCCCGTGATCGATGATGTGGACAGCCTGCTGGCAGATCCCGATCAGCTTACCCTGCCCATGGATCTTGGCGATGATGCAGAGCTCAGCATGTTTTTGGCGGATAGCATTGCCATCGGACGGCAGAGCCCTGATGATGAAAAAGCGGAGGATGAGCTGTAATGGATCATTTCGGCGGCCGGAACACTGAGAATATTAAGCTTATAGCCTTCGATCTTGACGGCACCCTGCTGGGGCCTGACAGCCGTATCAGCGCGCGAACCAGAGCAGCCCTTGAAAAGGCCGCAGAGGCGGGCTACCGGCTTGCAGCGGCCACAGGCAGGGTGTATACCTCTCTGCCCGGGGATCTGATGGATATACGGGGGCTGCGCTATGTGATCACCTCAAACGGTGCCCATGTGGTGGATCTTCAGACCGGCGAGACTCTTTACAGCAGGCTCATAGATCCGGATTGCCTGCAGGCAGCACTGCCTGTGATCTTCAGCCGGGATCTTCTGGTGGAGATCTTCTATGACCACCGGGGCTTTTTCGATGAGCATTGTCTGAAAAATCTTGAATTCTACGGTGTAGATACCCCTGCTCGCAGGGAGTATACCCGCACCACAAGGACAGCGGTGCCCGATATACAGGGGCTTTTGAACCGTCACCTGGGCGAGCTGGAAAACGTTATGATAATGTTCGCAGACCCTGCCGTAAAGCAGGAATACTTTGAGGCGCTAAAGGATATGCCCGGGCTGAACGTGGTCTATTCCAGCCATCTCAGCCTGGAGATAGGTGGTTCTGAAAGCACCAAGGCAAACGCTCTGGCATTTTTGCAGGATATGCTCGGCCTTGAAAAGGACAGCCTGCTTGCCTTCGGAGATTCCACCAACGATCTGAGCATGCTGGAATATGCCAGCATAGGCGTGGCCATGGGCAATTCCGTTCAGTACCTTAAGGACAGAGCCGATCTTATCGGCCCCACCAATGCCGAGGATGGCGTGGCAGTTATGATAGAAGAGCTGCTGGAAAGAAACTGACAGGCAATTCGGCAGCAAGATAAAACACGACCCGCGGCTGACGCGCGCTCGTAAAGCTGCAATAAGAAATACGAACGGAAATGGCTGTATTACAGCACTTCCGTGGATTGACGGCGTGACCAAAGTCACGCCGTTTCATTTGAGATTATTCGTCGCAATCCGAATATTCGTTCATTAGAGCGAATATTCGCTACAAATTCGCTGTTCGCGATTGATAAAGCGAATTTTGTGAGTATAATATATTTAGGATTATTGTAAGGAGGCGCTTCGATGAATTTCGAAACCGAGAATGCCTATCAGTCTATGCACGTCAACTATTGAAACCGCCGTGTACCGAACGGTACGTACGGTGATGTGAGAGGACGGCGGCTAATCACCGCCTCCTACTCGATTTTCAGGTTTTGACCACCAATCCAGACCACTAACAAGGTCGGGATTTTTTGGTTTGCCCACTAACGCGGACCCCCAATTAGGTCGGGGATCCCACCAACAAAGTCGGATACCCGTAATTGGCAGAGCCGGATCGCTTATTACTCAATCAAGTCTTCCATCGAACATCCCAGCACTTTGGAAATGCGATATAAGGTATCGGCATTAGCTTTGTTGATATCTTTGTTTCGCTGCTCATACATCTGGATGGATCTAAGGCTGACGCCCGATTTTTTAGCAAGATCCGCTTGTGTGCAACCATATGCTGTACGAATTCGTTTCAAGTTTGTTTCGGGATATAATTCTTTCATGCGCTCATCCGCAATATCGGCAAATTTTGAAATATCTGCCTCGTGAAGCGTATAATACATCTTTTGCAATTCATCAAAAGTAAAAGCTTTGAATATGGCGCTGTATTTTCTGTCTGACCACCACTGATAATAGGCGATAGACCAACCAATCCA
>JAZRXE010000068.1:0-4119 GCA_045600065.1 Anaerovoracaceae bacterium
CAGCGGTGAAGCATCGAATCTGACTGCGGGAACATCATTCCGGCTCTCAAGAGAAGGTAACTGGAACAGACTTATCTGCTGATAATGAAAACTCAATATGGGGAATCTTGGAAATACTCCACAACAACTTGACACCGCCCCGAAGCCTATAATACTTGATATTCCGCGGGTTTTATGGCATAATTATATGTCAAACGTTGAATATACAGGAGTTAAAATGAGAAAACCTATAGTAGCGGTGGTAGGCCGCCCCAATGTGGGTAAATCCACGCTTTTCAATAAGATAGTCGGGCAGCGTCTCTCCATAGTGGAGGATACGCCCGGCGTGACCAGAGACAGAATCATTGCCGAAGCGGAATGGTCCGGGACCCATTTTTTCATGATAGACACCGGAGGTATAGAGCCGGATTCCACCGAGATCATTCCGGCGCAGATGAGGGCTCAGGCAGAGCTCGCCATGGACATGGCAGACGTGATACTGTTCATGGTCGACGGCAGGGCGGGAGTCACCCCCGATGACAGAGAGGTCGCAGAGACCCTTCGCCGCAAGGGCAAGGATGTGCTGCTGGTGGTCAACAAGGTGGACGGACATAAGCTGCCCGATGATTTCTACGATTTTTACGAGCTTGGCCTGGGCGATCCTCTGGCAGTGAGCTCCACCAATATGCTGGGCATAGGCGAGCTTCTGGATTCGGTCATCGACAAATTCCCTAAGGATCTTCCCGCAGAGGATGACGATGATGTCATACATATTGCCATCATAGGCAAGCCCAATGTGGGCAAATCCTCCATGGTCAATGCTTTTCTGGGAGAGGACAGAGTGATAGTGTCCGACATCGCAGGCACCACTAGAGATTCCATAGATACGCCCTTCGAGCACGACGGCCAGCGTTATAATCTGATCGATACCGCAGGCATCAGAAGGCGCAGCAGGGTAGAGGAAGAGGTGGAAAAATTCAGCGTTATCAGGGCGATCGCGGCAATTGAGCGCTGCGATGTGGCCCTGATGGTCCTGGATGCCCAGGAGGGCCTTACGGATCAGGATAAGCGCATAGTGGGCATGGCTCACGAAGAGGGCAAGGGCATAATCATAGTAGTGAACAAATGGGACCTTGTGGTAAAGGAAACCAACACCATGAGGGATATGGAGCGCAGGATCAAGGGCGAGCTTCAGTTTATGAACTACGCTCCTGTAATGTTCACCTCCGCCATCAAGGGTCAGAGGCTGCTTCCGGTCATAGAAAAGGCCAGAGTCGTAGCCGAAAACCGGGCCATGAGGGTCTCCACGGGACAGCTGAACAGTCTGGTGGCAGACGCGGTAATGATGAACAATCCTCCTTCGGATAAGGGCAAGAGGCTGAAGATCTACTATGCTGCCCAGATCGGTGTAAAGCCTCCTCTGTTTTCATTCCAGGTCAATGACAGGGAACTGATGCACTTCTCTTACGCAAGATATCTTGAAAACAAGATCAGAGAGGGCTACGGCTTTGAGGGCACCTCGCTGAAGTTCGTGTTCAGGGAAAAAAACAACAAGAAAGATGATTAAGCAGGTTTTTTGCATAATCCTGGCTTATATGCTGGGCAATATATCTCCGGCTCTGATAGTCAGCAGATCCAGGGGAGAGGATATAAGGGAAAAGGGAAGCGGAAACGCAGGCACCACCAATGTCCTGCGCATATACGGAAAAAAGGCCGCTGCCTTCACCATGCTTGTGGATGTTTTAAAGGGAGTAGCGGCGGTGCTTGCAGGGCGAATCATATGCACGGAGCAGTGCGGCTATGCCTGCGCTCTTGCCGTCATGTGCGGCCATATCTGGCCCGTATTGCACGGTTTCAGGGGAGGAAAGGGCGTTGCCACCACTTTGGGCGTGCTGCTTACCTTAAAGCTTTCTCTGGGCCTTACAGAGGCTGCTGTGGCCATAGCAGTCATAGCGGCAGGCCGCATGGTTTCTATCGGCTCACTGTGTGCGGCTTTTGCTCTGCCCTTTGCAAGCAGGGCCATGCTGCCGGGCTTTCTGCCTTACTCTCTGGCAATCAGCGCCATAGTAGTATTCAAGCACAGGTCTAATATAGGCCGGCTGCTCAGGGGTGAGGAATCAAAGATCAGTTTCAAAAAGAAAGGAGATTCTTAATGGGAAAGCATGTAGCTGTAATAGGCGCCGGAAGCTGGGGAACGGCTTTGTCCGTAGTCCTGGCGGAAAACGGTCATGTGCCGTATCTTTGGGATCTTGATAAAGAGCATATTGCGGAAATGCAGCAATTCAGAGAAAACAGGCGCTATCTGCCCGGCATAAAGCTTTCTGACAGCACCGTTATCTGCACTGAGGAATCCGAGGCGCTCAAGGATGCGGATGTGGTTCTGTTCAGTGTCCCGGCGCAACACTTTGCAAGCGCCTTCGGGCTTGCTCATGATCAGATTAACATAAATACTCTTATTGTTAACGTGGCAAAGGGCATAGATCAGCGAACTCTCAAGACCATGTCCCAGATAGCCTATGAGATAGATCCGGACATTCATTACGCGGTGCTTTCCGGACCTTCACACGCGGAAGAGGTCGGTCGTAAGATGCCCACCACCGTGTCTGTTGCATCGAAGATACACGAGGACGCCCTGGCCGCCCAGGATCTTTTCATCAACGAATTTTTCCGTGTCTATACCAATGACGATGTAGCAGGACTGGAGCTTGGCGGGGCCCTGAAGAATATCATAGCCCTGGGTGCGGGGATATCCGACGGACTGGGCTTCGGGGACAATGTTAAGGCAGCGCTGATGACAAGAGGCATAGCCGAAATCACAAGGCTGGGCGTCAGGATGGGCGCAGACCCCCATACCTTCTCCGGGCTTTCCGGAGTGGGAGACCTTATTGTTACCTGCTGCAGCATGCATTCCCGCAACCGCCGCTGCGGAATACTCATAGGTCAGGGCATGAGCCCCGAGGAGGCTGTAAAAGAGGTGGGCATGGTAGTCGAGGGCTTCTACACCACGGATGCAGCCTACAGGCTTGCGCAGCAGCTGGGTGTTGAAATGCCCATAACCTCTGCTATTTACGAGATCATCAACGGCAGGCTCACGGCGGATCAGGCTGTAAACCTCCTGATGGGGCGCAATCGCAGAGACGAAAAAGAGGACGTTTTCAGATAATGGAAAAGACATATCATATCATTACCTTCGGCTGCCAGATGAACGAAAGGGATTCAGAGACCCTTGCGGGCATGCTGGAAGAGCTGGGCTACAGCTATGAAGCAGATTCCCAAAAATCCATGGTGACTGTGCTCAATACCTGCAGTGTCAGGGAAAACGCCGACAAGAAGTTTTTCGGCGTGCTTGGCCAGCTGAAAAACGGCCATGAAGAGCATCCTGAAAAGATAGTTGCCGTATGCGGCTGCATGATGCAGCAGCAGCGCATCATAGACACCTTAAAGGCAAAGTATCCCTGGGTGGATCTGGTCTTCGGGACTCACAATCTTTCGGAATTTCCGGTGCTTTTCGAAAATGTGGTAAGAGAAAAAAAGAATATCATCGACATATGGCAGGACGGCAGAGCCATTGCCGAGGGATTACCAGCAAAAAGGCTTTACGGCTTTAAGGCCTATGTAAGCATAATGCAGGGCTGCAATAATTTCTGCAGCTATTGCATAGTGCCCTATACCAGGGGAAGGGAACGCAGCAGGCATCCCGAGGCCATACTCGAAGAATGCAGGCAGCTTGCCGCCTCAGGCTGCAAGGAAATAATGCTGCTGGGCCAGAATGTCAATTCCTACGGCAAGGCGCGGAGCATAGAGGGCAGCTACTGCTGCCTGACAGACGAGCCTTACATGGACTTTGCGGGCCTGCTCCGAGCCATAGACAAGATCGACGGCATAGAGCGCATCAGATTCATGACCTCTCACCCCAAGGATCTTTCAGACGAGCTTATCGAATGCTACAGGCCCGGAGAGCTCAGGCACCTTTGCAGGCAGCTTCATCTGCCCGTGCAGGCAGGCAGCTCCAGGGTACTCAAGGAAATGAACAGAGTCTACAATAGGGAGCAGTATCTGGAGCTTGTGAAAAAGCTTCGCAGTGTTTGCCCGGATATTTCCCTGTCTACGGATATCATCGTGGGCTTCCCCGGAGAGACC
>JAZRXE010000069.1:0-51165 GCA_045600065.1 Anaerovoracaceae bacterium
TTAAGAACACAGAAGAACCGTCCCCTTGTGCTTTTGAGCTTAACCCACCGGGGCGTTCTGCTCGTATATGAAAATGATCTGGTTATCCGCGGGATCTTCCTGCAGCTTCATATAGACGATATTCGGCGGCTGTATTCCTTCGTAATCCAAAGGACTCTCCCATTTATCGGGGAAATAGTACAGCGCATTCCTCTGTGCAGCGGATAAAGGCTTTGGCTCCGCTGCAACGATATCTCCCACCTTTTCACCCTCGTAATACTCCTGATCAAAGAAGTTTTCAATGAAATAGGGGTAGTTCCGGCTAAAGCAATCATACTTGACGCTGTAGCCGGTGATGGTTTTGGGCAGAGGCTCGTACCAGAAGGTAAACACGTTATTGGTCTTATCAACATCCAGCTTAAGACTGCCGAAATCGGAATGCACTCCGTATCCGGTTATGGGCTGATACTGCAGGTTTATCTGCTCACCCACTGCACCGGTGGTGGTATAGGATGCAATAAGCTCGTTACCGTTTTGGACGTCTCTGTAGTATACCGTGTATTCCGGATTTTGGATCAGGCCGTAATCAAGCTCCCAACTGATGAATTCGTAGCCGTTACGCTTGGGGGTCACCGGAGAAACAGCATATTCGATACCGGATTCTCCCCTGTCGTTTTCCGGCATGAGGGCTGCGGTATTCTCGGCGCCGTCGAAATAGTCCATCGAGAAGGACTGATGCTGCGCCTCGACAAATACATATGCCATACCGTAGGAAGCCGATTCTGCGTAGTCTCCGGCGCCCTTTATGATGACCCTGTGTTCACCGAGAGCTGTAGGATCATTGTCATATTCACAGACGAAGTCCCTGCCCTCTTCAAGTCCGTCGATGCTGATCACGGGAGCCTCATCTCCTTCTGTCAGCACGGTTTTGGAAATATTGATATCGCTGAAATCAAATACCTTTTTGATGATGAAATCCACCGTAGTCGAGCCCGTCCAGTCGCCGATGCCCTTGACGGTCACATGAGCGGTTCCCGGCTCCACATTGTCCGAATACTCCAGTGTATATCCGACGTTTTCGATGATGCCGTTGACATAGACCTTGGGTGTTTTAGCCGTACCATCGTAAACAAACTCGTCCTCTTCGAGAAGGATGCGGCTGTTCAGGCGATTGGCGGAATACTTGACCATATATGTTCTGGTGCAGATTCCTTCATAATCTCCAATGCCTATGACCTTGATAGTGGCACGGCCGGCTGTCGCATAAGTGGAAACAGAAAGATACTCCAGCTTGTAATCTACCCCTTCGGTCAGTACGGCAGAACCCAGCATGACCACAGGCTTGGGCTTGGATGAAGAGCCGGAGGGATATTCCTCTGCATCAAGGATCACAACGGCATCCTTCAGATCGTTGCGCATATCCGGCGTCACCTTTGTGGAATCGGTAAAATACCCGGGGCGTCCTTCGGAAGCCTTGTCGAGAACAGCATACGGAGAATCGATATGATCCTTGCTGAAGACCGTGCCGTCTCCGCCCTTGATCATGGAAGCATTCTGAAAAGCATTGGCGTATGCGACCTTGGTCACAGGATCATACCAGTCGGTATCGCTGTAGATCACTTCGAGCTCGTTGCAGTCCCGGCAAAAATGAGCCATACGCTTCATTCCGGAAGGATGCACACCCGTCAGGTTTATCTTCTTCAGATGGGTGCAGCCGTTGAACATCGTGTTGACGTTGGTCAGCTTTGGGGCGGAAATCCCTGAAAAATCAATGCTGTAAAGGCTGCTGCAGCCGCTGAACATATTTTGGGCAGATATCGCATTCGACATATCCAGCGAAGAGATATCCACATAGGCCAGAGACGCGCAGCTTTCGAACATGTAGCTGAAGCTGGTGCAGGAAGATGTATCCAGATATTCCATGCCTTCGATCGTCGTCAGTCTGGGATAATTCCTGAAGAAACCCCCGGCATCGGTCGCCGGATAGTCCTTCATACTGGGATCGATCACGATCTTATATACGTTAGACTTGTTTTTGGGATCTAAATTGTAGTACACCGTGCCCTCATCGGTATGATCCAGAGAATCATAATAAAAGGTCATGGTGCCTCCGGTGAATCCGGAATAGACAAGCTGGAGCTTAGGTTCTCCTTCCTCGGCGTAGGCTGCTGCCGGGAACAAGCTGAGCACAAGCATCAAGGCCATTATGCATGCGATAAAGTACTTTCTCTTCATAATCCTTCACATTTCCTGTTGAGTGTATAAACTAAAATTAATACTAATATTATTATTAATTATAACTGTTATCGTTAGCTTTGTAAACCGAAAACAGCAAAACTGCAAGGGTTTTTGTCCTTGTAATACAAAAAAACGGACCTTTAAAAGATCCGTTCATTGGTGGGCGATATTGGACTTGAACCAACGGCCTCATGCATGTCGAGCATGCGCTCTAACCAGCTGAGCTAACCGCCCGTATTACTGAATCCGACACGTATTTCATACCGTCAAACGCAGTAAAAAGATAATACTATAATGCAAGTACTTTTGCAAGCATTATTTATGAACTCGCACAGAGTATTTGAAAACAGTAGCAGGCTTTTGCGCCCGGCGTCAGAGTCCGGTTATTTTTCAAGCAGCGCGGCTATGACCTGCACAGCCTGTACTATATATCTGCTGTCCGTAAATTCGTCCGGTCTGTGGCTGTGACCGCCGCGGCTGGGCACGAATATCATGGATGTTGGCGTAAGCTCGGCGAATATCTGTGAATCATGGCCTGCGCCGCTGTTTATCGGCATGTAGTTTACACCCGTATCCTTCATGGCCTGCTCAACTGCAAGAGTCATGCTGTTGTCAAGAGGCAGAGCGGGAACCTTGGTTGCATGCTCGAGAACCACGCTGTTGTCCTTGGTAAACATAAGGCTCTTGGGCCGGCATATGTCGATAATATCCTGCCTCATGCCTGCAAGATCCTCTGCCCGGGGAGACCTGGCATCCACTGAAAAACGCACGCTGTCGGAAATCGTATTGATGGCATTGGGACTGACGCTCATAAAGCCTGTAGTAAGCACGCTGTCTTTGTATTTCCCGGGTATGCCCTGAAGCTCGAGTATCAGCTGGCAGGCAGCGATCAGCGCGTCGCTGCGGTAGCTCATGGGCGTGGTTCCGGAATGCCCGCAGGAGCCTCCGACATTTACAAAGAAGCGCTCTATGCCGTTGATATTGGTAACAAGGCCAAGCTCCCTGCCCTCGTTTTCCAATATGGCACCCTGCTCTATGTGGACCTCTATATAACCCTCAGCGTTTTTAAGACTCGTTTTCAGGCTGATCTCCTCGTCTCCGTACATGCCCATGGACGCAAGCTCATCAAGTGGCTGACCGGTCTGCTTGTCAAAGCTTTCAGAAAGAGGATAAATACCCGCGATCACCTTGCTGGACATAAAGCCCTGGGTAAAGCGAACTCCCTCCTCATCGTTGAAGGCAAGAACATCTATGCTCTTTTCGGGCAGAAAACCCTTGTCCTTAAAGTACTTTACAACAGCCAGGCCGCAAGCTATTCCGGCAACACCGTCGAATCTTCCTCCGTTGTAAACCGTGTCATAATGAGAGCCTATTATCAACGAGCCCGGATCTCTGCCTTCCATATGACCCTGTATCGTCCCGTAGCGGTCGCAGTGTACCTCAAGGCCGAGATCCCGCATTTTTTCGATTATATACCGATATGCCCTGACGGATTCTTCGGTAAAGGGAAGCCTTGCCTGTCCCTCATAGCCCTCCGCCGAAAATTCTGACATTTCATCAATAAAGGTATCTATATAGTTTTTCATCTTCCCTACCCCCGTTAAAAATACAAAAAGAGACCCTTCCGGGCCTCTTGCTTTCACATCAGTTTAAAATTTCATACTGATCGATGAAGCTGCCAAGCTCCGCTTTATCTGCGCTTACGCTGACGATGAAGTCCGGCCCGTAATGCTCGGAAATGGCTGCAAGTCTGCTGAGGAAACCTTCAAGATCTTCGAGCTTAACATCAGCATGCTTTAGTATGCTGTCAATGTATATGCATTCGATGTCGTGATCCTGACTGATAATGCCCAAAATAAAACCGATGTACTGATCGATATTTGTAACCTGCTCAAAATCATCCATGCAAATAACACGAATGCGGTACTGTAGATCGTACATCAGACGCTGATTCTTATTGATAAAAACAACGCTGCCGTTGACTCTGTCAAGGCTTGAATTTGCCATATCGATCATCATTTTGGTCTTTCCTGACCCCTTGTGACCGATAAGTAACTTAACCATCGTAATCATCCCCTTTCAGATGCCTCACGCTGTGAGCCGCATCTATATTTTAAATCAATTTATTATATAAAAACCAAGTACACATTACAAGCCCTTTATTGCTCTGCATGATTCTTGCGCAGCTGACCGCAGGCGGCATCTATGTCGCTGCCCAGCTTGCGCCTTATGCTTGCAGGTACTCCGTGCTCCTCAAGATAATTGCAGAATCTGACTGCCTGCCTCCTGTCCGTGGCCTGCAGGCCTGTTTCATGCACGGGATTGAGCGTAATAAGATTTACGTGGCAAAGCATGCCCCTGAGCAGCCCGATAAGCCTTTGAGCATGCTCAAGGCTGTCGTTGCGGCCGAAAATAAGAGTATATTCAAAGGTGATGCGCCTTCCGGTCTTTTCCGAATGCTCTCTGCAGGCAGCCAGCAGGGAATCCATATCGTAAGCTTTTGCAACTGGCATTAGCTTCTCCCTTTCCTGCTGGGATCCGGCATGAAGCGATATTGCCAGATTGACCTGAGGAAATTCGTCACCGAACTGCCTGATCCGGGGCACTATTCCGCAGGTGGATACGGTAATTGCCCTGTAGCTCAGGCCCACTCCCTTTGGATCGTGGATCATATTCAGAAAGCTGCACAGCTCCTGATAGTTGTCGAAGGGTTCGCCTATACCCATGAGCACAACATGGTTTATGGGCATGCCGGTATGCCTGCAGACGATTAAATATTCATCCAGCATTTCCCAGGCCTTAAGGCCTCTCACCTTGCCCCCGAGGGTCGAAGCGCAGAATTTGCAGCCCATCGGGCATCCGACCTCTGTGGAGATGCAAAGAGAATTGCCATATTCGTATTGCATAAATACTGCTTCGATCTGGTTCCCGTCTTCCAGTCCAAGCAGGTATTTGCGAGTTCCGTCGGAGGACTGCTGAACCAGATCTACGGTAAGACTGTTGAATAAATATTCATCATTCAGTCTTTGTCTCAGGCTCGCGGGAAGGTCAGTCATTTCATCGAAGCTGTCAGCTCCCCTGCATATCCACTGAAAGATCTGCTGCTCTCTGAAGGCGGGCTGACCCAGAGCTTTCAGAGCATCCTTGCGGTCTTCTCTTGTTAAAGCTTTAAAATTAATCATACCGATTTACAACCCTGCAATGAAAAGCTCCAGAGCGAGCTTGCCGTCCATGAGCCCGTCTTTTATGTCTTTTTCTAGCTGGTACGCCCGGAACAGGTCCTCCCTGAGTTTTGCGGGGCTCAGACCGGAGGATGCCTGCATGGCCTTTTTCAGCCTGTATTCGTTTATACCCATGGCCGATACTATAGTCTGATAGGACTGCCCCTCTGCCTTGCGCTCGGCGGCCTCTACCATGATCTCCAGCTGTGATATGACAAGCCCGGTAAAGCCCAGAATGACTCCCATAGCCTTGGAGGGCTGAGAAAGATCAAGGCTGTCATTAAGCACGGAAAAGGCAGTGGATCTGTTGCCTGAAAAGGCTGAATCAAGCAGCTTGAAGGCGTCTGTTTCAGCCCTTGCTGGCACGCATGCCATAAGCTCTCCGAGGCTTATCTGGGGTTTTTCGGAAATAGCGACCACCTTTTTCAGGTCGTTTTCCATATTCCAGAGCTTATAGGTGCTGTCCTTGTCCCCATAGCCGCAGGCGTCGGCAAAGCGAAGAAGATCCTCTCTGGAGGCAGTTTTTCCGGCAGCGGAAAGGCGCTTGTTCATCCAGGCTGCAAGGGTCCCTCTGTCAAGAGGTACAAAGTCGAACACAAGGCCGTGCTTTGCTATCGTCTTATAAAGGCTGCGTGTCTTGTTAGGCTTCGGGCAGGTTAGCACCAGAATAGTGCTTTCGGGGCTTTGGGGTATGTATTCGCACAGCTTATCCGAACCCTCGGAGGATTCGCTTCTGCCCTGCTCGAAGTATGCGCTGATATCGGCAATGACCAGCTTTTTGGATGATAACAGAGGAAGAGTCTCGCATGCCTCTATAATGCCGCCCGCGTCAGCCTCCTCATCGGTGAATCTGATGCAGTCGAGTGCCGCGCAGGCAGGGTTTATCAGGCCTGCTTCCAGATAGCCGCAGGCCCAGGATATAAGAAAATCTTCATTTCCGCACAGCAGCAGCACCCTGGGATAAACACCCGTGATTTCAGCTTCGCGCATCACCTTGGTTATGATCCTGAAGGGATGCTCCGTCATCTGGTTGTTCTTTTGATAAGCCAATTCTTGTCCTTTGCGGCGTTTTCAAATAAAAGCGCGCCGTCTTCCGCACTTTTAAGGCATACAGCCCCGGATTCATCTGTTCTTGCATATATTATACCCGATTCTTCAAGCAAATCAATGACTCGGCCTGAGGGATGACCGTAGGAATTGCCTGCACCCACGCTTATCACGGCAAAATCGGGTGAAGCGGCACTCAGAAAATCCTCGCCGGTGGAATAGGCAGAGCCGTGGTGAGCAAGCTTTAAAACCTGACAATCCAAAGCCTGCCGGCCATATAGCCGTATCAGATCTTCTTCAGTATCGAATCCGGCATCCGCGGTCAGAAGGACCTTCAGCTTACCGTATTCAAGCATCATTACAAGTCCGGCCTCATTGCCGTCTGCCGGGCGTCCGGGCTGAGGACTGAGGACCTTCAGCACTGCGTTTTCCGATATTATGATCTCGTCTCCGGCTGCCACAAAGGAGATATCCCCGCATTTGAAATCTGACATGTCCTCTGCCTCGCAGCTTTGCGGAAAGACCATGGCATTTACTGACAATATCTCCGACAGCCGGGCAATTCCCCTGCTGTGGTCGGCATCCATATGGGTGACAGCCGCAAGATCTATGGAGCGAACACCGTTCTTGAGCAGATATGGCCGCAGAGTATCCTCGGCAATATCGGAATAAAAGCTTCCTCCGCCGTCTATCAGTATGTTTTTCCCGTCTATCTGAAGGTGTATGCTGTCGCCCTGGCCGACATCGAGAAAGCTCAACACGCGAGTGTCATGGTGCCAGGGAATCAGTGTATCCGCCAGTCCGAAAGCCTTCGGAACAATGCAGCCCGAGGCTGCAAGCAGACACAGCACAGCGGCCTTCGAGCCCGATCTGCCCCTGCGGCTCAGCATATAGCCCGTGTCCCCGAACAGAAAAAAGAAGGCTGCGTAATATACCAGAAGCAGTCCGAGAGCAGGTGCTGCCGCATACCTTCCATGCAAAACACTGTCAGCGGCAGTATCTGAGAGGAACCTGATCGCCTTGCATAATATTCTTGCGCTTCCGCATATATATTCAAAGCATATTCTACCTATAGAAGCAGTATTTAACATATTAGCGGCTTGCATAATTATAAATATCAAAAACAGCACCAGACCCAGAGGCAGCAGCAGAGACGCCGCTGCCGCAGCCGGAGGATTGATAAGTATTGATACCGGACTGAAGGTAAGAAAATGGAATACACTCAGGGGGAGCATGCCCAGCTGTATCATAACGCAGGGACCGATAAGCTGCCCTGCGTAGAATATCGCATTGCTCTTTTTCTCGTCAGACAGCTGCAGTATCTTAAGGTTCACCCAGGGAACCGCCACGCCCATGGTATAGGCAGCCGCAAAGGAAAGCTGCAGTCCGGAATTGAAGATCAGATAAGGATTGTACAAAAGCATGCCGCCTAGCACCGCAGAAGCCCCGCAGACGCTGTCGTAGCGTCTGTGCAGGTGAAAGGACGCTATCCGTATATAAATCATCAGCACGGCTCTTATCACAGATACCGAGTAATCTGCCAGTGACGCGTAAAGCCACAGGGCGCATACGCTTACGATGGAAGTGAGCCCGGTTCTCCTGCCCCTCATAAGCTTTTGCACAAAGGAATACATCAGGCCCACATGCAATCCGGAGACTGCAAGTATATGGGCTATTCCGCCCAGACGGAGATCCTCGTACATATCCTGATCGAGCATGCTTTTATCTCCGAACATGAGGGCCTTGAGCAGCCCCAGATCCTCTTCACAAAGCCAGGCGCCGGCATATTGACTGAAGGCTTCCTTGTATACCGAAAGCAGGTGCAGCAGAGGCCTGGATACCCCCAGCTCCTCCAGTCTGTATTTGTTGATCTTTACGCAGGAAAACACATTTATCGATGCCAGATATGCGGAATAATCAAAGCAGCCCCGGTTCCTGCGCCCGGCAGGGGCACTGACCTGCCCTGCCAGCCTCACCCTCCGCCCTGTAAGATCAGCCGCGGCAGCCCTGTCATCACTGTCAAGAGAAGCTATTATGCACTCGTCTGCCTTGACGGGCTCCTCTCCTGGAGAGCTGACAGAGTCTATATGCAAGATGAGATCTATCCGCCCCGTATACGCTTTATACCTCAGCACGGTTCCGCTGAAGCTGCAAATGCCGCCCTCATGCGCCAGAGCAGCAGACTCGAAGTCCTCAAAGCTGTCCATACGCATTGCTCCGCAAAGAAGCATTGCAAGGCAGAGCAAAACAGCCCTACCGGTTTTATTATTTTCAAAACCTCGTACATCCCGTAAATAAAAGGCAGCCATGCACATGATACACAGCTGCCATATAGCTATATTCGTATAATGACTGAGCAGAATGCCTGCGCACTCTGACATGAGCATTAAAAGCAAGACCCTTTTCAAGTGTCCTCCTGCTCCCCGTCAGAAGAATATTACCATAATTTTACTTTAAATGCAAGCCTCACTTCCTTGATCTCCGATCACCGCCTCGTGTCTTCTGTGTGCCCGGGATGCGTACTGCTCCAGGATATACGAGCAGCGCTCGAACTCATCAGAGCTTAGAAGCACATCCTTGTGCTTTTTTATATTTTTCATCATATCGGTCATATTTATCACGCAGTGATCGTTGTTTCCCTTAAGTATCGCCGCATTGGAGAATACAACCATGGGGATGATTTTCCCGGTTCCGCAGCCAAGCAGAGCGGCAGCGTCGGCAGCGTCCCTTTTATTTGCGATGACCGGATTTTCGAGCACTGTAGTGGTTAGCAGAACAGTATTAGACCAATGCCTGTCATTATCGTTTCCCTTTATGATGCCGTTGTAGCTCATGGTCCTTATCACAAATATCCCGTAAACAGATAATACTATGTGATCGATATGCCTGGGGCTATGCTTTAGGGGAAACACGACATCGTTATAGACCCTGTATTGCGCATTCAGATCCGAAAGCAGGTCGGGCACATTGGTATCACCCATCCAGCGTTTATAATACGGCTTTACCAGATTTGCCGCAAGCAGGATCATGCCGAATACCGCAAGATAGACAACGGCGTTCACACTGTCCGAAAAACTCATTTTATATTGTTGTCCCCCGCATATTCAATGTTAAAGGTGGTGCAGCAGATACGAATCGTTTGACTCAGGAGTAGAATTCGGTATGTGATTTTTTATAAACAGATCTGGCAACAAAGGCCACCGCAAGCCAACCTGCCCACATTGCCGAAGCCCACAGTCCGCAGTTGAGAGGATCGGCTGCCTTCAGGAAGGAATATGTAATGGGCGAAGTCACTATGCTGACTACCGACATTATTGCCCAGCCTGCGGAGAAATCCGTCAGGGCGGGAGTCTCGTAATCCGGATCGCAGATCTTCAGGAGCATCATGCCGTTGATCATAACGCCTGAGCCGGTGCCCCAGTTGATGATGCCTCTTTCGAAGGAGTAGTTCTCCTTTCCGAACATCCATTTCATGAGCACAAAGCTCCAGACATAGGTGTATACAAAGCCGAAAATGCAAAGTATCGCAATGGGTCCTACATAGGCTGCCACAGCCTTTATGGGCATGGAAGCTATTGCAGCGGTGATCGCGTAATCGGACATGCAGCCGGTGATTCTGGATCTGACCTTGGAATCGACCATCCAGCCCAGCTTGAGCTTTTTGAGCGCAAAATTGACTGCATACATTATCAGCAGTGCGTAGAACCATACAGGTATGGAATCAAAACCCGTAAGGCCGTGACTCTTGCTGAATTCCAGGCCCCAGTATGCCAGAGCGGATACCAGAAGAATGATGGAAAGATGAGTTGTCAGAACCTCTATGGAGGAGCTGTTGGTTGTCTCGCGGCCTATCATGGGCTGTGCGCTTATATCGGTGCTGTAGCCCTGAGCGGTCTCGAAGGGAAGCTCAGAAGCGCTCTTAAGTATCTTGGTCTGACCCTTGTTGGCGGCTCTGTTGATCATGGCGATACCAAGTATCATTCCGCCCATTAGACCTACGGTTGCGAAGGTGGTCGCCACAGCCTGAGCAAGCTCCCAGTAAGGTACTCCGTAGCCCTGGAGAATGGAGCCGTAGCCCGCCGCAGTTCCGTGGCCTCCGGCAAAGCCCTGCGAAAGCTCCCCGCCGAAAACCGGGTACAGATCCCTGCAAAAGCCCAGCCTGGTGGTGATCACGTTAAAGAAGAAGCCGATCAGGGACTGCCCGCTGGAGGTGCTGGAGAATATACCCACAGCCATCAATGCGGGGAAAAGGCTTTCTCCGAGCCTGGTCTTTTTGGATTCGCCAACAAGACCGCTGCCCAGAGGCACGGCGGCAAATATGGGAACGATCAGAACGCCTGGGATGTTGGACCAGCTGGTGATATACTCCTGGGGAATGGGAAGCAGCGGATGAGCGCCCCAGACCTGGGGGCCAACTAAAAGCGCCAGAAAACCGCCTATTACCGACGCGGGAAGAAGCATATTTCTGAAAAACTTGACCTTTGCTCTGAGAACCATTCCGATCAGAAGGAAAAAGCTCAGAACCGCTATCTCCTTCAAAAGTGTTTGCAATGCGCCTGCAGACATATTACCCTCCTAAAGCATACAAAAAAGTCCTTTGCAGGAGCAAAGGACTTCTGTTCGCAAACAAAATACTACAAACTAACTGTAAAAACAGCTATACCCACTCTGCAAGTAAATTACCCGAATTACGCGTTTTGCCCTGCGCGCTGCTGAACAAACCCCATAATGGGGCAAGGTTCACCTTCGGTCTGTACTTGCTGGTTGAGGCTTGCACGGATGACATAGAATTTTGCATCAAGAACAGCACTGTTCTTGGCAGTGCCCAGGCTAATATTCATTTCAGCCATGTTATTCCTGAACATTCTTGTCTCCGTCATAATAAATCTGTGATTTACATGGTGCATAATAACAAACAAAAAAGGTAATTGCAAGTACTATTTTTTAATAATCTAATCAAAAGTATTGCAATTACCTTATAATGCCTTGTATTTTGACGTTTACGGCCTACCAGTTATATATGGTCTCTCCGTCCTCGTCCACGGTTTCGTTGCCCTCTTCCCCGTCAAACAAGGTGTTGGGATTATCTGCCGGTTCATAGTCTCCGCCTTCCTGGGGGTTTTCGGGATTTTCCGGATTCTCCGGCTGATCCGTACCCGGCTCCTGATGTCCGGGAGGAGTCTCGGGATTCTCCGGTGTCGGGATATCTCCTCCGGGGTTTTCTACTTCGGGGTCATGTGCTGTGCCGGGATCGTGTACACCGGGGTCGCCGGGCTGAGGATCTACAGGCTCCGTGTCGGGATCGCTGATTGCAGGACCAGTGGGCTCCTCTCCGCCTTCGGGTATAAGGTTGACAGGGTTATAATTGGCCTCTGTGTAGCCGCCTGGAGGCACAGGATATTTGCTCCTGTTGGGATTATGGATCGGACAGTAATATTCCGGCGCATCGTAGTTAGCATCTCCCACATAATTCCTTGCGCCGCTGAAGCCCCATTCAGCCGCTGTTTTTTCCCAGGACTTACCGTTGGGCCTTACAATACCCAGCTTGTTGAGTGTATGTTCGCATTCGGAAGTTGCCAGATAGCCTGTCTCTGCGCAAACCCTGACGATCACATGGGAAGTGTCTACCTCTCCGGGCACCGTGCCGCTGATAAACAGCTCGGATATTCCGGAGCCTCTGGGATCCAGAGAAGAGTATGCACCAAGCAGCTTTCCGGAGAAGCGGTCAACTGTAGCATTAACAAAATCGCCCTTCATCTCGAAGCGCTTATAATCCTCGTCCAGGCCGCATACAGGCTCCATTACCTTCTTCCATACGGCTGCCGCAGAGCTGGAGCCCTGCTTCAGGGAAATATTGACATCGTTGCCTATCCATACAGCCGCGGAATACTTGGGAGTAAGACCGCAGAACCAGATATCGTATTTCTCGGATGTGGTACCTGTCTTGCCCGCGGATTCGGATGTCTTGAGCTTGGCGCCGCTGGCAAGTCCGTTGGTGACGGTGGTGCGCAGTATATCGGTCATCAGAGAAGCCACATCTTCGTCGAACACCTGATGGGTGATGGGCTGATTGCTGAGTATCACGTCTCCGCGCTTATTGACGACCTCGGTGTAGCACATGGGCTCCACATAGACGCCATAGTTGCCGAAGGTCCCGTAGGCAGCTGTCATTTCAAGGGGAGAAATGCCCCTGGTCATTCCGCCAAGAGCCAGAGCAGAGGCGTTGATATCGTTGACATCGCCCTCGGTCACAAGACTGCTTATGCCCATGCTCTGAAGCTTTTCTATGCAGCTGTTCGGATCGAGCTGCAGATAGAGCTGCACTGCGCAGGCATTGATGGACTGCTCCACGGCATGACGCAGATTGGTAATGCCGGTATAGCCTGAATACCAGTTGTGAGGCCACAGACTTCCGCCCTGCTTGATGGGCGCATCGTCAAGAGCAGTGGCCGCAGTGAAGTTGCCTAGGCCATCCTTTCCGGCCTGAAGCGCCACACCGTATACTGCCAGAGGCTTGATGGAGGATCCGGGCTGACGGGTACTTGTGGCACGGTTGTAGAGCAGTCTTCCCTCTATTCCTCGGCCTCCTATCATTGCCACCAGCTGACCGCAGGTGTGATCCATTATGACCATGGCGGACTGAGGCTGCAGCACTCCCTGGGGAATGCTGAACAAGCCGGAGCTGACGGTAATAGTACCGTCTGTATTGCGCGTGAAGTTGTCGGGCTTATCCGTAAAGTAGGACGCGGAAATGATAAGATTACCGGAATCGTCCCTGTTCTTGTAGGACGCCGGTATGCTCCAGCTTCCGCCGCTGTAGCTGTAGAATTCCTTGTCTATGATTTCGTAGAAGCCCTTGAATTCCACGCTGTAATCTGTATTGCCCTGAACGGAGGTCTTGTAGAAATTGAGCCTCTTGTCCTTGAGCAGCATAAGGTCTCCGCTGCTGAGCCACTGATATTCATCGGGCTTGAGCACGAAATTACCCGTATCCTTCTGAAAATAGGTATTGCGGCTGTAAAGCAGTATGCGGCTACCTTCAGGATAAAGCACGTTGCCGTCCTTATCCTTGCGGTAGCTGCCCACATCGGGGAAATTCTTGGTATCCGCGTAGACGGAATCCATTATGCCCTGGATCTCCATATTGATGGTGGATTTTATGGTAAGGCCTCCTCTGTACAGAAGATCGTAGGCATCCTGATAGCTGTAGCCCAGATCGTTCTGGATATCGGACAGCACCTTGCTGACCACATAATCCACAAAATATGAGGAATTTGCGGTGGTGCTCAGGGCATTGGTACCGGGATTTATGTAATCTCTGATGCTTTCAGCCTTGGCGGTCTCGTATTCTTCGTCGCTGATCTTGCCTTGGTCGTGCATGTACCAGAGCACCAGCTTGATCCTGTCTGAGGAGGCGTCGTTGAAGTAGACAGTCCAGTCGCTGTCCTTGCTGATTATGTCCAGAGTGTCAAAGTTGACAACGGACGAGGTCTCAATCCTCTTGATGGGAGCGTAGACATTGGGGCTCTGGGGCAGAGAAGCAAGGCATGCGCATTCCATAAGGCTCAGCTCGCTGACATCCTTGGAGAAATATGCCTCCGCGGCAGCCTGAATACCGTTGCAGTTGTAGCCTAAATAAATGGTATTCATATAGGCTTCAAGTATCTGCTCCTTGGTGAGGGCATGCTCGATCAGAACGGTATAATAAGCCTCTCTGATCTTTCTTTCCATGGATCTTTCACCCTTGACAGAGGTCAGATAGAGGTTTCTTGCCAGCTGCTGAGTGATGGTGGAGGTTCCTCCGATCTTGTCAGACTGGCCTGATACCTTCTGCCATATTGCGCCTACTATTCGCACGAAGTTGAATCCGTGGTGATCAAAGAAGGTTTTGTCTTCAATGCATACAAAGGCGTTTTTCAGATTCTCCGGCAGCTGGTTGAACTCTATGTTGGAGCGCAGGCCGTCGGACGAATAGATATTCTGTATGAGATTGCCATCGCTGTCCAGAAGCTGGGAGTTTTCAGCCAGCATCTCATAAAAGTTCGTGGGATTGATCTCCGGAGATTCTATGATGATCTTGCCTACGTAATACACAACGGCAAGACCTGCCGCCACGCAGACAGCAAGGACTGCAATAAGGGCTCTGAACAGTATCTTCTTGACACCCTTGCGTTCCTTCTTTTCCTTAGGCTGTTTATCGTCCCCGTTCTTTTTTTCTTTTTTGTTTTTCTTTTCAGCCATATCTCCGTCCCCGGAATTTTCTTTTTTCTTTTTAAAGAATCCGGGGGATGAGCTGCGCTTTGCGGCTCTTCCGGCTACAGCCGCAGCAGCAAATACCGGGACGGCCGCCCCGGTGTCGTCTTCTGCCTCAGTCTCGCCCTCTTCTGCCTGAGGTTCGCTTGTCTCTTCCTCGGCCTTGGGCTCCAGATCCTTGATATCGCCCTTTATCGACGAATACTCGCCGCCGCTGATAAGATCAAGAGATTCCGTAAAGCTCAGGATCTTAAGCTCATCTGAAGCAGAACCGCCCGCAGCCTCCCCTTCGGCAGCAGAGCCTGCGTTCTTGAAATCCTCGTTCATTTTATCGAAGGCCGCCAGGACCTCCTGCTCGTGTTCGATTCCGTATTCTTTTTCCATTACTGTACCTCAAAGATGTTCTCGCTGAAGGACACAGGATCAAATTCCCTCAGATCATCCATACCCTCACCCACTCCTATGAACTTGACCGGCAGGTCGAACTCATCGGAAAGTGTCACGGCTATGCCGCCCTTTGCAGTGCCGTCAAGCTTTGTAAGCACTATGCCGGTGAGCTCGCAGACCTCGCCGAACTGCCTTGCCTGACTGACTGCGTTTTTGCCTGTTGTGGCATCCAGGACCAGCAGGGTCTCCCTTGCAGCCTCCGGATATTCTCTGTCAATGACCTTGTTCATTTTCGCAAGCTCACTCATCAGGTTCATTTTATTATGAAGCCTGCCTGCTGTATCGCAGATCACCACATCGGTGCCTCTTGCCTTTGCCGCAGACAGCCCGTCAAAAATAACCGCAGAAGGATCTGCGCCCTCGCCATGCCTTATCACAGGCAGGCCCAGCCGTTCGCCCCAAATGCCCAGCTGCTCCGCCGCGGCTGCCCTGAAGGTATCCGCGGCAACCAGGAGCACGGATTTTCCCTGATTTTGCAGCTTTCCGGCTATCTTGGCTATGGATGTGGTCTTACCCACACCGTTGACGCCTATCATTATTATCACCAGGGGTGTTTTATCCTCCAGCCTCAGCCTTTCGCCCTTATCCATCATAGTGCAGATGATCTGCCTGATGGCAGCACGCAGCTCCTCTGAGCTTTTCAGGCGCTGATGGCGTACCATTTCTCTCAGCTCTTCGGTGATCTTCAAGGTGGTATCCATGCCTATATCGGAGGTGATGAGTATCTCCTCCAGCTGGTCTATGGTCTCTTCATCGGGTACAGGGCGCAGAAGTATAACATCTTCTATCTTCTGAGCCAGCCTTCCGAAGAAGGACTTCTTTTCGTTCGACATTGAGGTCCTCTCTATAAAGTGAATTCATCGCCCAGGCGCAGGGACAGTATATTAGTCACGCCGTGCTCGGGCATAGTTACTCCGTACATGACATCGGCATGCTCCATGGTAGCCTTCTGGTGGGTTATCAGGGCAAACTGAGTCCTGTCGAAATTGCGCAGATAGCCTGCAAAACGGTCGATATTGTTTTCGTCAAGGGCAGCCTCGACCTCGTCGAGAATGACAAAGGGCGTGGGCTTTGACTTGAGTACCGCAAACATCAGCGCTATTGCCGTCATGGTCTTCTCTCCGCCGGAGAGAAGGTTTATATTCTGAAGCCTCTTGCCTGGCGGCTGGGCTTCTATATCTATGGCAGATTCCATGGGATCCTCGGGATTTTCGAGGCTGAGCTTGGCGTGACCGCCGTTGAAAAGCTCCGCGAAGCAGATCTCGAAGTTCTCCACCACGCTGTCAAAGCTTTCCTTGAATCTTGCCTTTATGGTGGCATCGGTCTCGCTGATAACGGATTTCAGCTCGGCCTCTGCCTTTAAAATATCGTCCCTTTGGGCTGTCAGGAACTCGTAGCGGGCCTTTACGCTCTTATATTCCTCAATGGATCTGAAGCTCACATCGCCTATGGCCCTCATGCGGTCTCTGTATTCTCTTGATTCCTTCAAGCCGCGGCTCATTACAAAGTCAGGATCCTCCAGCTCTGCCGCCTGGGCATAGGACATTTCGAACTCCTCGAATAGCTTGTCCTTCATGGATTCCACCTGGGCTTCGAACCTGGCAAGGCGCATCTGGGCATCGTGATTGGCCATCTGGGCATCGTAGATGAGGCTGTCAGTCTGCCTGCGCTCATCCTCCAGAGCCGAAGCCTCTGCGGAGATCTGCTGCCTGCGGGCAGATATCCCGGCGCTCTTGTCCTCCAGCTCCCTGCGCTTTTCTTCCATTTCCCGGATGATCTGCGCTGCGCTTCCGCCGAATTCCTCGGCCTGGGAGCTTTCCAGAGCGTTCTTTTCTATGCTGAGTTCCTTTTCCTTTGCCTCGCCCTCCAGCTCTGTCATGGAGGCCTTTATGTCCTGCTGTCTGAGAGAAGCGTTCTCCAGAGCCAGTCTTGCTTTGTTTTCATCGAGCTTTGCCGCGGTCTGGGCATCCTTTGCCAGGGCTGCCGCCTGCTCCAGCGCAGATAGACGCATTACGACCTGCTCCGCCTCTTTTTCGGCCAGCCTGCCCTTTTCCTCCATTTCAGAGACAGAAGCAATGACATCTGCCAGCCTGCCGCCGGCATTGCCAAGCTCCTTGTCCAGCTCGTCTATTTCCGTGCTGCGCCGTATCCCGGACCTTCGGGAATCCTCCATAAGCTGCTGAAGCTGCTGATGCTCCTTGCTTATGAGAGCTATATCCATCTGTCTTTCCCTCAGGGCATTTTCGGTGATTTCCCTCTTTGCCGCAGCCTCCCCTGCCGCCACCTCGGAAGCCCTGATGTCCTCCGCCACAGCGGTAATCTCCGCAGCAAGCCTCTTAAGGGTCAGGCTCAGCTCGTCCTTTTCCGCCCTGCGGGTAAGTATGTTTGCGGTGTTGTTTTTCAGACTTCCGCCTGTGATTGCGCCTGCAGCGTTGATGATCTCGCCCTCAAGAGTGACAAAGCGAAGCCCCGAGCTGTTAACGGCTGACATTTCCACCGCGTTGTCAAGGGTGTCGACTATGACAACCTTTCCGAGCATGTAATCCACTATATTCTGATGACCGGAGCTGCATCTGACCCTGTCCGAGGCAAGGCCCAGATAGCCCCTGCAGCCCTGAACGCAGCGGGTATCCGCCGGTCTGCCGCTTCTCAGGCTCTCTACGGGAAGGAAGGTAAGCCTTCCGGCCTGATTCTTTTTGAGCAGGTCTATGCACCGCTTTGCGGTTTCATCGTCCTTGCAGACTATGTCCTGCATCTTGGCGCCGAGCACGGTCTCCACCGCAAGCTCCCAGCCCTTGGGAACCTGAAGCAGATCGCCGAGAACGCCTATTACGCCCTTAGGGCTTTCCTTCATAAGGAAGCGCACGCCTCCTCCGTAGCCCTCGTAGGAGTTTTCAAGCTCCTCCAGCAGCTTCTGCCTTGCGGAGTACCTACCCGCATCGATGCGCAGCTTTTCAGCTCGGGCGCTCAATTCTGCGGTATTTGAATTTGCCTTATCAGCAAGCCTTTTAGCTTCCTCCAGGGCAGCCTTAAGATCTTCCTCCGCCTTTTTTGCAGCTTCAAGAGATGCACTGCATTCTTCCAGCTTTGAGGCAAGCTCTTTAATGCTCTCCTCTCGGCGGTCCTCATCCTCGGTGAGCCTTTCCCTGCGCCTGAGCAGGCTGGATCTCAGATCCTCAAGGCTTTGAGCCTCGACCCTGGCGGCTGAGATACCGGAGCTGAGCTCGAAAATGTTCTCCTTTGCCGCCCTGTCCTGTTTTCTGCCCTCCTCAAGGGCATGCTCGGCAAGGGCAAGCTCATTGTCTTTCTGCTCCAGAACCAGCTTGAGATCCTCCGCCATGCGGGAGGCCTCCAGCCGCTCTGATTCGGATCTTTCGAAGACTTCTGCGGTTCTGAGCAGCTTTTCACGTATCGAAGCCAGCTCCCGGGCAAGGCGCTGAGCCTCTTTTTCAAGAGTATCCCTGCGCTCCTTGTTGAGCTGATCCTTGCTGTTTACAAAATGTATCTCTTCGGTCTTTTTCAGAAGCTCGTCCCTGATACTTCCAAGCTCTTCCTCAAGGGAAAGCTCCAGAGCTCGGATTTCCCTGAGTCTTCTGTCGGTTTCGTCTCTGAGCCTTTGCTTTTCCTCCAGCCGGGTCTGAAGCTGAGCCAGCTCCTCTGCGACAGCCTGACTCTTTTCCTCTGCCGCGGCCACGTTGCGAAGTATAACATTGACCTCCGCGCTGCGGTATTTATCCCTCAATTCCAGGTATTCAACGGCTTTTTCGGACTCTCTCTTCAGACTGCCTATACGGCCCTCTATCTCGCCTATTATATCGTTCACACGGTCCAGATTGTTTCTGGTGGAGGCCAGGTCTTTTTCGGTATCCGCCTTTTTGCTGCGGTATTTTACTATTCCCGCGGCTTCCTCGAATATCTCGCGGCGGCTGTCCATCTTGTTGGATACTATGTTCGCGATCTTGCCCTGACCGATGATGGAAAAGCCCTCCACACCTATGCCGGTATCCATGATCAGCTCTCTGATGTCCTTCAGTCTGCAGGGATTGCGGTTGATCATGTACTCGCTTTCGCCGGATCTGTACATGCGGCGGGTTATGCCCACCTCGGCGTAATCTATGGGAAGGGTGCGCTCCGTGTTGTCAATGACAAGGGTGACCTCTGCCATGCCCTTTGCCTTGCGGTTCTGGGTCCCGGCAAATATAACATCCTCCATCTTGCCGCCGCGCAGGGATTTGGGGCTCTGCTCGCCCAGAACCCATCTTATGGCGTCGGAGATATTGGATTTACCGCTTCCGTTGGGACCGACTATGCATGTGATGCCGTCGGTGAATTCTATTGTCACAGGGTCGGCGAATGACTTGAAGCCATTCAGCTCTATTCTCTTAAAATACAACTGTTACCTCTTTAAAGCTCGCTGATCTTGTCCAGTGCCGCGTCGGCTGCCCGGCTCTCTGCTTCCCGCTTGCTCTTTCCGCTGCCCTCGCCCAGCATGCTCCCCCCTGCGCTTACCGACGCGCAGAAGGACCTGTTGTGAGCCGGCCCGGTCTCGTCTGTTATCGTATATTCTATATCTGTTATGCCCCTTGCCTGGAGCAGCTCCTGCAGTCTGGTCTTGCTGTCCTTGTACAGCCTTCCGGCAGCTGCAAGCTCTATGTTTTCCCGTAAAAGTAACATAATCACTTTTACTGATTCCTCGTAGCCTCCGTCCAGATAAACGGCCCCGAAAAATGCCTCCGCACAGTCTGCCAGCAAGGCATCCTTCTGCCTGCCTCCGGTGCGCTCCTCTCCCTTTCCGAGGCGTATCATGCGGTCGAATCCGTATCTGCGGGCCATGATACTCAGGGATTTTTCGCATACTACCGAAGATCTGAGCTTGGTCAGAAAGCCTTCGTCCCTTTCGGGATACCTGTCATAAAGCTCTCTGCTCATGGCAAGCTCCAAAACGGCATCCCCAAGATATTCCAGGCGCTCGTTGCCGTCGAAGGCGCTTCCTGTAAGCTCGTAGGCCCTGGAGCTGTGAGTCATCGCCCTGACCAGCAGAGCCTCGTCCTTGAAGCTGTATCCGGTCAGCTCGCGTATATCATCGGAAAGATTACTCAAATAAGCCACCCTTCATAGCATTTCTGCAATCCTCGAGCATGGATCCGGAGGCCAGATTCGCCGCCTTGATCACCGCGTTGCACACAGCTACGCAGTCCGAGGATCCGTGCATTTTAAACACCAGGCCGTCTATACCCAGAATGGGCGCCGCTCCCTCGCTGGAGTAATCCAGCTGAGACTTCATCTCTCTGAGCTTGCCCGACAGCAGACCGCCGCCCAGCCTGGAGACCAGACTGTCGTTTATGACAGCCTTGATTCTGCGCAGCAGCTCAAGGCAGGTGCCCTCCATAAGCTTAAGTACTATGTTGCCTGTAAAGCCGTCGCAGACCAGAACATCCGCCAGCCCTCCGGGAATGTCTCTCGCTTCGATATTGCCCACAAAATTCAGACCGCTTTCCTTAAGCAGCTTGTAGGCGTCCTTGAGCATGGATGTGCCCTTGCTCTCCTCGGTCCCTATGTTGATGAGGCCTACGGTTGGATCATCTATTCCGAAGGCATTGTGCATGTAAATGCTGCCCATCCTGCCGAAGCTGAGCAGATGCTCGGCCTTGCATTCGGCATTGGCGCCGGAATCCACAATAAGCGTGTACCTGCCGGCGTGATTAATCTGGGGCACGGCAGCAACTATGGCAGGCCTTTCAACACCCTCCATTTTGCCTATGACCAGTATGCCGGATATCATCAGGGCTCCGGTATTACCGGCTGAGAGCACCGCGTCGGCCTCTCCGTCGGCGACCATGCGCACCGCTCTGACCATGGACGAATCCTTTTTATGCCTTACAGCCTGAACGGGACTGTCTTCTCCGCTTATGATCTCAGAAGCGTGGACCACCTCCAGCTTTGACTGATCGCAGCTGTCCTGATATTTCGCCAGTTCAGCGTTCAGCTTTTCCTGATCGCCTACCAGGATAAGCTTGGCATCGATACTTTGAGATGCCTGCACACAGCCCTTGACTATTTCCGCAGGAGCATTGTCACCGCCCATGGCGTCTATAGCTATTCTCATATTTTCTCCTTGAACGCATTGATTGCATTACAAAAACAATAATGCCGACAAAGCATCAAGGTATTTTACCACGATATATACAAAAAAGCAATAAAATGCCCCGAAGCACAGGGCCGCAGGGCATTTTCAGGCGCGTATTTTTCTGCCGGCAACAGGCCTTAGCAGATGTTGAAATTAGTTCCTCTGTAAGAGGCGATCACATCGGCCATTTCCTGACCGTATTCCAGGGCAAATTCCCTGAGCACCAGAGCGTTGATCTGTTCACCCTCTGCGCCGAAGATGGCCGCGGTCACTTCGTTATAGGCCCAGTAGGAATGAGCGCAGTGGAACTCGAAGCTCTTAAGACCTTCCGGATTCTTGACCACGGGCTTTCCGGGGGTGAGTCCGGAATCCAGCACTGTCTGTATGCAGTATTCGTGATCGTGCAGGGTCTGGGAGGTGCTGTACTTGATCTCGGGATTGAAGCCTCTTGCAATCGATGCGTCCAGATCGTGGCAGTAAGCCAGTCCGCCCTCGGGAAGACCCATCTTTGCAAACTGATAATGCCAGGGGCAGCAGTGTACATGGACTTGCCAGTCGGGATTTTCGCTGATCAGCTCGGACCTGTTGGCAATGCCCTGCTCAATGGCCTCGGGGGTGTTGACCCATTCGCCGTATTCGCGGTAGACCTCGTAGGTAAGAGGCTTGCCGTCTCTTATGGCTCTCTGAGCCATTCTGCGGCCGCGCTGCTCTGCATAATACCTGGTGGCATGCAGGAAGGCAGCGTCTCCTCTTTCACCGAAGGCTTCCTTCAGGTGAACATAGTACTTTGCGGCAATGAAAGCGTGTGCCATTTCTGTAAAAGCCATGATATACCTCCTATTTAAGCTTAGCTTCAACAACGGGTATGCGGTCAAGAGTCTTCTTGAGCATATCCCTGTAATTAGCCAGTTTTTCCTTTTCGGCATTGACGACCTTTTCCGGTGCCTTGGCCACAAAGGCTTCATTGGAAAGCTTGCCCTCGGTGCGCTTTACCTCGCCCTCCAGGCGGTCTCTTTCCTTGATGAGACGATCGTATTCTGCCTTGTAATCCAGCAGCTCGTCCAGGGGAACATAGATCTCCACTCCGGGCAGCGCGGCGGACATGGTCTCTTCGGGAACATCGGCGGCAGAGCCTGCAAAGATAACGCCCTGCAGGTTGGCCTGGCTGATGATGTGGTTCTCCGTGGTCTTCAGATATTCCAGCTCCTTTCCGGATGCCAGCAGCACGGCGTGCATCTTTCTGGAGGGAGCGGCTTCGGCCTCGGCACGGATGTTGCGGACAGACTTGATGACCTCCATTGCCAGCTCTACCGCAGCCACATCGTCTGCATAGTCCATGCTGCCGTCATAGACGGGCCACTGCTCGCGGATAAGGAAGTCGTTGGTGTTGCCTTCCTTGGGCAGGAAGCTCCATATCTCCTCTGTAATAAAGGGCATGAACGGATGCAGCAGCTTCAGCAGGTTCTTCAGGGATTTGACAAGAACGAATCTTGCGGTCTGCTTCTCCTCCTCGTCTTCTCCGTACAGACGAGCTTTGACCAGCTCGATGTACCAGTCGCAGAACACGTTCCAGATCAGTTCGTAGATCTTGCCTGCGGCCAGGGCGAAGTCGAAGTTTTCCATATTGTTGCCTATATCGGGCAGAGACTTGTTGATGGATGCCAGTATCCACTTGTCTTCAGGGCGAAGCTTTGCGGTCTTTTCGTCTGCCATGGGCAGGAAATTGCCCTCTTCGTCCTTAAGGTTCATGATCACGAAGCGGCTGGCGTTCCACAGCTTGTTGGCAAAGTTTCTTGCAGCCTCCACCTTTTCGTTGGTATACCTGATGTCGGAGCCGGGGGCTATGCCCGAAAGCAGCATAAAGCGCAGGGCGTCGGCGCCGTACTTGTCGATAACATCAAGGGGATCGATTCCGTTGCCTAAGGACTTGCTCATCTTGCGTCCCTGGGCGTCTCTTACCAGGCCGTGGATAAGCACGTGCTTAAAGGGGCTTACACCCATTTCGTCCACGGTGGCAAAGGCCATCCTGGCGACCCAGAAGAAGATGATATCGTAACCAGTTACCAGGGTGCTGGAGGGGAAGTAATGCTTCAGATCCTCGGTATCATCGGGCCAGCCCATTGTGGAGAACGGCCACAGAGCGGAGCTGAACCAGGTGTCCAGAACGTCTTCATCCTGATGGAAGTGAGTGCAGCCGCACTTGGGGCATACCTCAGGCTCGGTCCTTGCGACTATCATCTCTCCGCAGTCCTCGCAGTAGTAAGCGGGGATGCGGTGGCCCCACCACAGCTGTCTGGAGATGCACCAGTCCTTGATGTTTTCAAGCCAGTGCATATAAGTCTTTTCAAATCGTTCGGGAACAAAGATCAGCTCGTTTTTCTCTGCGATCTCGATGGCAGGGCCCGCCAGAGGCTCCATGCGCACGAACCACTGCTCGCTGATACGGGGCTCCACCACGTCGTGGCAGCGGTAGCAGGTTCCGGTGGGGATCACTATGTCTTCGGTCTTGACCAGGTAGCCTGCGGCGTCCAGATCGGCGACCCAGGCCTTGCGGCAGTCGAAGCGGTTCATTCCGGCATACTTGCCTGCGATCTGTGTCATGTTGCCCTGCTCGTCTATGCAATCCAGCATTTCCAGACCGTGGCGCTGGCCTACCTCGAAGTCGTTGGGATCGCAGGACGGAGTGATCTTGACCGCCCCTGTTCCCTTTTCGGGGTCCGGATAGGGGTCGGCAATAATGGGGATCTCCCTGCCTACAACAGGCAGCACCACCTTGGTGCCTATAAGCTTTGTATATCTTTCGTCCTCGGGGTTTACGGCTATGGCCACATCGGCAAACATAGTCTCGGGACGGGAGGTGGCAACGGTGATGCCCTCGGAGCCGTCTGCGCCCGGATAGCGGAAGTACCAGTACTTGCCGTTCTTGTCTTCGTGCTCTACTTCGATGTCGGACAGAGCGCTGCCGCATGTTGGACACCAGTTGATGAGCCTTGCGCCCTTGTAGATCAGATCCTTCTCATAGAGCCTGCAGAAATGCTCGACTACAGCCTTGTTCAGGCCTTCATCCATGGTGAAGCGCTCACGGGTCCAGTCGCAGGAGCTTCCAAGCTTGCGGATCTGCGTCTCTATGCGCTTGCCGTATTTTTCTCTCCACTGCCAGGTCCTCCTGAGGAATTCCTCGCGGCCCAGATCTTCCTTGGATTTTCCCTCTTCCTTTCTGATAAGGTCTACCACCTTTACCTCGGTGGCTATGCTGGCGTGGTCTGTGCCGGGCAGCCACAGGGTGTTGAAGCCCTGCATGCGCTTATAGCGGATGAGCACGTCCTGAAGGCTCTGGTCCAGAGCGTGGCCCATGTGCAGCTGACCGGTGATATTGGGGGGAGGCATAAGGACTGTGTAAGATTCCTTAGTCTCGTCGTATTGCGGGGTGAATGCTCCGCTGCTTTCCCAGCTTTCGTAGATGCGGTCTTCGAAATCCCTGGGATCGTAATTCTTAGGCAAATTGTTTTCCATAGGTTTCCTTTCCTTTCGCAGGATGTCTTCCTGCCCTTGCCGGTGCTCCCGGTTAATAAAAAAACGTCCTCCGGCTATGCCAAAGGACGGAGATATCCGCGGTACCACCTTTGTTCCGCAAAAATGCGGCTCTCGTTAATACTGCCCTATGCCTCGGCGACCTTCATTCCAAAGAGACCCTCGGAGCTCTCAGCCGCGGCTCCTTCTCTGTACAGGCATTTGAAACTACTCCTCCGAAAAGGCTTTTCAATTGAGATATTTATACTTGAAACCAGGGCTTTTGTCAATACCGCAAGGCCCCAAAGACCGCATAAAAAACGGTATGTCAGCCAATAAAGGAAAAACACGGATATAACGGAAAGAACATATACAAAAACAAACATTTTGCCTACCTCCTGTTTACGGGTTGATTATAGTACTGCACTATGTACAAATTTCCGAACAGATGATATAATATTTGCAGAAAATACGGTCCTCAAAACGGAAAACGGCTTAATGCCCGCCGTATCACCGGGACAGACAAAAGCGGAGGCAGGCAATGACAGATAAAGGCAATGTAATATGTATACTCAAGATACTCGAAGAATATTCCGACGAGGATCATATTCTGAGCATGCAGCAGATACAGGAAAAAATGGACAGCCTTTACGGGCTCAAGCCGGACAGACGCACTGTCTACAGCGCCGTGGAGGTGCTCGGCCAGATGGGCTACGATATCAGCAGCTTCAGGGAGAACGGCAAGGGCTACTTCCTCAGGGAGCGGAGCTTCGAGACCGGAGAGATACTGATGCTCACCGATGCCGTAGGCGCCTTCCAGTACATTTCCCAAAAGCAGACAGAAGAGCTTACCGCAAAGCTCAAATCCCTGCTGAGCATGCATCAGCGCAAGCAGATACATACAGCCGATATAATACGCACCGAGAACAAATCTCCCAATCCCCAAGTGGTGCTCAACATAGAGATACTCAGCCAGGCAATAAACGAAAGAAAGAAGGTCAGTTTCATCTACATGGATTACGACTACGATAAAAAGCTGCATGCCCGCAGAGAGGAGCGCTATGTTGCCAATCCATACGGAATGATATGCGACAGCGAGCATTATTATCTTGTGATGATCTCCCGGGGCCATACTGATCCATCTTTCTACAGGATAGACATGATGAGCGATATAATAATACTCGATGAGAAGATCGATATCTCAAAGACCGACGCCAGGCTCAACACCATAAAGCGTGTGGTCTACGCCCATGCAGGCAAGCCCGAAAACATAAGGCTGCGCTGCAAAAAGAAGGTCCTGCGCTATGTGCTTGAAAAATTCGGCACGGATATAGTGATCATTCCGGACCCGGAAGATCCGTATACCTTCGAGACCAGCTTCAAGGCACCTGCCGAAGGCATGGTATACTGGGCCCTGCAGTATCTTCCAGAGGTCGAGGTCCTGGCTCCCGAATCCCTGAGAGAACGGATAAAGCAAGCCATAAAAGCCAACAGCTATTTTGACGATTAACCGTAAAAATACGGAGGAAGAACATTGCGCAATACAGTGCTGGGCATTCTTGCCCATGTCGACGCCGGGAAAACGACCATGTCCGAGGCCATGCTGTACAAAAGCGGACGCATACGAAGCCTCGGCAGGGTCGATCATAAGGACGCCTATCTTGACACCAACAGGCTGGAAAAAGACAGGGGCATCACCATCTTTTCCAAGCAGGCAATATTCGAAACCGGAGATCTGAGGATATTTCTTCAGGACACCCCCGGTCATGTTGACTTTTCCTCCGAAATGGAGCGCACCCTGTCCGTGCTGGACTACGCCATGCTGGTGATCAGCGGTCCCGACGGCATACAGGCTCACACACGCACCCTTATGGATCTGCTTTCAAGATACCGCATCCCCTTCTTTATCTGGGTAAACAAGATGGATATCTGCACTCGGAGCAAGGAAGATCTGATGGAGGAGCTTCGTCTGTCCACCGGGGGAAACTGCGTAGACTTCAGCACGGATTTCGATGACAGCTTCTATGAGGCTGCCGCCCTGTCCGATGAATCGGCGCTGGAAATGTTCCTTGAACAGGGATGCATACCCGACGCCGAGCTTGCCCGGCTCATAGCTGAAAGAAAGCTTGTGCCCTGCTGGTTCGGCTCTGCCCTGAGGCTTACGGGCATAGAAGACATTTTGACCGGAATGGAGCGCTTCATCATCGAAAAGAAGTATCCCAAGGATGTATTCGGAGCGAGGGTCTTTAAAATAAGCCGCGACGAGCAGGGAAACCGCATGAGCTGGCTTAAGATCACCGGCGGAGAGCTCAAGGTAAGAGATGTGGTGGAATACGCCTCAGGGGACGGAAGCCCTCTGGCGGAGAAGATCACACAGATCAGGCGCTATTCGGGAGCCAGATTCGAAGCTGAAGACAGCGCACAAGCAGGTACCGTATGCGCCGTGTGCGGCCTTTCGGCAAGCTACACAGGTCAGGGCCTGGGCGCGGAATCGGACGCGCCGGGATCCAGTCTTGAACCCGTACTCACCTACAGGATCAGCGTGCCTGATGACATGGACGACCAGACTGCCCTCAAAAAGCTCAAGGTCCTGGGCGAAGAGGATCCCCTGCTTCGTATAGTATGGAACCCTCAGCTCAGAGAGATACAAGCCCAGCTTATGGGTGAGGTGCAGATAGAGGTGCTGCGACAGCTCATAGCCGACCGTTTCGATATGGACGTGCGCATAGAAGCCGGAAGAATAATGTACAGAGAGACCATAGCAGCTCCGGTGGAGGGCATGGGACATTTCGAGCCCCTGCGCCACTATGCCGAGGTGCATCTGCTGCTGGAGCCCCTGCCCCCGGGCACGGGCCTGGTGTACGAATCTGCCTGCTCCACAGACGATCTGGAGCTCAGCTGGCAGAGGCTCATCATAGGAAACCTGATAGAAAAAAAGCATCTGGGAGTGCTGACCGGCTCTCCCGTAACTGATATGAAGATCACCCTGATTGCAGGCCGCACCCACCTTAAGCATACCGAGGGCGGAGATATAAGGCAGGCTGCCCTGCGCGCCGTGCGCCAGGGGCTTATGCAGGCGGAAAACGTGCTGCTGGAGCCCTTCTACAGCTTCAAGCTGGAGGTCCCTTCAGAACAGATAGGCAGAGCCATCTCGGATATCAAGGCTATGTCCGCATCCTTCGACGCGCCTAAGGATCTGGGCGGCTCCATGCTGCTCACGGGAAAGGCGCCTGTCTCGGAAATGCAGGATTATCAGGTGGAGCTACTGTCCTATACCAAGGGCAAGGGCAAGCTCAGCTGCCGCTTCGACGGCTATTATCCCTGCCACAACACGGAAAAGGTCATAGAAGAAACCGGCTACGAGGCCGACAGAGACGTGGAGAACACCGCGGATTCGGTATTCTGCTCCCATGGCGCGGGCATAAATGTAAAATGGGACAAGGCTCCCAATTTCATGCACATAGACAGCGGTCTGAGGCTGAGCAAGGGTCAGGTGGCCGAGCTTTCGAGCCCCAAGGTCAGAAGCGGCAACATAGATTTCGATGAAAAAGAGCTGGAGGCCATAATGGAGCGGGAATTCGGCCCCATCAAGCGGCCCCAGTACAGCAAGGTCAGCTACAACTTCAACAGATCTCCCTCAGGGACCGCAGCCGTCAAAAAGGAATACCTTATAATAGACGGCTACAATGTGATATTCGCCTGGGACGAGCTGAAAAAGACTGCCGCCGAGGCAAGCATAGCACTGGCAAGGGAAAAGCTCATAGACATACTGTGCAATTACAAGGGCTATAAGGGCTGCGAGCTGGTGCTGGTCTTTGACGGCTACAGGGTCCCGGACAACAGAGGCACCAAAGAGGAAACCGGAGGCATCAGGGTCATCTACACTAAGGAAAACGAAAGCGCGGACATGTTCATAGAAAAGCTGGTCTACGACACGGGCAAGAGCTATTCCATAACCGTGGCAAGCTCCGACGGAATGATACAGCTGTCCGCCCTGCGCCAGGGCGTGCGCAGGATGTCATCAAGAGAACTGAAATACGAGGTCGATATGGTGGCAGAGCAGATCAACGGCATAGTAAACAGCAATGCCGGGCAGAAAAACAGGCTGGGAGACAGCGCCAGGATAAGTCAGAGCAATGGAACAGGAAGATAAGCTGCTGCTTGCGCAGATAGAAGACAAGCTGCGCATGTGCAAGGACAGATACATAATGACCCACACCGCCTTTCTGGATATGAGGCAGGCAAGCCTTGCAGCGGAAAGACTCCATGCCATGCACGAGGATTTCGTGCTTTTCGGAGGCTACGAGGATGCCGAAAGGCGAATCCTTGCCTTCCTGCCGGATTATATGCAGCCGGCGGATCTGGCAGGCGAAGACAGCCCTCTTGCCGTGCTCAGAGTCAGCTCTCCCAAAGGATCGCGCAGGCTCACTCACAGGGATTATCTGGGCTCGCTGATGGCCCTGGGCATAAAGCGCGATATCACCGGAGATATACTGGTTGGCGAGGACCGGGCGGATATAATAGTGCTTGCGGATATGAAGGACTTCCTTCTTCAAAACTACATACAGGCCGGAAGAAACAGCCTGAGCGTGGAGCTTCTGGATATATCCATGCTGCATAAAGGCACCATGCAGACCCGGACCGTCAGGGATACTCTGGCCTCTTTAAGGCTCGACGGCATTGCAGCCTCGGCATTCCGCCTGTCCAGAGGCAAGGCTCAGGAGGCAATACGTCAGGGACTGGTCTATGTAAACGGCATGCAGATACTCAAGCCCGATCTTACGGTCAAGGAAAAAGACAAGATCACCCTTAGAGGCAAGGGCAAGGCTGTGCTGTCGGAGATAGGCGGCCTCAGCCGCAAGGACAGGATATGCGTGGAGTTCACTTTGTATAATTGAGACTACCATATAACGAAAAGGGGTGGAAATATGGCAGACATATTAAGAAAAGCTCTGGTATTAATATTCCTCGGATGGAATCTGTATGTGTTCGCCGTCTTCGGCTACGACAAAAGGCAGGCACGCAAGGGAGGCTGGAGGATATCGGAAATGTCCCTGCTGCTCATGGCTCTGTTTATGGGAGGCATAGGAGCCTTTCTGGGCATGGAGGCATTCAGACACAAGACACTCAAAAAGAAATTCAGTATCACCCTGCCCGTGCTGGCACTGGCAGACATGTTCATAATAGGCCTGGCAGCCTATTACGGGATCATTTGATCGGAAACGTTTTCTATTAAACAGCTCTGTTGTAAGCAGAGACAATTATTTCAATCGATATAAAGCAGGTAAATAATCATGCCAAAATTCAAGGACGCACCAAATCAGAACAAATCAGTCTACACCACTGCGGTATCCAACTATTTCAGAGATCTTATCTTCGATACGGCAAAATGGATATATCCGGACGACAGCAACAAGGAAGAATACGAGGCCCTGAGCGAGGTAGAAAAGCAGGCATTGGCAAAGGATCTCAGCAATCGCCAGGCCTACTACCTTGCCCGGAACGCACAGGCTGTCATAAACGGCCTTAAAAAGGATGTTTACGAATATACATATAAGCTGCCGGAAAAAGAGCTCGGTGAATTCTGCCATAAGCTGAATCCGGATTACGAAGGCCTTCCCGAAGAAGAAAAGGCTCGCAGAGAAGCCGACGGTAAGATCTTAAGGGAAAAATACACGGACTATGCCGTACAAAAGGAGACCGTGCTTGCCATATGCAATCACGGCAAGCCCGATCTTTTACGGCCCGAAATAGCCATGCTGGATATAATCTGCACCGATGACAACATCAGCCGCAGCAGCCGTATTGTATCCATACTCAAGGGAAACGACATAGCCCGAAAGCAGAAGGTATACTCTGAGTTTTTCGAAAAGATGGAAAAACTGGATCTGAGCGGTCTGGATCTGACCGATGACCGGAACATCATCGACAATTTCGAAAGATACAAGACCATACTCTCCGCTGGCCCCGAGATAGTCAATCTTATAGCGCAGGCGGCAAAATACGGCATGGATTTTTCCGATGAATCCAAGAAGCCCTTCTTGGAGAAAATGGGTATGATAGCCGATATATCCTATGCGGCTCGCATCAGGATTGATATGATGACCCATCCCGTATATACCCAGATCAATTTCGAAGAGCTCAGCGAAAACTTTTTCCGCAACTTCGTAACGGATGCCAACGGAGAGGATGTCGATATCTCCGACTTCTTTGAAGACAGGGGCATAACATCTACCATATCCGCAGATGCAACCATGCTGCAATACGGCAGGCTCAGAAGCATGATAGCCGATTTCCCCACCCTTTTCGACAAATCTCTGAGTCCTGATCAGAGGCTGGAAGAATACAGGAAGCACTACTGGGACAAGAACCCCGAGATTGGCTTCGTAAAGACCAATGTGATCCTGATGGACGGAGAGCTGATACCCGCAGAATACAACGATTTTGCCACGGACCAGGAGCTCGAGGGCATTCAGCCCGACGACGGCAGCGAGATCGTAAAGCAGGTCATCGAGGAAAACCCCGACAGGATATATTTCGACGAGGTGATCGAGGAACCCTCCGAGATGCGCACGGAATTCGAAAAGAATCTGGACCTGATCAGAGAGATCATCCCCGATTATCAAATCAGCGAGGATAGGATAGAAAGGTACTATTCCCCCAGGCGTCTTGCGATCAGGGATAAATTCAACGATTTCGCAAGAGATACAGACAAGGCCCATGAGCTTTTCAGCAGCAGTAAGACCCCAAGCCTTTACAGCAGAATAATATACACCTACTACAACACCGATGCGGGAATTAAGGCCGCAGAGCAAAACGAAGAGCTGGCAGCTCTGGCAGGAGCCGGAAGCAAGGAGGCCGAAGCTCTGAGAAGAAAAATGTATCTTGATACCGTCAATGCCATCCAGGATCTGGATGGCAACAAGCTCTACTATAATGCGGATGTGGATGAAGCCATGGAGTATGCCGCAGACAACATCGCCCTGCTGGAAAGAGGCATAGACTGGCAGAAGATCAACCGTAACAAGGATCAGGACCTTGGCTTTGCCTTCTCCGCGGAGGATGAAAAGAACCTGACTCACATCGAGGACAAGGGAGTAGTGCTGGGAGGGATGGGCGCTAATTACAGACAGCTGGCCCAGATGTCCATATTTACCAGTTTCCCCTTCGACGACCTCAGCCCCGAACAGGCCACCCTGCTTGCCGACAAGCTTCCGGCGGTGCTTCGCAAGCACGGTGTAAGCGTGGAGAAGATGCAGGAATACAACTTCGCCCTCACCTTCCCCATCAAGAAGGAGATAGGCATAGACTACGCGGAGCCCGAAAAGAAGCTTTACACGGACAATGATATAATCGATCTAAAGCCCGGCTTCGAAGAGACCTCCGAAAAGCTGTTCAGGATCTATACCGAAATGCTGGAGACAAGCACCCTAAAAGAGCTTTCCGAGGACAACGATTTTACCAGGATGGCTGACGCCCTGAAGAACACAGTATCCGAAATGGCTTCAGTCAAGGGGCCCATCGACGCAGAAAAGGCAGCAAGCCTTAAGGCAGCGTCCACGGAGCTCATATTAAAGACCCACCAGTTCGTAAAGAATGCTCCGGATCAGCTCAACCCTGTGGACATGAAGATCTTCGCGGAAAAGAACCCGGGGAAAAGGCTCAGCGATTTTGACCAGGTAAGGCTGCAGCTGAGCAAAGAGATGAAATCCCTGCTGGATTTGACATTCAAAGACGATATGCTCTATGAGACTCTGATATGCAGGCACAACGAGACTCAGGGCGTTGAGTACGATCCCAAGCTGTTCACTGACTGCGCAAATATGAATTCTCTTTTAGAGGAACTGGGGCTTGAGTATTCGGACGTACTGCAGTCTGCTCAGAATTTAGGCATCAGGCCCGAAGAGTATCTGGGCAGAGTGTATCAGCAGAATCTGCAGGCAAAGATTCCCGAGGTGACCATCGCGGAAAAGATGGCCGCAGACAGGCAGCGCAGCGACATGGATGCCGCAAGCATTTCCGAATTCAAGACTCTCGGCGATATCGAATTATTTGTGGATGCCAAGGGAGAAAAAAGCATCGATTCCCTGATCAAGGCATTCAAGGCATGTAACCGCATCTCCATGGAAAACGCCTCAGATACCTACCAATGCTTCAAGGCAGGCGAGCTCCTCAATGATGTCGGAGAAAGGATCAGCGATTATATCGCCGAAAGGATGCGCAAGGAGCCCGTTTTGGACAGCAGGGATATAAAGCTGGCAAAGGATACCATGAAGCGCCACTATGCCGCAGCCGAAGCCCTGAAGACCGAAAGCACAAAGAGCAAAGAGCTTTCCGACAAGGTGATCAAGGCCGTGGAAAAAGGCGGCCGAGTTATGTGATATAAGACAATAATATAAGACAGGGGGACGGTTCTCTGTCTTAAAACACAAGGGGACGGTTCTTCAACACAAGGGGACGGTTCTTCAACACAAGGGGACGGTTCTTCTGTGTTGTGAATACAACACAGAAGTACCGTCCCCTTGTGTTCGTCCCCTGTCTTGCTTATCTTTCCATTGAATAGACCCATGTCAGCACCTGATCAGCATCAGCATATTCGCCCGATTTATGCATTCCGATCGATTCTGCGGTTGCTGCAGACGCGATGTTTCCATTTTTCATATAAGAATACAGCACGTTGAACGGAGTATTATCAAAAGCCCAATCACGCACAGCGCCTGCGGACTCCTTCGCATATCCTTTCCGCTGGCAGTCGCGGCGTATATGGTAACCTATTTCCGGACAGATCGTTCCGTTGATATTCTGCATTGTAAGGCCGCAGTCGCCAATCATCTCCCCTGTTTCTTTCAGGCAGACCGCCCACAGACCGAAACCGAATACACGGTAACGTTCAACATTCTTTGCTATCCAGTTCTTCACACGATTCTCATCAAAGTTGTATGGATAGTGCTGCATGTTATCAGGATCAGCCAGTACCGAATAAAGCGCGGCATAATCATCTTCGTTCATTTCCCGGAGAAACAAGCGTTCTGTTTCTATCTTCATCATTATTCTGCTCCGTCTAATCATTATTATTCCCGTTCAGTTATATTCTGCCTGATCTGCCATTTCTCTGATCATCTCTGCGGACGCGGCTATACACACAATTGCTGCCGCAAGTCCCACGTCTGCGGAAGCCGGCAGCAGCGGAATAATAAACAGCAGCAGTCCCGTGAGCCTGTTTCCGAACGAATGGGCTACCGATAACCTGTGCGCCTTTCGACTTGCGTCAATAATAAAAGTGCCCTTTACCACCGCGATGATCCCGACCCATGCCCTCATCCACCAAGGGATGCTAAGGAGAGGCAGTATCCTCAAGGCATAGACTGCAGCAAAAAACAGATCCGCAGCGCTGTCGAGCCGTTCGCCCGTTTTGCTCTCCGTGTGCAGTCTCCTGGCAAGGAAACCGTCGAGCACATCGGTCAGGCCGCACAGCAAATAAAACACCGTAAAAATGACCGAATGCGGAGAAATGAACAAAAGAAAAAGCGAAAACAGTATACGGCTGAATGTGATTATATTGGCTATCAACGCTTCACCGGTGTCTCCTGAAAAACGGACTGCGCTTTCCGGTCAGAATCTCCGCAAGACAGAGAACCGTCCCCTGTCTTCCAAACGGTTTTTATTATTTTCTGCAGGGTGCCCTGGTATAGACCGGTACCGGCAAAGAGATCCTCGAAGCCGCATTTTCTCAGGACGGCATGGGATGCCCTGTTCTCTGCCAGGCATATCCCGTAGATCTCACTGATATCCAGCTGCCTTGCGATGACAGGAAGGAATGCTTTTACGGCTTCCGTGGCGTAGCCTCTGCCTGTATACTTCTTTGCGATGTGGTAACCGACTTCCCATTTGTCTCCATCGACAGGGCAAAGCTGTACATAGCCTATATTGTCATTAGTTTCCTTTACAATGACGGGATAAACAAGTGGCCCTCCGAAGGTCCCATACTGCGAGATAAGGTATTCCAGGGTCTCTTCTGTCTCCTCGACAGTTTCCCACACCTCATCGGGAAGGAATCTTTTATTATCCTCATCCACGGAATTTTCCTGAACGACCCGTGCCATATCAAGTGTGAACTCGGTGATCAGCAGTCGCTCTGTTTCGATTTTTACCATAGGTCTTGTCTTTCTCCTTAACATCTGAAATCCGCTTGTTCAAAAAGCCGGACTGTTTAAGCTCTTACTCGCTCTTACTTCAGTGTCTGGCACAAATTGTCACGGCAATCAGCCATATTCCGAAGATAACAGATACCGTATCTATAGCTGCTCAAAAATACCCTTTTGATTTATCCAATCCGTCAAGACCTAAACCCCGTATGTCCTGACAAAATGCTCTGCATACGCCCTGATCGTTTCGAGGACCTCTTTTTCTTTATCCGGCTCCCGGTCACAAAGCTGGATAAGAGCTGAGACCGGAGATGTATAGGCAAGGGCAAGCATCTGCGGATCGTCAGCTTTCAGGCTTCCGTTCTCCATCATCCCCTTAAACACTTCAGTAAACATCGCGGCAAGCCCTGTCAGAAAATGCTTTGATGCAAGGTCTCTGATACGCTCGTCTCTGAACTGTTCCATCAGTAGTATCCTGCGTATCTTAATGATCCTCGGGTTGTGGATGGTAAAATCCACCATATGCATAGTAAGGCTCACCAGCTCCGAACCGGATCGCGGCAGCTCAGGCGGATTGGTTTCAGATCCGAACCTTTCGCCGTAGTAGCTCTCCATTGCGTCTATGACTGTGTTCCAGAGCGCCTCCTTGCCTGAAAAATGACGATAGATCGCGGATTTTACTATACCTACTGATACTGCAATATCCAAAAGGTTAGTCCCCTCATAACCCTTCTGCGCAAAGCTTGTCAGCGCGGCATCCAGTATTCTTTCTCCGGTATCGCTTGCCATTTCATCCTCCAATACAAAAAGTGACTCAAAGTTCACATCCGGTATTATAGTGAACTTTGAGTCACACGTCAAGCTCAAAAAAGAAGCTGTTTTGGATCAACGGATCGCGGTCGTTTATCTGCTATTTGCTTCCGGCGCCGCAGACGGGTTCACCGGTTCTGATATCTATCCTGAAGCTTCCGCCGCCGATATTGTCCTCGATGATCACGACACCATCACGGCTGTCAAAGCTCATGTTCGCCACTGTCACCGATTTCTCGGGTGCGCTTCTGAATATGGTATGCAGATAATCAGGCCCCCTGTAATCCAGCACCGACTTTACCTGATCCAGCCCGGGATCCCCGGTATCCACACAGGCAAGCAGCTCCCTTGCCTTATCGTACCTGAAGAATGTTGAATCCACTATCTCGCGGGTATACACCGCGGGCTTGGTGATAAAGTGATTGGATCTGGAGAACCTGTCGGAAAGCTCCGTAACATATATGTCTTCGATATCCTTTTCTATATTCAGCGCCCTGCCACTTTTACTGTCGAGGATGTTGAAGCTGAACGGTGAAGCCACCCTCATAGCCGCTATGCGTTCAAGGCAGTCATCCACGCTCCTTGAATGGGTAAGGCTGCGGGCAAGTATAAAACGGCTGGGATTATCCGTCCGTATCTCTCCGTCGGGGAATATAAAATTGCTTGAAAAAACCATGCCGTAGCTGTTGAAGCCGAATGAACAGCCTGTCAGCTTTTCGGCATTTGTGTAGCCAACTACCCAGTGGTCAGTATATTGATATTTGATAAGGGCTGTATTCTCGTCGTTATAGCCCTCGTCATCCTCGTTGTGAGAAAACAGCACGCTGCCATCCCTGCGCCTCAGCATTGCCGTGGTGCATCCGTCAATACGGCTGCATATTTCGGGGAAGAACAGCAGCAAGGCTGCATCGTAAGGTATGGCTGCACCCTGCGCCCTGCCCCGTATTTCCTCCAGCCCGGCGGGGAATACCTGCTTCAGCTTGTCCTCCATGGCCCTTACGGGGACCGAGTAAGCCGGATCTGACATTTTGCGTATAAAGGGCTCTATAACATCCTGCAGCCAGGGGGCAAATTCCCTTCCCGCAAAAAAGCCCATGTCGTAATCACTGCCGCTTACAGTAAAAAATCTGATCATGCTCAAAGCTCCTGTTTCTTTATTCAAGGCCCAGACCCGTTGCCAGAGTCTCAAGGAAATCCTGGGCATTGGTGACTATGCCCGTGGCACTGAGGCTGCCTCTGTCTGACAGCTTGTTGATTGCAAATTCATTGGCGTCAACCGTATAAATATACAACGGTCTGATCACTCCGTTGTGCACCCTGAAGCAGGGAGTCATATTGCCGGTCGCTATGGTATGGAGCATGGTTGCCATGCATATTACCGTAGTGGAGCTTCTGATGAGATCTCTCATCCTGTCCTGGCTTTCGTAAACATCGGCAGTAACCTCGGGCAGAGGTCCGTCATCGCGTATGGAGCCTGCCAGAACAAAGGGCACACGGTTTTTGACACAGCTGAATATTATTCCGTTGTCTATGCCGTATTTGTCTATAAACTGAGGAATGCTTCCGCAGCTCCTGACCTTGTTTATAACATCCATATGATTGTAATGGCCGTTGTGCACAAGCTCACCGGTGTAGATATCCTGACCCAGAGCAGTATGCATAAGCCCTCCCTCAAGATCGTGGGTTGCCAGGGCATTGCCTGCCATAAGCCCGTTTACATAGCCGTTCTCTATCAGGGCGCTGAAAGCCCTGCGGGCCCTGTCATCGAAGCTTACCACAGGTCCCGTGACCCAGAGAACATTGCCTCCGTGTTCCTTTTCATACCTGAGCAGGCTGACGAGCCTGTCATAGTCTCTGGAAAAGCCGGTTTCCCTGCTCCTGCCCCGTCTGAAGGCAAAGGTATCGGAGCCGGATCCCTCGTCTCCGAAGGGACAGGAATTGACATAGATGCCCCGGCTGCCGTCTTCGCTTCGCCCTATGAGCACCATATCTCCTTTTTTAAGCTTTCTGAGCTCTTCGGCTATGAGCCTGCCCTCTTTAAGCACGAGGCAGCAGTCCATACGGCTGTCCTCGGCCAGAAGCCATTCACCGCCGGTCTTTACATACTCCGGAAAAAGCGATGTGCTGTGAAAGTCTTCGGGAGCTATGCCGTCTGCCGGACAGCTTTCGAATAATGCGTCCGGCGCGCTGCACAGCTGAGCGCTGCCAAAATCCGGTGTTTTGTACTCGGGGATCTGAAATGTCATTTTATCACCTGAATGAACTTAATTATAATAGGAAAAACTTGCTGTCTGCCGTCAGATCTGCGTATCACAGCTGACAAGCAATGGTCTGCAGACTGATCTCTATACCTCTTGCTATGGTCTCCAGAGGCATAGAGGGAGTGCCCTCAGGCTTGTCCTGAGTCTGCTCCGGAATAAAGGGCACATGCATAAATCCTCCGGCCATGCCCGGAAACTCGTTGGCAATAAGATGAAGCAGTCCGTACATAAGGTGATTGCATACAAAGGTGCCTGCGCTGTCGGATACCTTTGCCGGTATGCCCTGAGCCTCCATGGCTGCAGTCATGGCCTTTATGGGCAGCCTGCTGAAATATGCCGCCGGGCCGTCCGCGACTATGGGCTCGTCGCAGGGCCGAAAGCCTCCGTTATCCGCAATGCGGGCATCGTTTACATTGATTGCCACACGCTCGGGAGTCATGGCGTTTCTGCCCCCTGCCTGACCTATGCAAAGCACGGCATCGGGCTTAATTTCTCTTACTGCCCGGCTCAGAGTATCTATGGAGACACCGAATCTGGTGGGTATCTCCAGCTTGACAAGCTCCACGCCCTCGGGAGCCTTTACAAGCTTTACCGCCTCAAGAGCCGGATTAATTTTCTCTCCGCCGAAGGGATCAAATCCGGTAAGTAAGATCTTCATAATACAAGTTCCTTTACATAAAATATAATATCGTTAATCACAGACAGGCAAGCTGAAAATCACTTATGTCTATCCGTTATTGTATAACTGAACGAGCATTCTCCGCAGTCGCAGCCCTTTTTGTCCTTAAGCACTATCCTTACACGGATGCTTTGGCCCGCAAGGGATGGATCTGCCATGAAAATATTGTAAAACTCAAATACAGAGCCGCCTATACTCTCTTCATCGAAGCGCTCCAGACCCGGATATCTGATCTCGGAGATATCCGAAACCTCTCCCCGGAAGCTGTATTCCAGCAAGGCAGGACCGTTGCCCATAACATAGGTATTATCGGGCTTGAGCCGGAAATCCTCGGGGTCCATCTGTACGGGCTTTATGACTCCCATTACAGCAAAGCGGCATCCCGCGGGTATCTGCAGGTCCGAAACATCGGTCAGCGAGCATACGACTTCATGCTCATCCAGATCGAAAAAGCCTTCACGGGCCTTATCTGCGACTATATCAACCCTGCATACCTGCAGGGTATCGGACCCGAATTCTATCTTGCGCCCCGCAAGCTCCCCGCAGGGAGTCTTGTGCAGCAGTGCTTCTCCGGTATCATAGTGATATGCCTTAAAGCGCCCGGGCTGTGCCAGAGCGCAGGTGCTCTGAAGATAGCCCAGCTCGGTCTCGTAGGAGGTGCTGCTGTCGTCTATAAGATATACGAACATGTGCACTGTGCCGCTGGTGTATAACGCCAGATCGTTGGCCCTGTACATGGTCAGAAGCCCCATATGATACAGCCATTTGCCGGTGTAGCTCTCCAGATAGCCCGGTATGGTATCAGCCATGGCGGAAATATTCTTCTCCGCAGCCCATTGAAGCATGGCCCTCTTGTGGGCTGCCGGATTAAAGCGGCAGATGAGCTTGTCCGAAGTCTGCGCGATCTCTATGCTTTTGGCATCAGAGGCCAGCAGGAGACCCGCCGGGGTCCTGAGCTCCGCACGGACAGTGTAGCTGCCCTCCGGAAGCGCATCATAGGGCTCCCCGTCCGGGCTCACATAGAACATGCCGTCATCTGCGGCAAGACCGTGAGTCTTATCCGTAGCCGATACCAGCACTGCCTTAAAGCCCGAATCCGAATAAAAGGCCTTGATCGAAGCATCTCTGAGGCTTTCCTGCGGGTTGTCCTTATCTCTGACCATAAGCTCAGCAAAGCCGAAGCGTCTGAGCCCTGCCCTGCCCGGATCCTCGGCTTCCGGATATCCGGTAAGATCGTCCTTATAAAGCAAAAAATCCTCACTGTTCTTTTTTGAGCAGCAGGCCCTGCGCAATACCCGGCCCTGCTCATCTTCAAGGCTTACGGTCAGTATACCGTCCGAGGGCACATAGCCTTCGAAGCACCCCTCTGCCTTGATATGCCTTCCGGGAGCTATGACCCGCCCGGCGTCTGAGGGAACGGTGATCATCAGCGACAGGCTCATATTATGCCTCCGCCGCGAAGGTATTCTATGGCCTCCGCCATATCCGCGGGAAGCTCAGAGCTGACCTTTACCGTGCCTTTGCCCCAGGGATGGGGAAATTCCAGGCTTACGGAGTGCAGAGCCTGTCTGGGCATACGCTGAGGAAGCTCCGAATAACCGTAAAGCCCGGCATAAAGCTCGTCTCCAAGCAGCGGATAGCCTATATGGCTCATATGCACCCTGATCTGATGAGTTCTGCCCGTATCCAGCTTCAGCTCCAGAAGGCTGTAGCCGTCGATCAGGCCTGTGCTTCCGTGCTCTGCAGGAAAGCGTTCAAGCACCTTATAGTGGGTCACCGAAGGATATCCGGCTGCATCCACCCTGCGCCTTGCCACATGGTCGGGATCCTTCATAATGGGCAGATCCACAGTGCCGTCTGATTCCACTATGCCATGGACTATGGCAATGTAGCGCTTTATGATCTGATCCTTTTTCATCTGCTCGCTGAGCACATCCTGTGAATGAGGATCCTTTGCCACAATAACAAGGCCGGAGGTATCCCGGTCTATGCGATTCACAAAGCGTATCTTCCAGCTCTGACCGCTGTCTGCAATATATTTTGCCAGTCCGTTTGCCAGAGTCCCGGTCTGATAGTTTTTGGTGGGATGCACCACTATGCCGGGCTGCTTGTTTACTATCAGAAGATTGTCATCCTCGAAAACTATATCAAGGGGTATGTCCTGCGGCTCGAAATAGCTGCTTTCCTCTGGGTATACGGCCTTAAGCACCTCTCCCCGGCGTCCCTTGTCTCTCATCTGAACCGGCTTGCCGTCCAGAAAAAGCTGACCGTCGTACTTGATCTTTTTGACCAGACGTCCGGAAAAACCCATGCGCCGCCTCAGGATCTCCCGCATGCAGAGATCCTCGTCTTCAATTGTAAGTGTATAGATCGATTGTGCAGGCATCAGAAGAACTTTTCCTTTACTTTGGTCCAGAAATCGTAATCGGGCCTGCGTACTATCTGCACGGTCTGATCATCCAGCGCCACAACTACCCTTTCCAGCAGGCTGTGAGAATGCTCCAGGCCGTCGGCTATCACCAGGGCAGTATCGAGATTATCCTTCTCGGCGCTGATCACCACGCTCATGTCCGGAGGCAGTACCACGCTGGATGTAAAGGATCTGTAGGAATTGGTATTCATGGGGGCTATGGGGCTGACAAGCAGCACCGCGACCCTGGGGTCTACTATGCTTCCTCCCACTGAATAATTATACGAGGTGCTTCCGGCGGGGCTGGATATCAGTATGCCGTCTCCGGAGAACTTCTCAATAAAGCTGGAGCCTATGGAAAGCTCCAGATGAACCGTGCTGGATGCGTCTTTTCTGATCACGAAGTCGTTGATGCCCTTGTAGACCACGGGGCTCTGACCTGTGCAGTACACCGTAGCCTTCAGCAGCCTGTGGCGCTGAATGCTGAAGCTACCTTCCTTAAGGAGCCTGGCGAGCTCGTCCAGCTGGGTCTCCTCGAACTCCATGAAAAAGCCCAGATGGCCGGTGTTTACGCCTACTATAGGCAGCTGGGGAAAGCCCGTGCTGCGCAGAAATCTGAGCAGAGCACCGTCTCCGCCTATGCATACGGCCATATCGGTATCGTCTGAAAGCTGACTGCTTACCTCGAAGCCCTCGGCAAGGAGCTTGTCTCTGACCCAGCCCTCCACCTCTTTGGACAGAGGAGTCTCGTTTGTCCTGATATAAATGGATCTGATCTCTTTCATCTGAGCCTCCGAATACTATTAATCAGTTTATATTACCATATTTTCAACTCAAAAAGAACATACAGTTAAATACTGTACGCGGCATGGATTATTGGACATAATTCATATTTAGATATATAATGTATATAAGTTATACAAGGAGGAAACAATGGATAACTGTGCCATCGGTATTTTTGATTCGGGAATAGGCGGGCTTACTACCGCAGCCCCCCTTCACAGACTGCTCCCCAACGAGAAGATACTTTACTTCGGAGATACTGCCAGAGCCCCATACGGCACAAGGCCCGAAGACCAGATCAGAAGATATGCCCTGCAGATCGCAGAGAATATGCATAAAAACAATGTAAAGCTTATGGGTATAGCCTGCAATACCATAACAGCCGCCGCTCTGGATGTGCTGCAGCAGAGCTACCCTCATATTAAGATCATGGGCATTATAGAGCCCACAGCGCGCAGAGCCGTGAAAAGCGCCGGCCCGGATACAAGGCTCGGCATAATAGCCACACAGGTGACCGTGGAAAACGGAGCCTATCTAAGAGCCATTCAGGCACTGGATCCGGACATACCCGTGTTCCAGCATCCGTGCTCGGAATTTGTACCCATGGTGGAACAGGGCCTTGCAGACAGCCCTCAGATGGACGAAGAAATACATAAGGTACTGGACGGCTTCATGAAGGAATACTCCGTCAACACCCTGGTCCTGGGCTGCACCCATTTTCCGCTGATCGCAGAAAACCTGCAGCGCATTTATCCGGGCGTAAGGCTTATCAATTCAGCAGAGATACTGGCAGAGGAAATCCGCAGCTATCTCAGTGAAAACGATATGCTGGCAGACGAAAACGCAGGTATTAGCACCTTCTGCGCCTCGGAAATGACAGACAGCTTCATAGACATGGTCAGCATGATAGCCGAAGACAGCTTCAACCTGGGATGCTGGAGGTTCCCCGAAGAACAATGACAGACGAAGAACTTTACAGACTTCTGGAAATAGAAAGCCCCGCAGACATGGAATACTTCGAGCAGCTGGCAGAGCTGCTGGAGACCGACAGCTATATCGAGGAGCATCAGTTTCAGGACGTGCTCTCGGAGATCCGGGCAGAAGATCTGGGAGAGATAATAGAAAACTATTTCGAAGAAATGACTGGCGCACTGCCCGACGATATGCAGGATCTGTTCATGGAGCTGGATGCCCTGGAGAACGCCCTGCTTCTTATGGCAGCGGACATGGACAGGGAAAACATACGCTACAGGCTCGTCAGCGAGCTTTACAGATTCCATGAATGGTACTGCACTCCGGACAAGGTATCGGTCAACGGCAGCGGCTGCAGCGTCAGAGACGCCATAGCCGCACTCAGAGCAGACCGCATCGGAGCCGAAGACAATTACTATGAGCTTTCGGGAGCCCTGGACTACGAGCTTCCTGAAATGTCTATGGGAATAGGCTCTTTTGAAAACCGCGAACAATAAAGATTTACAGGAGATAAAATGCACAGAATAGTCAACGAACATCCGGGAACTATCAGGGGACTGGCACGCCAGACCCTGAGAGGCAAGTGGGCAGACGGCCTGATCGTAATGATCATCAGCTATGTTCTGACCAACATTCCCGTCAGTATTATGTACAGGATCAGTCAGGGAAGCCTTATGGGCATGCTAAGCTCCATTTACTCCACACTGATCGCAGGCCCTCTAAACCTGGGCATGGCCTGGTTCTTTCTGAGGACCTTCCGTCAGCAGGATTCGGATTACAACGACATGCTGATAGGCGTGGAGTTTAAACAGAACGCAATAATGCTCTATCTTATAATCTACTTCAGGACTCTGTTCGGATTCATGCTTTTTGTGATCCCGGGAGTCATAGCCATGCTGAGATTCAGCCAGGCCTTCAACATACTTGCGGATAATCCGCTGAAGAGCCCTCAGCAGTGCATGTTCGAGAGCGAGTTCCTGATGAACGGCAACAAGACAGCCTTCTTCAATCTTCAGATCAGCTTTATCGGATGGTACTTTCTGGCCTCCCTGCCCCAGTCTGTCTGGAGCTTTATGCTGACCGGAGGCTCCGCGTATACATCCTCCGGAGATCTGAACCAGCTTATGGCAGCCTACGGCCAAATCAATGCCAACCTGGGCTACGAGCTGCTGGGCATGCTCAACCTTGTGGTGGATGTCTACAGATCCACGGCAAATGCCTGCTTCTACGATCTGCTGACAGGCAATCTGGTGCTCAGGGGCTACGACGATTATAACGGCGGCTACGATGATTACTACGGCAGCACCCGCAACCCCTTCACAGGCGAGGACACGGAATTTCAGGACACAGATTCGAGGGACCTGTAATGTACTGCAAAAAGATTAAAGACATAAGCGAATATACAGCCGCCCTCAACGAGGCCGGCCTGCTGACGGCAGAGCCGGGGCTCAAGGGCAGCTCTGTTCTGCATTTAAGCTGCGATTCAAGAGATGTGAAGCCCGGAACGCTTTTTATCTGCAAGGGTGCGGGCTTTAAGGAAGAATATCTGAAAAAAGCCAAAGAGCTGGGAGCCTTCTGCTGCGTGGCGGAAAGCGATTACAGCGATGTGCTGCCCTGCATAGCCGTAAACGACGTAAGGCGCAGCATGGCTGTGCTCGCAAGCCTTTACAACTGCAATGCGTGGAGCAGCTTTCCCCTGGTGGGTATGACAGGAACAAAGGGCAAGACCACCACTCTGTATTACATAAAGGCTGCCGCGGAGCGCTTCTTCAGGCGCACAGCCAAGGGGCCGTTCTGCTACCTTTCCACCATAGACACCTTCGACGGTAAGGAATTCTTCGAATCCCATCTGACTACTCCCGAGCCGCTGGAGCTTGGTCTGCGCTTTGAAAACGCTGCAGCCGCCGGAGCCGCGGCACTGGTAATGGAGGTATCCTCCCAGGCCCTCAAATATGACAGGACCTACGGAGTGCGCTTCGATATAGGAGCTTTCCTCAACTTCGGGCCCGATCACATAGGCGATACCGAGCACCCCGATGTGGAGGATTATTTCAATTCGAAGCTCAAGCTCTTCGAGCAGTGCAAAACCGCCATAGTCAATATCGACAGCGAAAGATCAGAAGATATACTCAAAGCCGCTGAGCGCTGCGAAAGGCTTGTTAGCTATTCACCCTCCGGAAATACCAAGGCTGACTACAGGGCAGAGAATATCAGAAAAGAAAACGGCATGACAGCCTTCGGGATATACCGGGGCAATGAGCTTTACGCGAACATAAAGCTGGGCATGCCCGGGCTTTTCAACGCAGACAATGCCCTTGCGGCAGCAGTTATATGCGCAGAGCTGGGCATACCCGCCGAGGATCTGGAGGCAGCCCTTCCGGGCGCCAGAGCCGCAGGCCGCATGGAGTACTTCTTCAATAAGCAGAGAGATCTGACCGTGCTTGTGGACTACGCCCACAACGAGCTCAGCTATCAGAAGCTTTTCGAATCGGTAAAGGAGGAATTCCCAGGAAAGCGTGTGGAAATACTCTTCGGCTGCCCCGGAGGCAAGGGGCTTTCCAGGCGTGAATCCCTGCCCAGAATATCCGCGGCCTATGCCGACTACTGCTGGATCACGGAAGAAGACCCTGCCCTGGAGGATGTTATGGACATTTCGAGAGAGGTCTATTCCAATCTGATAAAATACGGAGGCAAGGGAGAGATAATAGCCGACCGGGAGGAGGCCATAACAAAGGCAATGAGCTCAGCCCCGCCGGGCACTGTGCTTATACTTGCGGCCAAGGGCCGTGAGCTCTACCAGCACAGAGGCTATGAATATGTTGAAATAAAATCTGATGCCGCGCTGGCAGAAGAACTCATAGATAAATAGAAAACCATGAACATTTCTTTGCAAAGGGTTAACAAAGGTGTTTTTATGAACAAAACCATCAGAAGATCATTAAATATAATATTGAGCGTGATCTTTGCCGCAGCGGCGGCGGTAAGCGCATTTGCCGCAGAGCCTGTACAGGCTGGCAGCATGGAAGAGCTGAAGGCTGCCATAGCCCTGCAGGCAGAGTCGATACAGCTTACTGCCGACATAGATGCAGATGAGCTTCTGCGCTTTGATCATTCCGTTGCCATAGACGGAAACGGCCACAACATCAACCGCGCCGAGGGCTACGAGGATGTACTTCTGCTGTTCACCGGAGAAAAGGCCCTGGTGGAAAACCTTACCGTAGACGGCAAAAATCTCCCTGCCATCGATCAAAGGCACAATAATGACGGCACCTATGATTATAATGGGCAGACTGTCACAGACGGAATACCCTATTTTTACTGGTTTTCAGCTGTTGTGGCATGTAAGGATACAAGTCTTACAATGAACGACTGCAGCATCGTGAACAACAGTGCCGAGGGAATCTACTCCACTCACATCCTTGAAATGAACAGATGTACCGTATCCGGCAACACCTATGGCGTTGATGTTTACGTGGAGGAGGACAGTGATCAGGGCTGCCGGCTTATAATGACAGACTGCACCGTCACAGGAAATTCCGCTGACGGAATATTCTACGACAGCTACGACCCGGAGCGCAGCCTGGGTGTTTTCAGCATCAGCGGAAGCAACATCACAGACAACGGCAGCACCGGACTTGATCTGTGGGATGCCAGGGAGTGCGTCATCAAAGACTGCATCATAAGCGGCAATCAGTACTCGGGCATTTATGCAGACACTATAGATCTTCTGACCATCAGCGACTGTATAGTAAACGGCAATACCGCAAGCAACGAAAGCGGCGGCGGATTGTATTTATGCAATGTAAATGCGCAGCTTCTGGGAAAGACAGTCGTAAAGAACAATTCCGTGACCCATTCTAACGGCAGCGGCCTCAGCTGGGGCTCAGGCGGCGGTATATACATCGAATCGGGAAAGCTCAGCATAGGAGATGACTGTGCCATCGAAGGCAACTATGCCCAGTACTACGGCGGCGGCATCTGCATAGGCGAAAACGCCGAGCTTAAAATGAACAGCATATGCTGCTGGAACAACGCATCTTCAGGGGGAAACGACATATACTTCGGAGAGGATCATCACGGCTATTGCCTTGCCTACGATCCCAATAACGGCACCGCCAGGACCTTATACTGCGCAGACACACAGGCATCATCTTCCGATGTCGAAGCCGCAGAATGCATGTTCAACAGACCCTGCAACCTGTTCAGCCTGTGGAACACCGCACCGGACGGCAGCGGACAGAGCGTTGAGCCCGGACAAAGCGTCGATACGGGCCGTATCCCCGTTTTATATGCTGTATGGAGAAAAGCATTCATTCTCGAAAGCCTGCCCGGGGGAGAAGGCGTTACCAATATGCCTGCTCCCGCAGAGGTCGACGGCACATACAGGATATATACAGTTAGCTCCGAAAAGCCCCTAAGAGCCGGTTATGAATTTATCTGCTGGCTGCTTGACTACGATGTATTCGACAGCGCAGATTACAAGGTCAACTATTTCATTTACGGAACAAATACAAGCATCATGTCCTCAGTTTCCGGAAATGCGGGCATAGGAGAAACAGTAAATCTCAGCGCCCCGACCATCGCCCATTACAGCTTCCGCGGCTCAACTGTCAGCAGACAGGCATACGAAGAAGGCAAAAGCCTTATCGATCTGACCATATCCGAAGACAGCCTCGAAAATGAAGTCACCTTCTGGTATGAACCCGTATACCACAGCCTGAACTATGTGGTATACGGAACGTCTCCCGAAGGTCCAATGACTCCCGAGCCTGTTACAGATATACCTGACGGAGGCTCCGCGACTCTGGCTGAATTGCCTTCGTACAGCGCTCCTGATCCCATATACGATTCATATATAGTCAGATATCTTGAAGTGGGTACTGATCAGGAAATTGCACCGACAAGACATGTCAGCGGAGTAACGATCGGAGGAACAGCCACTGATCAGGCGATCGATATTGACGGATACGAGCTTGTCGGCGACCCTGAACAGAAAACTACTATAAAGCAGCAATTCAAAGATATTTACTCATTCAGAGGATGGTATGCAGACCTGTATGACAGATACTCACAGTACGGCAGCAGCATCAGCAATATCACTGAAGATATTACGGTATACGGGCAGTGGGATTGTGAGACCATAGAGCTGGCAAGAAACGAGATAATATTCTACTATCAACAGAAGCCGGCAGTACAAAATGGTTCATATACTGTCATTTATATAGATTGGGAAACCAATAATAAAATAGCACCTGATAAAACTGTTTATGATGCTGTAATCGGTGAGGTGATTACAGAAGATGCGGAAGATCTTACAAGGTTCAACTATTATCCGTTCTACAACTCGTACACATGGGCAGTCAATGATGGTGATGTAATAGTATTCCCCTATTATTACAGGGATCCGCACGACTATGATAATTAACCGGAGCTGAACATACACTATCCATCCCCTTCATCACCATTCGATGAGGGGGATATTTACAGCACACAAAAGCCGCCATTCTTTACAGATGGCGGCTTTTCAGTGATTCGTCTTTCCCGGTGCAGCCGTTATGCCGGCGGCTTTGCCATATGCATAATAAAGCTATTTGTCCAGCTTTCTGGAGTAGAAATCGTTCTTGCCTGCGGCAACCTCGCCGGCAAGCACTATCAGAGCGATCAGGTTGGGAATTATGATGAGTCCGTTGCAGGTATCTGCCAGATCCCATACCAGGCCCAGAGTGCTGTAGGAGCCCACCATGATGAATACTATCCACAGGAATTTGACTGCGATCTTGCTTTTGGGTCCGAACAGATATATCCATGCCTTTTCCATGTAGTTGTAATAAGTGATCAGGCAGGAGAAGCCGAAGAGCACAGAGGCCATCAGAACCACATACTGTCCCCATTCGCCGGGCAGCATGGTCCTAAAGGCTGACATGGTCAGTGCAACGCCATCCAGACCGGAATCCCACAGCCCGGAGAGCACTATGGTAAGACCTGTTACCGTGCAGACTATGCAGGTATCAACGAAGACCTCAAGAGGCCCCCAGATCGCCTGCTCGGAGGGTTCGGAGACAGTGGCTGCCGCATGTGTAACAGCGGCGCTGCCTACACCGGCTTCGTTGGAGAAAATGCCCCTTGCCATGCCGTAGCGCATAACGGTCAGGACGCTGACTCCTGCGGCTCCGCCGAAAACTGAGGCCGGATCAAAGGCGCTTTTTACGATAAGAGCCAGGGCCGCGGGAACCTCTGCGATGTGGATCACAAGCACGGCCAGTCCGCAGAGCAGATAGGCTCCTGCCATAAAGGGGGCCAGCATACCGCAGACCTCACCGATTCTGGTGATGCCTCCGAATACTACCACAGCGGTGCATACCGCAAGCACTGCGCCTGTTGCCAGAGGTGCCACGCCGAAGGACTCGTTTACGGCTCCTGAAATGGTATTGGTATCAACAACAGCGGAGATTATTATGCTGAAGAACAGGAAGAGCACTGCAACTATCCTGCCCAGCAGAGGTGAATGCAATCCGGCGGAAATGTAATACATCGGACCGCCCATAAAGGTGCCGTCCTCGGCTCTTTCTCTGTAGGCCACACCCAGATATACCTCAGCGAACTTGGTCGCCATACCTACAAGGGCAGCGATCTCCATCCAGAACAGCGCACCGGGGCCTCCGCAAACCAGCGCGGTAGCTACACCCGCAATGTTTCCGGAGCCTACAACAGCGGATACCGAGGCCATGGCAGCCTGAAAGGAAGTGATCTCGCCCTCCCCTGCATGGCTCTCCCTGGTTTCCTTAAAGGACTTTACATAGGTGTTTCTTATAAGGAAGCCCCAGTTTTTGAACTGGATGAATCCAAGCTTAAAGGTCATGAACAGACCGACGCCCATGATCAGGGCAATTGTGGGCGCACCCCACACAAAATCGTTGACGATCCCGTTGATATCAGCAATTCTATCCAGCATGGCCCTACTCCTCTATAATCAGCACGGTCTCCAGCGTGGGGTCAGACGGACCCTGCAGGTGACCCTTCCTTGCCTTGTATTCGGTAAGGAAATCAAATACTTCGTCGGACATCCTCTCGCCGTTGTAGATAACGGGAATCCCGGGAGGATATGGAGCGATCATTTCGCCCATGACCTTGCCTCTGCAGTCCTTCCAGGCTATGCGCTTTTTGGAGCTGAAATAGGCATTTCTGGGGGAAATGACATATTCGGGCTGAGGAGGCAGCGGTGTGGCTGCGGGAAGAGGACTGCCCTCGGCGCTGAATCTTGCGGAAATATCCCTGAGAGCCTCCACCAGATGATCCAGATCCTCCTTCTGATTGGCGAAGGTGACTATGGCAAGAGTATTTCTGTAATCTGCCTGCTCCATGTCGATATTGTATTCATCGAAAAGCATCTTTTTAAGATTGAAGCCCGTAATTCCGATCTGGGCAGCACTGATAGTGAGCCTGGTTTCGTCAAGGTCGTTTATTCCGGCATTGCCGACGATCTCTCTGCCTGCGCATGCTATGCCGGCGATGGTATTGATCTCTGCCCTTGCCGCCCGTGCAAGCTCCAGAGCGGTGTCTATCATGCCTGCTCCCCTCTGGGACATGTCATGGCGTGCCATGTCAAGAGAAGTCATAAGCAGATAAGAAGGACTGGTGCTCTGAACAAGATGCAGATTTGCTTCCAGCTGGCTGCGGTCCACAAGATCGCTCCTGACATGGATCATAGAGCTCTGTCCGAAGGATCCGGTCACCTTGTGAATGCTCTGCACCACAAGGTCTGCGCCTGCCGCAAGGCCCCCCATGGGAAGCTTGTCGGAGAAATAGCAGTGTGCTCCGTGTGCTTCGTCTACCATGAGAATGGCGCCGTGCCTGTGGCAGACCTCGGCAAGACCCTTGATATCGCTGGTGATGCCGAAATAAGTGGGGCTTACGACCATCAGGCCCCTGCAGTCGGGGTTTTCACTGAACATCTTCTCCGCCTGCGCGGGAGTGATGCCGCCGTGGAGTCCCCAGGTGGGTTCAAGACCGGGCATGATATAGACCGGGTTGCCGCCTCCTATGATGAGACCCATAAGTGCCGACTTATGCGCATTCCTGGGTATGGCTATCTTTCCGCCTCCCCCGCAGCAGGTTATTACCGCGGTCTGGTTGCCGCAGGTGCTGCCGTTCACAAGAAAATGCGTATAATCCGCACCCCACAGCTCTGCAGCCAGATCCTCGGCCTCCTTGATGGGGCCAGACGCGTTGTGCAGATCGTCAGTAAGCGGCGTTTCTGTCAGGTCAAAGCCGAATATGGCATCG
>JAZRXE010000070.1:0-9077 GCA_045600065.1 Anaerovoracaceae bacterium
TAAGATTCCCACTGATCCCAAGACCTACAAGTCCGGCGATACCGTTATCGTGGCAGACGACCTGACCAGTACTCAGGACTACGCCATCGATCCTTCCACCGGAGAAAAGGTTCCCGGCAAGTGGACCTTCACCCCCTGGGACAAGGATGACTTCACCATTGCTTCCGATACAACAATAAGCGGAACCTGGAGCTTTACACCCGACAAGCCCGTTGTTCCCGGACCTCTTAAGGTAAGCTACGATCCCAAGCCCGACGCAGCCTGGGGACTGCCCGAGGGTGCTAAGACTCCTACTGATCCCAAGACCTACAAGTCCGGCGATACCGTTATCGTTGTCGACGATCCGGTAAGCAGCCAGGGCTATGCCATCGATCCCAAGACCGGAGAGAAGGTGCCCGGCAAGTGGACCTTCAGCGCCTGGAGCACGGATGATTTCAGCATTACCGGAGATACCGTAATTACCGGAACCTGGATCTTTACTCCCGATACCGGAATAGGCGGCGGCGATCCCGGAACCCCCGGAGATGACATCCCCGGAGAGGAAGATCCCGACAATCCCCTCATTCCCAGGACCGGAGATCTGAGCAATATCGGTCTTTGGACTGCAATGCTGGTGATCAGCGCCGCGGCTCTTATTGCAGCTATGCGCAAAAGAAAGGCCCAGTAAGCCGGATATACGGATATAAAGGCGTTTGAGCCTTATCAGGAAAATTGAAGGATGTGTGAAAAATGAGTATTCGTTTTTCACACATCCTTTTTGAATAAAAATTAATGAAGCTTTATGAACTTTCGTTGAGAATGCCTGCCGCATAATGTATTATTAAATCATCAGGAAGGATGCCGGTATGTCGTATGGCTGCCGGCTACGGGTTGCTTTCGGATTTGCATGTAAAGGAGTTTAATCATGGCTGAACTTAAACATCTTACACTTCTCCACTCCAACGATATGCACGGAGATTTCATGGCGGAGAATACGGACGACAGTCTTGTGGGCGGCGTTTCCATGCTGTCCGGATACATAGACAAGGTCCGCGAGGAAGAAGACAACATAATCTATTGCATAGCCGGAGACATGTTCAGAGGCTCTGTCATTGACTCTGAGTTTAAGGGAATTTCCACCATAGAGATAATGAACATGCTGGCCCCGGATGTGGTCACCCTGGGCAATCACGAGGTGGACTACGGCATCTCTCATCTGCTGTTCATCGAAAAGTGCGCCAAATTCCCCATCATCAACGCCAATCTGCATGTGAGCACCAACGGCGCCAGACTGTTCAACCCTTATTTCATCAAGGAAATAGACGGGATGAAGGTTCTGTTCATAGGCATACTCACAGAGGAAGTGCTCAGCTCCACCAAATCCGAAAGCCTTATCGGCACCTTAGTGGATATAGACGATTCCGCAAAGGAAGTGGGTAAGATCTGCAATGCCTACAATGCCACGGACATTGATCTGACAGTGCTGCTGACTCACATAGGCTTCGAGGAGGACAAGCAGCTGGCCTCAAAGCTGGATCCTGCCTGGGGTGTGGATATCATCATAGGCGGGCATTCCCACACCTTTATCGACGAGCCCTCCAAGGTCAACGACATACTGATAGTGCAGGCAGGCACAGGCACAGATCAGATAGGCCGCTTCGATCTTATGATCGATACCGACACCAACAGCGTCGCGGAATATAAATGGCAGGCAGTGCCCATCGATTCATCTCACTGTCCCAGAGACCCTGAACTCGAAAACCTGCTGTCTCACTTCAAGGAAACCACAGACCGCAAGTACGGCAGGGTGGTGACAAGGCTTGAGACCAGGCTCACCCATCCGAGAAGGACTCAGGAGACATCTCTGGGTAACCTGATGGCAGACGCTGTAAAAAACAGCGTCAATGTGGATATTGCTCTTGTGGGTTCAGGCTCCATCAGAGGCGAGGAAATGGGCCCGCTGGTGCTCTATCAGGATCTGGTCACCGTTTATCCCTACGATGATTCCCTGCACATGGTCTATGTTAGCGGAAAGCAGTTCAGGCACATGATAAAGTATATGTGCAGAGACGAGGTATGGAGAGGGGCTCACTGCGAGTTCTACCAGCTTTCTGAAGGGCTGAGGATCACATATAACAGGCAGACTCACGATTTTGAGCGCTTCGACTTCAACGGAGAGCCCATGGATGACGAAAAAATCTACAGCGTGGCCCTGGCTTATTATCACTATATGAACTTCAGCGATTTCTTCGACATTCCCTTCGACGAGATCACGGCCAACGGAGCGCCCAGGGTCCTGTCCACCAGCTGCATGGAGATACTCGACGAGTACCTTTCCGTCAATCCCCACCTTTACAGAGAGGTGGAGGGAAGGCTGACCGTAAAATAAGCGCCTTCGCTTCAAGCCCTTGAAAAACCTGCAGTTCATATAGTATACTGTAAGCAGTATACAACTTTATTTAACCTGGAAAAGGAGAGTTTGGGCCAACCAGACAAAAATGCCAATGAAGTACAATTTTGAAAAGACCCCCGATCGCAAGAACGATCCCTACAGCTACAGCAGCAAGTACGGTGTTGTCAAGAATCCCGAAAGAGCCAAGGGCTTCGGTTTCAAGGACGGCAGCGTTCCCGAAGATACTCTGGTATTCTTCCTGGCTGACATGGACTTTGAATGCGCGCCTCCCATAATCGAGGCCTGCAAAAAGGCTGCAGATCACAAGAACTTCGGCTATTCCGCACCTGACGAAAAGTATTACAGCGCGGTTCGCAGATGGTTCAAGGACCATTTCGACTGGGAGTTCGCGGCAGATGACATCTATTACTGCCACGGCACTCACCCCGGCGTAGCGGAGGCTCTGAGCCTGTATACCAAGCCCGGCAGCGGCTGCATAGTAATGTGCCCCAGCTATAACTATCACGGAGACATCGACGCCAACGACAGAAAGTTCGTTCCCGTTCAGTTCAAGGAAGAAAACACCAGATTCTCCGTAGACTGGGAAGCTTTCGAAAAGGCCTGCGCGGATCCCGAAAACGAAGCCTTCGTGATCATCCAGCCCCACAACCCTCTGGGCATTATCTTCACAGTTGAGGAAATGCAGAGAATGGCTGATATCTGCCGCAGAAACAATGTACTGATGATCTCCGACGAGGTCCATATCGACATAGTACGCAAGGGCAAGACCGCAGTTCCCTTCATGAAGGCAGTAGGCCCCCAGGGTGTGGTTTCCCTCACCGGTCTGGCAAAGACCTTCAATATCGCCGGACTTTCCATGAGCAATATGATAGTCTGCGATCCCGTTCTCAAGGAAAAGCTGGCAGGCAGACACGCAGGCGCTTCCCCCTTCGGTATAGCAGCAACCACCGCAGCCTATACCCAGTGCGATGACTGGGTAGCCGAGATGAACGAATACATCGATTCTCTGGTTGCCTATGTGGAGGATTTCATCGACAACAACATGACCAAGCTGAAGGTCACCCATCCGGATGCAAGCTACGTAGTGATGCTGGATTTCAGAGGCTACGGACTGACCAGCGACGAGCTTGATGACCGCATTGCAGGCAAGGCCCACATTCTTATCGGCAACGGCAAGGGCTTTGACGGTGTGGACGGAGACCAGTGGAGGCGTATGTGCCTGACCAATCCCATGTCCGAAGTCAAAGAGGCTATGGAAAGACTCAAGGAAGCCTTCAAGGATCTGGAGCAGTAGCTCTTCAGGGGTTCAGGCAGAATACCGATCAGATTTCAATGACCCGGACTCAGTGTCCGGGTCATTTGGAGATAAGAGGCAAATTATGAAGAAAGTCATGCTGGTGTTCGGCACCAGGCCGGAGGCCATAAAAATGTGCCCTCTGGTAAATGAACTCAAGACCCGCCCGGGAATTGAAACTGTAGTCACGGTCACAGGTCAGCACCGCCAGATGCTGGATCAGGTGCTGAATACCTTCGGAGTGACCCCCGATCACGATCTTTCGATAATGAAGGATAAACAGACCCTTTTCGATATCACCACCGCCATTCTGGAGCGCATCAAGGCTGTTCTGGAAGAGGAAAAACCGGATGTGGTGCTGGTTCACGGAGATACCTCCACCACCTTCGTCACCGCTCTGGCATGCTTTTATATGCAGATACCCGTGGGCCATGTGGAAGCAGGTCTGCGTACATATAATATTCATTCCCCCTATCCGGAGGAATTCAACAGAGAAGCTGTATCCATCATTTCAAAGTACAATTTTGCTCCCACAGCCCTGGCGAGGGACAATCTGCTCAGGGAGGGCAGAGATCCCGGCTCCATATATGTGACCGGCAATACTGTAATAGATGCCATGCAGCATACCGTTACTCAGGATTACACCCATCCCGAGCTGGAATGGGCAGGGGATTCGCGGCTCATATTCATTACGGCTCACCGCAGGGAAAACCTGGGAGAACCCATGCACCATATGTTCAGGGCCATCAGGCGCGTCCTGGAGGAGCATCCCGATGTCAAGGCAGTTTACCCCATACATATGAATCCGCTGGTCAGAAAGGCCGCAGAGGAGGAGCTGGGCGGCTGTGACCGCATACATATCATAGAGCCCATAGAGGTTTTCGACTGCCACAATTTTGAGGCAAGATGCTTTTTGTGCCTGACGGATTCCGGCGGCATACAGGAGGAATGTCCCAGCTACGGCAGGCCCGTGCTGGTCATGAGAGATACCACGGAGCGGCCGGAAGGGGTGGAGGCAGGCACTCTGAAGCTTGTAGGCACCGATGAGCAGCGCATCTACGAAGAATTCACCCGCCTTCTGGATGATGAAGAAAGCTACGAAAGGATGGCCAGAACAGCCAATCCCTACGGCGACGGCAGGGCCTGCAGGCGTATAGCAGATATTCTGGAGGGCAAGGATTACGAGCCCTTTGTAAGATAGAGGTTTATATAAGGAGGCATTATGCCCGGAGATTATGAACTCAACGAACGGGCTACGGCAAAGCAGACGACGGTCTCCAAGGATCAGAAGTCAAGCGGCTTTGGCGGAAATATACGCGATGCTGTTATTTCCGATAATCCCGATGCGTATAAAGAATATTTCGAGATGACTGACACCCCGACGCCGGATGGCAGGCCGAGGACCATACCTCTCAACAGCAGTCTGGGAACAGAGCTTGCAGACAGAGGCTATGTCATGAGCTTCAGCGTGGGCGGCAGCAGCTATGCACAGCCTGTAAGATACGAAAAAGGCATGGGCGGCAAGAATAACATTCTTGTTAAGGATCCTGAAGGCAATATCAAGCGCCTTAGAAAGGGCAAGGCGGGAAAGATCTACAGGTTCAGGGATCAGCGCGGAGAAACAGAGGTCAGAGGTGAGGATATAGCCGCCTTTGCCCGGGAACAGGTCACAAGGGTCTACGGCAAGCGTGTTTATACCGGAAAGAAAAAGAAGGATATCCGGGAGAAGATCGACGGAAACAAGACCAAATACAGCATTGCCGGGCCTAAGTATACCTACTGGTTCGGAAAGCACTACGGCGGCCTGATGAATATCGGCGAATACACCATGGAAAAGACCAGGGATGAGATCCTTAAGCTTGGTGAAAAACGCCTTCTTGAGCTTATGGAGCTTCCGGATTTCAATGACCCTGAAAAGGAGATCAACTTTACCTTTTCCGGACACAGCCGCGGAGCCGTGGGCGCTGTTCAGGGTGCCATGAAGCTCAAGCATCTGATCAATACCAGGTACGAGAAGCTTAAGGACAGAGTCCATTTCAATATCCTGCTTTACGATCCCGTTCCCGGACCCAAGTCCAGAATAAAATCCAATGTAAACCATGTGATCAATCTCAAGGAGCAGACCCGTGAAATGAAGGAGGCCGGAATGGATCCTCTGGACGCCGGCGACCATTCCACGGTTATGTATTCCATGGGCTGCAACCACATGGGCGACAGCTTTGCCCCCACCAAGATAATGGGCGCCGATACCATAATACTAACAGGCCACAGCCACAAGTCCGGCATCAAGGATACAGAGCAGCAGCCTGTGGCAGGCTCCCTGACGGGAGAGACCGAAACAAAGCGCATGGCTTACATCAATGCGGAAAACAAGCAGGCCTACAGAGCCTCCGGTCTTTGCAAGATGCCCCCCGGCGTTTTTATAGCGGACGAAAACGACATACTGACAAGGGTCAGGAGCACCGATACCATAGAAAGCGTCTACGAAAAGGCCTACACGAATACGGATCTTATCGATCACAGCCGTAAGCTGCGCATAATCGAGGTCAGCACGGATGTCATAGTAAGAAACGGCGGGCAGCCTACCATCAGCAGTGTCAGGCAGGCTCTTTACAATCACGATCCCTTCTATATCCGTTCGTCCAGGGAATTCGGCCTTATGAGGGCTGAATTCGAAAAGCTAGACAAGCTTATGACGGCAAGGGAAAAGGACGAGACTCTGATCGCCGATGCCCGTTTTCAGATCAGAAGGCATGCCATGGATTACATCACTGCCAAGCAGAGCATGGGGCCTCATTCCAACCTTACCCAGGCAAGGATAAATGTTGCCAAGAATATGCTGCGCTGCATGGACAGAGATGTGTTCGCAGAGCTTAAATGGCCCTCCGGGCAGCCGGCGGACAACACTCCCAAATCCGAGGATATCAGGGACGCCTACATCAGAAACTGCAGCTACGATATGCGCCGCAACGCAGGATACATCGTAAAAATGGCTGAAGACTGCCGGAGCGGTTATCCCGTGGATACTGATATGGTGATACAATCGCTTTCCTCCATGCTGGCGGACAGGTACTTTCTCGAGCACAAGGACACATTCATGCCAAAGCCCCTGGATGATCTTTCCGCACAGAAGAAGATCGTGCCGAAGCTGGACGAGCTTTTGGGCAGTGAGGGAAAAAGCCTTTACGATACCTTCAGAAACAGCAGGGCAGTTCAGCTCTACGCTCGGGAAATATTCAACGCAGATGCCGTATCCTTGTACTCTGATCCGGAGGCGGTAAAGCTTAAGCTTGATTCTGTTATATTAAAAGTATCCGAAGAGATACTAAAGGATAAGAAACAGCCTGCCGCCGCACGGGAGAATGCCGGGGCAAAGCTGACCGCAGATGCTGAAAAAGCCGTGGCTGATGATAAGAAGCTCCAGGCTGTGCAGCCGGAAAAGGCAGCCGGTCTTACAAACAGCCAGCACAGATAATATTAATATCTCCGATCAAAAAGCGGGTCCGGTTCGTTCCGGCCCGCTTTTGGCATACCTTGATGTCTTTTTTGACAGCTGTTTTCATGTGCATTTACGCTTTGATGCTTGCAAAATGACGGTCTGAAAGCATATAATAACTAGGTATAGCTTCATAAGAATGGAGAAAAAAATGGACGAAGAGAAAAAGATCGCAGTCTCCGCAGAGACCGGAGAATCAGTTGACAGCAATTTTATCAAAAGCTTTATAGAAGAGGATATTGCCCCCGGCGGACAGTATGAAGGCATGCAGGTGCATACCCGTTTTCCGCCTGAGCCCAACGGCTATCTGCACATAGGCCACTGCAAGGCCCTTTGCATAGATTTCGGCATGGCGGAAAAATTCGGAGGCATCACCAACCTCAGAATGGATGATACCAATCCCGCCAAGGAAGATACCGAGTACGTGGACGCCATTCAGCAGGATATCCACTGGCTGGGCTTCGACTGGCAGGACCGCTTCTTCTATGGTTCCGATTACTTCCAGAAGGACTACGAATATGCAGTGGAGCTCATCAAAAAGGGTCTGGCCTACGTATGTGAGCTGAGTCCCGAGGAGTTCAAGATAAACCGCGGGGATACCGAGCATCCGGCTGTATCTCCCTACCGTGACAGACCAATCGAAGAGAACCTGCGTCTGTTTGAGATGATGAAAAACGGCGAAGTGCCTGAGGGCAAGATGACCCTGCGCGCCAGGATAGATCTGGCCTCCGGCAACTTCAACATGAGAGACCCCGTCATATACAGGATACGCTTCATCGAGCATCACAGACAGGGCACCAAGTGGTGCATCTTCCCGATGTACGATTTTGCCCATCCCATTCAGGACGCTCTTGAGGGCATCACCCACAGCCTCTGCTCTCTGGAATACGAGGATCACAGGCCTCTGTATGACTGGGTGGTGAACAACGTTTCCATTCCCTATCACAAGCCCCGCCAGATAGAATTCGCAAGGCTCAACATAGATCACACCGTAATGTCCAAGAGAAAGCTCCGTCAGCTGGTGGAGCAGGGCCTTGTCAGCGGCTGGGACGATCCCCGCATGCCGACTCTGTGCGGACTGCGCAGGAGGGGATATACCGGAGCCGCCATCCGCAGCTTCTGCGACCAGATCGGAATCTCCAAGGTGTCCAGCACCGTGGAATACAGCTTCCTGGAGCATTGCCTCAGAGACGATCTGAATGCCACTGCCGAAAGGACCATGGCAGTGCTGCGCCCGGTAAAGCTGACCGTTACCAATTATCCCGAGGGTAAGACGGAGGTGTTCGAGGTCGAAAACAACCCCACGGATCCGTCTGCCGGTACCCACAGCATCAGCTTCAGCAGGGATCTGTGGATAGAAGAGGACGACTTTATGGAGGTTCCCATTCCCAAGTACAAGAGGCTTTATCCCGGCAACGAGGTAAGGCTCAAGGGCGCTTACCTTGTCACCTGCACAGGCTGTGTAAAGGATGAGGCGGGCAATGTAACGGAGGTGCTTTGCGAGTACGATCCCCAGTCCCGGGGCGGAGACCCCGCCGACGGCCGTAAGGTGAAGGGCGCCACTCTCCACTGGATCGACGCTTCCGACTGCCTTGATGCCGAGGTAAGGCTTTACGACGACCTGTTCTCCGACGCTCAGCCCGACGGGCCGGACAAGAACTTCCTGGAATGCCTGAATCCGGACAGCCTGCAGGTTCTGCAGGGCTGCAAGGCGGAAAAGCGCATGGCGGACATCGCCGCGGATTTCGAAAAGGCCGAAAACCGTACCGGTATCAACGCCCCCACCTTCCAGTTCATGCGCATAGGGTACTTCTGCATGGACAACAGGGACTGCAGCGCAGAGCATCTGGTGTTCAACAGGACGGTTTCCCTTAAAGACAGCTTTAAAAAATAGA
>JAZRXE010000071.1:0-23789 GCA_045600065.1 Anaerovoracaceae bacterium
AGCAGTAAGGGTCGACTTGCCGTGGTCGATGTGACCGATGGTTCCGATGTTTACATGCGGCTTGGTTCTTTCAAAATGTGCTTTTGCCATTTTAGTTTCTCCTTTTTTTCACGCGTGAAATACTAAAATTTTAAAATTATAGCTATTTATTGATCTTGTCAAGCAGGGAATCGGGAAGCTTCTCGAAATGATCCATCTGCATGACATACACGCCTCTTCCCTGTGTCTTGGAACGCAGGTCTGTGGCGTATCCGAACATTTCGGACAGGGGCACCATGGCTCTTACGCTGGCTGCTCCGTTGAAAATGTCGGTTCCCTCGATACGGCCTCTTCTTGAGCTTATGTCTCCGATTATATCTCCCATGTATTCCTCGGGAGCGTTGACCTCGACCTTGAAGATGGGCTCCAGCAGTACCGGTGAAGCCTTGGCAGCTGCCTGCCTCAGCGCCATGGATGCTGCGATCTTGAAGGCCATATCAGAGGAGTCTACCTCGTGATAGGATCCGTCAATAAGCTCTACACCCACGTCCACCATCTGATAACCCGCCAGGGGACCGTTAGCCATGGCATCGCGTATGCCTTCGTCGATCTTGGGGATGTATTCCTTGGGAATGGCACCGCCCACGATGTGGTTGACGAATTCATAGCCTTCGCCCGGCTGTCTGGGATATATCCTGATCTTGACATGACCGTACTGGCCGTGTCCGCCTGACTGCTTGACATAACGGTTGTCCTCCACGGCTTCGGCAGATATGGTTTCTTTGTAGGAAACCTGGGGCTTGCCCACATTTGCCTCTACCTTGAATTCCCGCAGCAGTCTGTCTACTATGATTTCCAGATGGAGCTCGCCCATGCCCGCAATGATGGTCTGGCCCGTGTCGGGATCGGTGTAGGTCTTGAAGGTAGGATCCTCCTCGGCAAGCTTTGCCAGGGCTATATCCATCTTCTCAAGACCTGCCTTGGTCTTGGGCTCAATGGCAATCTGTATTACGGGATCGGGGAATTCCATGGATTCCAGAATGATGGGATGCTTCTCATCGCAGAGGGTGTCTCCGGTGGTGGTGTCCTTAAGACCCACGGCGGCGGCTATATCGCCTGCGTACACCGCATCGATATCCTCTCTGTGATTTGCGTGCATCTGGAGAATGCGGCCCATGCGCTCCTTCTTGCCCTTGGTGGAATTGTAGGTATAAGAGCCGCCTTCGAGTACGCCTGAGTATACTCTGAAGAATGCAAGCTTGCCTACATAAGGATCCGCCATGATCTTGAAGGCCAGCGCGCTGAAGGGCTGGTCATCTCCTGTATGTCTTTCTTCCTCTTTTTCCGTCTTGGGCACTATACCCTTGATAGGCGGAATATCCAGGGGAGAAGGCATGTAATCAACCACTGCGTCGAGCAGCAGCTGTACGCCCTTATTCTTGTATGCCGAGCCGCAGAGCACGGGGACCATACGGTTTTCTATGGTCTCTTTTCTGATGGCGCTCTTGATCTCGGAAACAGTGAGCTCTTCGCCGTCGAGGTACTTCATCATGAGCATCTCGTCGGTTTCGGCCACTGCCTCAAGCAGCCTGTTCCGGTATTCGAGAGCCTGATCCATCATGTTTTCGGGGATCTCGCCCTCTCCGTATACCAGACCAAGATCATCTGTATAGATGTCTGCCTTCATATTGATAAGGTCTATGACACCCACGAAATCCGACTCAGCGCCTATGGGCAGCTGAACGGGCACCGCGTTTGCCTTGAGCCTGTCCCTGACCATGTCCAGGACATGATAGAAGTTTGCTCCGGTAATATCCATCTTGTTGACGAATATCATCCGGGGGACCTTGTACTTTTCTGCCTGACGCCATACCGTCTCGGACTGGGGCTCAACGCCTCCCTTGGCACAAAGAACCGTAACGGCTCCGTCGAGAACACGCAGGGATCTTTCGACCTCTACGGTAAAATCAACGTGTCCCGGGGTGTCGATGATATTTATTCTTGTGTCTTTCCATTGGGCAGTAGTCGCGGCGGAGGTTATGGTTATGCCGCGCTCCTGCTCCTGAGCCATCCAATCCATGGTAGCAGTGCCGTCATGGGTCTCACCGATTTTGTGAGTGCGGCCTGTGTAGAACAGTATGCGTTCTGTGGTTGTAGTCTTTCCGGCATCGATATGAGCCATAATGCCGATGTTTCTTGTTTTCTCCAGGGAGAATTGTCTTGGCATGTTTTACCTCCTTTCCTTGATCTTTTAATGCTTATGGCAGACTGATTAAAACCTGTAGTGGGCGAATGCTCTGTTGGCCTCTGCCATCTTGTGGGTGTCCTCTCTCTTCTTTACGGAGGAGCCCATTCCGTTGGCTGCGTCCATCAGTTCATTTGCAAGCCTTTCGGACATTGTGCGTTCGCCTCTGGCTCTGGTGTAAGCGGTGAGCCATCTCAGACCCAGGGTCTGACGTCTTGCAGGTCTTACTTCGATAGGAACCTGGTAGTTTGCACCACCGATTCTTCTTGCTTTTACTTCGACTGTAGGCATGATATTGTTCATAGCCTTTTCGAAGATTTCGATAGGCTCTTCGCCTGTCTTCTTTCCGATCATTTCGAAGGCATCATACACGATCTTCTGTGCAACGCCCTTCTTTCCGTCCAGCATGATGCTGTTGATCAGCTTGGTGACAACAACACTGCCGTATACGGGATCGGGAAGCACTTCCCTCTTGGGTACCTTACCTCTTCTAGGCACTTCTTCCCTCCTTGCGCATATGCGCAATATCATCGGTACTCAACATTACTTAGAATGCCGCAATGCCCATATCTATATAAATGGGCATAATCCCGATAATGTCAGTTATAACTTTCTTTGATTGAGACTTGAAGCTTACTTCTTGGCCTTGGGTCTCTTTGCACCGTACTTGGAACGTGCCTGACCGCGTCCGGAAACGCCGGCGGTATCCAGAGTACCTCTTACGATGTGATAACGTACACCGGGCAGATCCTTTACACGGCCGCCTCTGATGAGTACCACGCTGTGCTCCTGAAGGTTATGACCGATTCCGGGGATATAAGCGGTAACTTCGATACCGTTGGTAAGACGCACACGGGCAACCTTACGAAGTGCAGAATTAGGCTTCTTCGGGGTCACGGTCTTTACGGAAGTGCAAACGCCTCTCTTCTGAGGGGACTGACTGTCGGTGGCTACTCTTCTGAGAGAGTTGGTGCCTTTAAGCAGTGCAGGGCTGTTGGACTTCTTTTCGGACTTGGTCCTTCCTTCTCTGACCAGCTGATTAATTGTTGGCATGATTTCTTCTCCTTTCTTCTAGATTTTTTATCTGCAGGCTGCCCGAGGGCAGCCATAACAGCAAACAATGGATTCTACCATAATAACAGGGTCTTTGTCAATATATGCCCCACCTAAAGGCCTGTATCTTCAAGCCCTTCGGCGGATTCGGCATCCTCCTGCGCCTCGTCCTTATGGTTGAAGGATTCGATGTATTCGGTGTTGACACCGTAGTCCACGCCGACGTTCTTGTACATCTTCATGCCGGTGCCTGCGGGGATCAGCTTGCCGATGATGACGTTCTCCTTCAGGCCAACCAGATGGTCGGTCTTGCCCTTGATGGCCGCGTCGGTGAGCACCCTTGTGGTCTCCTGGAAGGATGCTGCGGACAGCCAGGAATTGGTTGCCAGAGAAGCCTTGGTGATACCAAGCAGAGTTCTGGTATATTCAGCGGGCTGCTGATCTTCTTCCAGAGCCTCGTTGGCCTCGTCGACCTCGAATCTGGTGTAGAGTCCGCCAGGCAGCAGATGGGTATCTCCTGCATCCTCGATATGATACTTGCTCAGCATCTGGCTGACTATGATCTCTATGTGCTTGTCGTTGATATCTACACCCTGCTGACGGTATACGCGCTGTACTTCCTTGAGCAGGTACTGATATACGCCTTCAATACCTTGCAGACGCATGATGTCGTGGGGGTTGAGGGGGCCCTGGGTGATGCCTTCGCCGGCGAAGATCTTATCGCCCTCGGAGACCTTCAGCCTTGCGCCGTAAGGAATGGTATAGCTGCGCTCTTCCTCGCCGCGTATGCGGACTTCGGTCTTGTTGTCGGCCCTGGTCTCTATGGATACCACGGTGCCGTCAGCTTCGCAGATCTCTGCCATGCCCTTGGGCTTTCTGGCCTCGAAAAGCTCTTCTACTCTGGGAAGACCCTGAGTGATGTCGTTTCCGGCAACGGAAATACCGCCGCTGTGGAAGGTTCTCATGGTCAGCTGAGTACCGGGCTCACCTATGGACTGCGCAGCGATGATGCCTACGGCTTCGCCCATGGTTACGGGCTCGCCGGTAGCCAGGTTGCGTCCGTAGCACTTTGCGCACACGCCGTTGCGGCAGCGGCAGGTCATGACGGAACGAATCTTTACGGATGTGATTCCGGCGCTTGCGATGGCGTCAGCCTGCTCTTCGAGTATCTCTTCTCCGCCCTGAGCCAGCACCTCGCCGGTGGAGGGATCGATAACGTCCTCCAGGGCAGTTCTGCCCACGATGCGCAGGTTCAGAGGCTCGATGATCTCCTTGCCGTCGGTGAATGCGGATACCTCGATGCCTTCATCAGTGCCGCAGTCTTCGTCTCTTACGATGACATTATGGGATACGTCCACCAGACGCCTGGTCATGTAGCCGGAGTCTGCGGTACGCAGAGCGGTATCTGCCAGACCCTTTCTGGCGCCGTTGGAGGAGAGGAAGTATTCCATTACGGAAAGACCCTCTCTGAAGTTTGCGGTGATAGGCACCTCTATGGTCTTACCTGTTGCATTGGCCATAAGTCCGCGCATGCCGCCGATCTGACGGATCTGGTTCTTGGAACCACGGGCACCGGAATCTGCCATGATGTTCAGGTTATTGTCTGATCTGAGGCTGGCCATCAGTGCGTCAGCCACATCGTCTGTAGCCTTGTGCCACACATCCAGAACCTTTTCGTAGCGCTCGTTGTTGTTCATCAGACCTCTTCTGTAAGCCTGCTGATACTTGTCTACTACGGTCTGGGCCTTTGCGATGATCTCTGCCTTTTCCTTGGGCATGACCATGTCGCCTATACTGATGGTGACAGCTGCTCTTGTTGAATACTTGAAGCCCATATCCTTGATATGGTCAAGGAGCTTTACGGTTTCGGTGTTGCCGTGGATCCTGAAGCAGTGGTCTATGATATTGGTAAGATCCTTCTTCTTGCACAGGAAGCCTATCTCAAGGGAATAAGGATCCTTGCTTCTGTCTATGAATCCAAGGTCCTGAGGGATCTCGGAGTTATAGATAAGGCGGCCCACGGTGGTCTCCACCAGCTTGCCGGGATCGCCCTTGCCCATGGTGCGGCGAACCTTGACCTTGGCATGGATGGCGATGACGCCATTCTGATAGGCCATCATCATTTCGGATTCGTCTGCGAATACCTTGCCGTCTCCCTTTTCGGGAACTCTCACATAGCCGGCTTCCCTGAGCTTTGCCTGGGTTTGTGCATCCTCGAACTCGTCCACCTTTTCAAGCACGGTCCCGTCATTGAGAGTCTTGACAGCGGTACCGGGATGAGTCAGGTAGTAGGAGCCCAGTATCATATCCTGAGTAGGCTCGGTGATAGGAGAGCCGTCCTTGGGTGCCAGAATGTTGTTGACAGACAGCATCAGGAAACGGGCCTCTGCCTGGGCCTCCACGGACAGAGGCACATGAACTGCCATCTGGTCTCCGTCGAAGTCCGCGTTGAAGGCTGTGCAGGCCAGGGGATGAAGCTTAATCGCCTTGCCCTCTACCAGCACGGGCTCGAAGGCCTGTATGCCCAGTCTGTGCAGGGTCGGGGCACGGTTGAGCAGCACGGGATGATCCTTGATGATATCGTCCAGAACGTCCCATACCTCGGGGCGGACCTTTTCCACCATTCTCTTTGCGCTCTTTATGTTATGAGCCTGGCCGTTCTTGACCAGCTCCTTCATAATGAAGGGCTTGAACAGCTCCAGAGCCATCTTCTTGGGAAGACCGCACTGGAAGAATTTGAGCTCGGGTCCTACGACTATTACGGAACGTCCGGAGTAGTCTACACGCTTGCCCAGCAGGTTCTGACGGAATCTGCCCTGCTTGCCCTTGAGCATGACGGACAGAGACTTAAGGGGCCTGCTTCCAGGTCCGGTGACGGGTCTGCCTCTGCGGCCGTTGTCGATGAGGGCATCCACGGATTCCTGGAGCATGCGCTTTTCGTTGCGCACGATGATATCGGGAGCACCCAGCTCAAGAAGTCTCTTGAGGCGGTTGTTCCTGTTGATTACTCTTCTGTACAGATCATTGAGGTCGGAGGTCGCAAAGCGTCCGCCGTCCAGCTGTACCATGGGGCGCAGATCGGGAGGAATGACGGGAACGACCTCCATTATCATCCATTCCGGACGGTTGCCTGAAGATCTGAAGGCCTCTATGACCTCCAGTCTTCTGACTATGCGCACCTTTTTCTGGCCCTGGGATACCGCGAGAGTCTCTCTCAGATCGGCAGCCAGAGCATCCAGATCTATCTCAGCCAGCAGCTTTCTGATGGCTTCAGCGCCCATACCGGCCTCGAAGCCGTTGCTGCCGTACTTGTCCAGAGCGTCTCTGTATTCCTGCTCGGTCAGTATCTGGTTCTTGAGCAGATCGGTATTCTTGGGGTCTATTACTATGAACGAAGCAAAGTAAAGGACTTTCTCAAGATTCTTGGGAGACATGTCCAGTACAAGACCAATGCGGCTGGGAATACCCTTGAAATACCAGATGTGAGAGACGGGAGTAGCCAGAGCGATATGCCCCATGCGCTCTCTTCTCACCTTTGCCTTGGTCACTTCAACGCCGCAGCGGTCGCAGACTATGCCCTTATAGCGTATCCTCTTGTACTTTCCGCAGTGACATTCGTAATCCTTGGTGGGTCCGAATATCTTTTCGCAGAAGAGTCCGTCCCTTTCGGGCTTGAGCGTTCTGTAGTTTATGGTTTCGGGCTTTTTAACCTCTCCCTTAGACCAGCTGAGGATCTTTTCGGTAGAAGCCAGACTTATCTGTAATGATTCGAAATTACTTAATTCCAAAGCACTTTCCCCTTCCTGTATTAAACGGGTCGCGATAACTTGGGGTGACTATTCCATCTCACCGTTTTCGGCGTAGTCATCTTCGTAGCTGTCCTTTACGTAGACATCTTCGGAAGCGACCTCCTCGCCGTCAGAATCCAGCTCGGTAAAGCCCGATCCGGATAAGAAGAACTCACCGTCACTGCCCTTTCTGTCTTCGAACTCGATCATATTGATGTTGGCGGGTCCGTCGTATTCACTGGTATCCTTCAGCTCGACTTCCTTGCCGTCCTCGTCCAGGACCTTAACGTCCAGAGACAGACTCTGCATTTCCTTAATGAGTACCTTGAAGGATTCGGGTATGCCGGGTTCGGGTATGTTCTCGTCCTTGACTATGGATTCGTAGGTCTTTACACGGCCGACCACGTCGTCGGACTTGACAGTCAGGATCTCCTGAAGCGTATAGGCTGCGCCATAGGCCTCAAGGGCCCACACCTCCATTTCGCCGAAGCGCTGTCCGCCGAACTGGGCCTTGCCTCCCAGAGGCTGCTGGGTAACCAGAGAGTACGGGCCTGTGCTCCTGGCATGGATCTTGTCATCTACCAGATGGTGGAGCTTGAGCATGTACATGTAGCCCACGGTAACGGGATGATCGAACCAGTCGCCTGTGCGTCCGTCTCTGAGCATCAGCTTGCCTGTTTCGGGATAGCCGCACTCTGTAAGCAGCTGTGTGATGTCGCTCTCATGGGCACCATCGAATACGGGTGTGGAGATGTACCAGCCCTTCTTCTTTGCTGCCAGACCCAGATGGACCTCCAGTACCTGTCCTATGTTCATACGGGAAGGTACGCCCAGAGGATTGAGCATTACCTGCAGCGGAGTGCCGTCTTCCATGAAGGGCATGTCCTCGATGGGCAGTATCCTGGAAATAACACCCTTGTTGCCGTGGCGTCCGGACATCTTGTCGCCCACGTTGATCTTTCTCTTGGTCGCTATGTAGCAGCGAACCAGCTTGTTGACTCCGGGAGGCAGATCGTCGCCGTTTTCTCTGGAGAAGACCTTGACATCTACAACTATACCGGTTTCACCGTGAGGCACTCTCAGAGATGTGTCGCGGACCTCTCTGGCCTTTTCGCCGAATATAGCCCTCAGCAGGCGCTCCTCGGGAGTGAGCTCGGTCTCGCCCTTGGGAGTGACCTTTCCTACCAGTATGTCGGAGGAATCGACCTCTGCGCCCACTCTGATTATGCCTTCCTCGTCCAGATCCTTAAGAGCATCGTCGCCCACATTGGGGATATCTCTGGTGATCTCTTCGGGGCAAAGCTTGGTATCGCGGGCTTCGGTCTCGTATTTTTCTATATGAATGGAGGTGAGCACGTCGTCCATGAGCAGGCGCTCGTTGAGGATGACTGCGTCCTCGTAGTTATAGCCCTCCCAGGTCATAAAGCCTATGAGCAGGTTTCTGCCCAGAGCTATCTCGCCCATGTCCGTGGAAGGACCGTCGGCGATGACCTCTCCGGCCTCTATCTTTTCTCCGTGGTTTACGATGGGCTTCTGGTTCATGCAGGTGCCCTGGTTGGAGCGCTTGTACTTAAGAAGCTTGTATTCGTCCTTGAAGCCGTCTTCGGTCCTGATGACTATTCTGGTGGCGTCCACAAATTCAACCACGCCGGCTCTCTTGGCCATGACCACGACGCCGGAATCTCTGGCTGCTGCGCCTTCAACGCCTGTGGCGACTATGGGTGCGTCCGCTACCAGCAGAGGCACTGCCTGACGCTGCATGTTGGAACCCATCAGGGCACGGTTTGCGTCATCATTTTCGAGGAAGGGTATCATTGCGGTGGCAATGGATACTACCTGACGGGGAGAAACGTCCATATAGTCTACACGTTCTCTGTCGTAAAGATCGATTTCACCCAAAGCTCCTCTTGCAAGGACCTTCTGGTTCACGAAATGACCCTCTGCATCAAGGGGCTCGTTTGCCTGGGCTATGATCAGAGTTTCCTCCTCGTCTGCCATCAGGTAATTTACGTCTCTGGATACTATTCCCGTATGCTTGTCAACCTTTCTGTAGGGAGTCTCGATGAAGCCGTACTGGTTGATCCTTCCGTATGTTGCAAGAGATCCGATCAGGCCGATGTTGGGACCTTCAGGAGTCTCGATGGGGCACATGCGTCCGTAGTGGGAGTGGTGTACATCGCGGACCTCGAATCCGGCACGCTCTCTGGACAGACCGCCGGGGCCCAGTGCGGAGAGCCTTCTCTTGTGGGTAAGCTCTGCCAGGGGGTTGGTCTGATCCATGAACTGTGACAGCTGGGAGGAACCGAAGAACTCCTTGATGGCTGCGGTCACGGGCCTGATATTGATCAGGTTGGAGGGTGTTGCGGCCTCGATATCCTGAATTGTCATCCTCTCTCTTACGACTCTTTCCATTCTGGAAAGGCCGATGCGGAACTGGTTCTGCAGCAGCTCGCCCACGGTTCTTAAGCGGCGGTTGCCCAGATGGTCGATGTCGTCGACCTGACCTATGCCGTCCACAAGGCCGAGCTCGTAGCTGACAGAAGCGATGATATCATCGAATATGATATGCTTGGGAGAGAGCACGTCCCTCTTGGAGTAGAGGAACTCGGCATAGCGCTTGTCCTCTGCGGCCTTCTTGGCCTTGCTCAGCTTTTCGTCTCCTTCTGTGCCGAAGGCTTCGGAATACTCTTCGTTTACAGCCTTGAAGGCAGGATAGAATACCTGGTCGGGAAGTCTGTAGGCTGCGGGGTCAAAATCCACATAGTCTGCCAGCTCTACGAAGTTGTTGCCTATGACCTTGACGGTCTTGTCTTCTTCGAACTTGCTGCAGACCAATACATACTCGACGCCGGCGTTTTCTATTATCTTGGCAGCTTCGGTATCCAGTCTGGCGCCCTTTTCATAGATGATCTCACCGGTTTCGGGATGGATGACATCATCAGCCAGGGTGCAGCCGGAGATACGGTTGCTCAGACCGAGCTTCTTGTTGTATTTATAACGTCCCACCTTGGCCAGATCATAGCGCTTGGCATCGAAGAACAAAGCCTCGATGAGCTCGTAGGCGCTGTCGAAGCTGGCAGGCTCGCCGGGACGCAGCTTTCTGTATATTTCCTTAAGGCCCTGCTCGAAATTGCTGCAGGTATCCTTTTCGAGGGTTATTCCCAGTCTCCCGTCGGATCCGAAAACCTCCAGAAGCTCGGCATTGGTGCCTTCGTAGAAGGTGGCTGCGGTCTGGGTCTTGTATTCCTGATAGCGGCGGACCTTCTTGCGTATGTCCTCATCGGTCATAGCGGGATTCTTTCTCTTTTCGGCGTCGACCTTTTCTTCTACGCCTCTGTAGGCCAGGGCACGGAGTATGCAGGTGATGGGCTGCTTTCTGGTGCGGTCTACGCGCACGGAAAGACCCAGATTTGCATCGGTTTCGTATTCGATCCATGCGCCTCTGTTGGGGATGATCTGAGAAGAGAACAGCTGGTTGTTGGACTTATCCGTAGATACGGAAAAATAAGGGCCGGGGCTCCTGACGAGCTGAGTGACTACTACACGCTCGGCGCCGTTGTAAATAAACGTACCCTTTTCGGTCATTATGGGGAAATCTCCCATAAAGACTTCCTGTTCCTTGACTTCGCCTGTCTCCTGATTGATCAGGCGGACCCGTACCTTCAGGGGTGCAGCATAGGTGGCATCGCGCTCCTTGCACTCTTCCTGGTCGTATTTAGTTTCATCGGAGATCGAGTGATCCACGAATTCAAGAGCAAGATTATCCGCATAGTCCCTGATAGGGGAAATATCCTCGAGAACTTCAGAAAGACCTTCCTTGATGAACCAATCATAGGAGGCCTTCTGTATATCCAAGAGGTGGGGCATGGGCATTACAGCATCGATCTTGGAGAAGCTCATGCGCTCAGTCTTGCCTATTTTTACGGGTTGGGGCATTCTTTTCCCTCCTTTATATATATGTAGACAACAATCTTAGGCAATATACTATTTTATTTGTTTAACTACAAGCAGTCAAGCAAAATTTTGCCGAAATTGTGTTTTTCCGAGTTTTTTGAAGGGCGTTGATAATAGCACCAAAAGGGTTGCCCGAAAAACGGACAACCCTTCTGTTAAATTCAAGCGTCGAAACTACTTCAGCTCTACCTTTGCGCCTACTTCTTCCAGCTTTGCCTTCATATCGTTGGCTTCTGCGGTAGCAGCGTTTTCCTTTACTACGGAAGGAGCCTTGTCTACCAGTTCCTTTGCTTCCTTCAGGCCCAGACCGGTCAGTTCGCGAACGACCTTGATGACCTTGATCTTTTCTGCGCCTACTTCGGCCAGAACTACGTTGAATTCGTCCTTAACCTCTGCTTCTGCAGCGGGACCGGCTGCTGCTACTGCAACGGGAGCAGCTGCGGAAACTCCGAATTCCTCTTCGCAAGCCTTAACCAGCTCGTTCAGCTCGAGGATAGTCATACCCTTTATAGCTTCAATGATTTCTTCCTTAGTCATTTTTATATTCCTCCGAATAAAACCTGAGTTTGATATAGATTATTCTGTTTTAGCATCTGCAATTGCCTGGAAGGTGCGGACCATCTTGCCCACGGGGCTCTGAATGCTGCCCATGAATTTGGCGATGAGTTCGTTTCTGGAAGGAATTGCGGCCAGGGCTTCTATACCCTTCTGATCGTAAAGAACGCCCTCTGCGACACCGGCCTTAAAGGCCATCTTGCCGTAGTCCTTGATGCATCCTGCGATGACCTTTGCGGGTGTCACTGCATCTTCGTAGCTGATAGCCAGAGCACTGGGTCCCTTCAGGGAGTCCTTGAGGCCATCATACTTGGTGCCTTCAACTGCCTTAGCCATCAGAGTGTTCTTGTATACGGTGTAATCCACTCCGGCTTCACGGAGCTTCTTTCTCATTTCAGTAGCCTGTTCTACTGTTGTTCCCATGTAATCGATCACGACTACGGATTCTGCCTTGTCGAGCTTAGCCTTGATCTCGTCGATTACAGCGCCTTTTAACTTAAGACTTTCTGCTGACATTTTTCTCCTTTCCGGCTTTCTGTTAAGAAAGCCTTTTCGGTGTGACTGAAAAGGCTCTGATTTATGAATCGTAACCTCGGCTGGATATTGAGGGCTTGCGCCCACCTGCTGTCTACAGTCCTATATTCTGTGTTAAGTTGCGATCCGGCCTTTTGCCTGGCTTAGCTCAGCTTGGTGGGGTTGAGCTTGATTCCGGGGCCCATGGTGGTTGCGATGACGCAGCTCTTGATGTACTGGCCCTTTGCTGCTGCAGGCTTAGCTTTGATAATGGCATCCAGCAGTGCCTGATAGTTCTCCTGGAGCTTTTCAGGTCCGAAAGATACCTTACCGATCTGTGCGTGAACGATGTTCGACTTGTCGAGACGATACTCTACCTTACCGGCCTTGATGTCGTTGAGTGCGCTCTCAATGTTCATGGTAACGGTGCCGGACTTGGGGTTAGGCATAAGACCCTTGGGGCCCAGGACTCTACCGAGCTTACCTACAACACCCATCATGTCGGGAGTAGCTACTACTGCGTCGAAGTCGAACCAGTTCTCAGTCTGGATCTTCTGTGCCAGCTCTTCAGCTCCTACATAGTCAGCGCCTGCTGCCTCTGCCTCGTGAGCCTTGTCGCCCTTTGCGAATACCAGTACCTTAACGGTCTTGCCGGTTCCGTGGGGGAGTACGATAGCTCCTCTGATCTGCTGGTCTGCGTGTCTTCCGTCGAGGCCCATTCTGAAGTGAGCTTCTACGGTCTCATCGAAGTTTGCGGTGGCAGTCTGGGGGATCAGCTTGAAAGCGTCCTCTAAATCGTACTGCTCGCTCTTGTCGAAGAGCTTTGCCGCATCCTGATACTTTTTGCCTCTCTTAGGCATGTTTTACCTCCTTGTGGTACTGACGGCGCTCTGCGCCTCCCACTGATTAATCCTGGACAAGAATGCCCATGCTTCTGGCCGTTCCCTTGATCATCTCTGTAGCAGTATCCAAGTTTGCTGCGTTCAGATCCGGCATCTTGGTCTGTGCGATCTGGCGGGCCTGCTCGGTGGTGATGGTTCCGACCTTCTTCTTGTTAGGTTCTCCTGAAGCCTTGTCAAGGCCTGCTGCCTTCTTGATAAGAACTGCTGCGGGAGGAGTCTTAGTGATGAAGGTGAAGGACTTGTCGGCATAAACAGTGATCACAACGGGGATAACGAGTCCCTGATCCTTCTGATCTGCTGTTCTGGAGTTGAACTGCTTGCAGAAGTCCATGATATTGATGCCCTTCTGGCCGAGTGCGGGTCCTACGGGAGGTGCAGGAGTTGCTGCGCCTGCGGCGATCTGCAGTTTAACATAACCTTCGATTTTCTTTGCCATAGCTGTTTCTCCTTTCTACGAAGCGGCTTCGTTATTTTATATAAAGTTGTGTTAATTCATTTTGTCGACCTGGTCGAATTCCAGCTGGACGGGGGTCGCCCTTCCAAACATATCCACCTTGGTCTTGAGGGTATGCCTTTCGGCGTTGACCTCCTCTACAAGGCCGCTGAAGCCCTTGAAGGGGCCGGAAATGATCTTGACTATATCTCCGGGCTTGATGTCGAGAACGATAACGGTCTTCTCGATCCCCAGTCTTCTGACTTCCTCGTCGGTAAGGGGAATGGGCTCTGAGCCCTGGCCCACAAAGCCGGTGACGCCCTGAGTGTTTCTGACCAGATACCAGGATTCGTTGGTGACTATCATCTTTACGATGACATAACCGGGAAATATCTTCCTGGTCTTGACCTGGCGCTGATTATCCTTGAACTCCACCTTTTCCTCAGTGGGAACAATGACCTGCAGCACAAGATCCTGCATGCCTCTGTTTTCTACCAGCTTCTCCAGATTTACCTTTACCTTGTTCTCGTGACCGGAATAGGTATGCACCACATACCAGTGAGGCTCCTTGCTCCTGTTGCGGAAATCCTCGGGAGCTTCGTCTCTCTCCTGGGCGAGGGATGCGCTGATCTCTTCCTGACGAGCTTCAAGATCTGCAGATTCGCTGTACTGAATCTCTTTTTCAGACATGTCGGCTCCTATAATGTAATATTAAGCACCTGTCCGAGCAGGGCAAGGAATGCGGTATCCAGGACCCAGAACAGCAGGGCGAATACGGCGCAGACTACCAGAACTACCGCGGTGTAGCGGGAGGTTTCCTTCTTGGTAGGCCATACGACCTTCTTCATCTCTGTTCTGACGCCCTTCAGATATTCCTTGAAGCTGCTTTTTTTGGTGTCAGCATTGGTGTTTGCCATCTGAGTGAATTCCTTTCCGGATTACTTGGTCTCTCTGTGCAGGGTCTGCTTCTTGCAGAACGGGCAATACTTGTTGAGTTCAAGCTTCTCAGAGTTGTTTCTCTTGTTCTTGGTGGTGTTGTAGTTTCTCTGCTTGCATTCAGAGCAGGACAGGGTAACTTTGACTCTTACTTCATTAGCCATTTGATTTCCTCCGATATGTTTACGTTTGCACGTATTTCCAGCGCATTAAATACGCAATGCCCTTTGTACGGCATAGCGATACTCAATAAAAGTATCACATTAAGGTGTGCAAGTCAATCAAAAAAGAAGCAAAAAATACCGAAATTATCCGGAAGCTGCAGCCCCTTTTACCGGCACCCTCTCTGCGGCGCATCTGCGGTGTTTTCTCGCTGAAGATCATGCCCTGCGCTGTCCACACGCGCCGGGAAAGCAGGCCGTAATGCCCGCCCGGGGTCGATCGGAAGCTCCCCGCATGCTCCGGCAATTAAAAAGACCCCTGCTTGGGTCTTTAGTAAGGATATACCGTTTTGCTCCGGATTGCAAGAGGTTTGTAAGACAGGAAGACATTTGTAAGACAGGTAAGACAGGAAGACATAAGACAGGGGACGGTTCTCTGTCTTCTCCCCTGTCTTGTCCGCGCTTCTGCGAAATTAACTGCTTTCCACCTGTTCTTTGTCATATATCATTACCAACATCACAGCAAATACGATAATGCAAGTGCCGTAGATCAAAGCAGATGCTTCGACGTTATTCATCCGCCCGTATCGGAATGTATTGCAGAAGGAACCATAGTAAAGTATCATTGTCGGCCTCAGCTGCCACAGCTTTGCAATGATGCCCAACTTTCCGGGAATATTAAACAGACCTGCAAAAATAACGGCAGCATGTATTGCCATGGTCGAAACTGAAGACTTTGTCAGGAGAGACAGCAGTGCATTGGTCATGGCAAAAAATACGCTTGTCAATACCGCCAGTGCAATGCAAATCAGCGTCATGGCTCCGATCGTAACATTCCACGGTGATGAGGGGATCACATTCTGTATCATGGCATTCCATCCGGTCGTTCCGTAAAAAAGAAACATCGTTCCCAGGCAGATCCCCAGCAGTAAAAAAGCCTGTGCTACGGCAACCGTGCTGCCCGCCGCGATTTTTGCCGCGCAAACCGGCAGTCTGCCGTTCTTGGAAGAAAGGATCATGGCATCCGTACGATAGGTTTTTTCATCTGCGAAGATCCCTGCCAAGGCTATCGAAATATTCAGGATCAAAGCCCATCCTATAATAAACAGAACATCCAGAATATTCAGATATGCCAAAGCATAGGAATAAACAATCGGTTTTTCTATGCTGTCATAGATCTCAAGCCAGACATTCAGCTCCTCTTCAGAAGCGCCGAGCTCAGCGCCGTCTTTAATTATATTATTTCGCATCGATCCGTAGAATTCGTCAGCAGTCACTTTGCCGACTTTTTCCCTGTCGCGGACTACAGTATACAGGAGATCATACAATGCGGATTTTCCTATGTTTCCGGCAGCATTCTGGTAAACTGCCCCCGGATCATATTCCGCGATCTTACCGTAAAGCTCCGGGCGTTCCCCGATCTGCCGCTCTATTTCGTTTTTAAAGTTTTCCAGGAACGCATCGTCTATGGGACTTCCCGAAATCGCTGTCAGAAGTTCCTCCTGTTCTTTTACATAGGCACTATGACCATCTGCCGACAGATTGGTCAACCCTACTAATAACACCAACCCTATACTGATCGCCATGGCGATCCATACCGACTTCTTAGATACTATCTTTCCTATCTCGGTTTTATATATTAAAAAGTAATTATTCATCCTGGTCTCCTTCGAATTCTTGCAGGTAAAAGGTCTCCAGATCCTCCTGAATGTCAGTTGCCTTGCCGTCAAAAATAACGCGTCCCTCCTTCATCATCAAAATGCGATCCGCGATGTGTTCCACATCGGATACGATATGTGTAGACAGAATGACGATAGCATCCCTTCCCAGCTCTGCAATCAGATTCCTGAAGCGCACCCTTTCTTTTGGATCCAGGCCGGCAGTCGGCTCGTCAAGGATCAGGATCTTTGGGTCATTTAGTACCGCCTGGGCGATTCCAAGCCGCTGTTTCATACCGCCGGAATAGGTTTTGATCTTCTTGTCTGCCGCATTCTCCAGATTTACCGTCTTCAGCAGTTCCTCGCATTTCCTTTTTGCAGCGGGCTTGTCAATCCCCTTTAACGCAGCCATATACATCAGAAAATCCCTTCCGGTAAAGTTCGGATAATACCCGAAATCCTGAGGCAGATAGCCAAGCACATCTCTGTACATTTCTTCTGATGCCATCAGATCTTCTTTACCGGTCTTCAGGCATATCGTTCCGCTTGTAGGCTTCAGAATACCGCAGATCATGCGCATAAGAGTTGTTTTTCCCGCACCGTTCGCGCCGAGAAGTCCTATAACTCCCGGTTGTAAATCCGCACTGATCCGATCCACCGCTGTGGTACCCGAATACTGTTTCGCAATCCTGTCTAACACAAGTTCCATGATAAATTCTCACTTTCTTTCACATATAACATGCATTCTCTGATGAAAGCCAGCAGGAGCAGCACTATCACGGGGAGAAAGACTCCGTCAGAAAGCTGTCCCGACAGCTTTACCGGCCTTATCACAAATGGCAGCAAGCCTGCAAAGGCGCATACTGCCAGTACTCCGAAGACATTTTCTTTACCCCGCCACTTTCTTGTTACCAGCATGGCACCATAGACACTTATAAGATATGGGAATACGATCAGTATCATTTGCTCGGAAAAAGAAGCCGCTGCCGCAAGCCGTAAAATAATTCCGGCAGCCGAAAGCATTGCCATACTGATAATACCCAAAATAAACATGCGGACGATGCGAATAAAGCGTAGCGAAAATCTGCTTGATGCTTCAAGCTCGTCCATTCCGAATCGCTCAGACCGTGAAAGCAGAAGCATAGGAATCAGGGCATACATAGGAACAAACGAAGCAAATATCCACACCATTTCCGTGTCACCCGTCTGAGCAGCTGTCAGCAGCATGACAGTCAGAACCACTCCTGCAAGAATACTTTTCACTCCCATGTACAGGAATTCCATTTTTATTATTTCCGAAAGCCTTAAGGAACGCTGTTCATATTTGCGAACAAATGCTTTTTCTTTCTCCGTGTCAGGCAATAAATATGCATTTTCCAACACTTCTTTCAGTTCTTTATCTGTCATAGCCAGCTTTCACCTCCCAGCAGCTTTCTCAGATCGTTAAGCCCCTCCTTTATTCTCCTGCGAACAGAGAACCTGGACATCCCGCATACCTTTCCGATATCTGCCGGCGACATCCCGCTAACATAACGCATTACTATGATTTCCCGAAGCTCTTCCGAAAGCCCGTCCAGCGCTTCCTCTACAGCAATTCCATCAATCATATTCTCAGGCTCTGCGTTTTTGCAGGCAGGAAGATCCGGGCACTCGTCAATGTTCAATGTTGTCTTCCTTCGAAACTCATCCATGCAGAGGTTTCTGGCTATGGTATACAGATAAGACATTTCTTTGCCTGTGTCCTTATAGGAATAACTCTCCCAGAATTTCAGAAAAGTCTCCTGTACAATATCCTCAGCCAGGAATCTGTCTTTCGTTTTCATATAACAATATCTGAGGAGCTTATCGTACTGTTCTTTCAAATCCATTGATTATTTCCTCCTCAATATATATAACGAATACAGTCGCCTCTTTGTGCGATAAATATACACTTACACTGAAAAAAGTATTTACCATATCTGTTTTGGATCAGACTCCCGGGCTCACACGCGGGTTAGCTGCGGCAGTCCGCGCAAGGGGCCGTCGTAAGCGGGAGCGGAAGGCGGCTCACATGACAATCTGATCAATAGCCGCCTGCAGCGGCAGCGTGGCCCCGACGCGGACGACGCTGCTGAGCCTGCGATAATGCATCATTGCGGCAGCGCAGCGGGTTTGTGCTTTATCTGACAGCTTGACAGCAGGTCCACGCGCGGCAAAAACCGGGCGGCCCTGCGGCTGCCCGGTTTTCAGACTATTCTATGATCATTCTCAAATCTTATCAGTTTTGTAACTGTCTATTGTTTGCGTATTTCCGCGAATTGTTAGCTTTTTTCTTCGCTGAATACCTTTTCTACAGTCTGCTGAGCATCCTCCAGGATCTCGTCGGAGATCTTTTCAGTCTCATCCACTGCGGCGGCACCAAGGCCTTCTGCGGCTGCTTCCAGGCCCTCTGCGGCATCGGCAACAGCCTGGGCTGCGGCAGATACAGCTTCAGCCTGATCCTCGGCCGCGGAGCTTTCCAAAGCGATTTCAGCTGCCTCGGAGACGGAATCATACTTTTCTGCCAGATCAGCGGCAGAATCCTTTTCCAGATCCTCTGCGGAGGGCTCATCCTCGGTATAGAATTTCTCTGCCAAGGCCTCTGCCTCATCGGCGGGTTCTTCGATTTCGGCGGTCTCGGCGGCTCCGATTACGGCAGCCTCGGGGTTCAGATAGTTGTTCTTGACCTTGACATAGTAGCCGACCATCAGTATGGCAGCGGCGAACCATGCATAGGTGTAGCAGTTGTAGACATTGATCATATCAAAGCGGAAACGGCTGGAGATGGCCAGGTAGACCTGACGCACTCCGACCATGCCGATGATAGTCAGGATAGTGGGGATCTTGGTATCGCCGAAGCCTCTCAGAGCACCCAGGTAGATGTCTCTGGTGGCCAGGACGAAGTACAGCGGAGCCAGGTGGCGCAGCATGTCCACGCCGATCCTGATGACCTCGGGATCCTCGATAAACAGCTTGATCAGAGGCTCAGCAAAGAAGTAAGCTCCCCAGCTCATGATTAGGTTGAAGATCAGACATTCGATCATTGCGATGCGAACGCCCTTCTTGACTCTGTCATAGTTCTTGGCGCCCATGTTCTGACCTACGAAGGTGGTGACGGCGGAGCCGAAGCCCTTGCCCGGCATATCGACCAGTCTTTCGACCTTCTGGAATGCGCCTACGCCGGCGGTAGCGGCGGGGCCGAATTTATTGATATACTTCCAGACGAATACGTTGGACAGACCGGTCACGGCGTACTGCAGTCCGGAGGGGATGCCTATGCGAAGGTTCTCCTTAACGATAGCCATATTGGGGAACATCTCGAAGACCGCAATGCGGAAATCGGGACGGTTGCCCTTGATCTTGATATAAACAAGCACGGCGGATACTGCCTGGGCAATGACGGTGGCGATGGCGGCACCCTTGGTGCCCATGCTCATCACTGCAACAAAGACCAGATCCAGCACGATGTTGACGATGGAGGTGACCAGCAGTATCTGGGTGGGTGAGCTGGAATCGCCGATGGCACGCAGGATGCCGGAGCCGATGTTGTAGGTGCTGGTGAAGATCATGCCGATCAGATAGATCTGCAGATAGATCAGCGCATCGTTCCAGAAGGCGGGGTCGGGCTGGCTGATGTTCAGGATCTGGGTGGCGAACACGAAGCCAAGCAGAGACAGGGCAGCGCCGAACAGCACGGAGAAGGTGAAGGTGACCCGCATGGAGCGGCCGATGTTCTCTTCGTCCTTGGTGCCGAAGGCCTTGGAGCTGATAACGGATGCACCTATGGACATTCCGGTAAAGAAGCTTGCGATAAAGCCCGTGGATGCGGAGCTGACGCTGACAGCTGCAAGAGCGTTGGTGCCTACGAATCTTCCGACTATCATGGCGTCAACGGTGTTGTACAGATTCTGGAAGATGTTGCCCAAAACTATGGGAATCATAAAGACTATCAGTTTAGTAACTATACTTCCCTCTGTAAAGTCGACTATCTTTTTCTTCATAAAAAATACCTCTATATATGCGTTATATAGAGGTATTCTATCACTATGACATTGAGCGGGCAATAAACAATTACCCGAAAATGCGATTATTCCTTGTATGCGATGACTTCGATCTCGCAGAGGTTGCCGGAGCCGGGCAGATCCTTTACTGCCACGCAGCTGCGTGCGGGCTTGGAGATGAAGTACTTTGCATAAACCTCGTTGAAAGCTGCGAAGTCTGCAATGTCAGCCAGGAAGCAGGTGGTCTTGATTACATCCTCAAAGCCTACGCCTGCGGCTTCCAGCAGAGCTGCCACGTTCTTGCAGGTAGCTTCAGCCTGGAGCTTTACATCCTGATCCGCGATGCCGCCGGTCTGACCGGAGAGATATACAAGGTGTCCTGCCTTGATGGCGGGGGTATAGGGTCCGATGGGCTTAGCGCCGTTTGCTGCATAAATCTGTTCCATTTTAGTCTCCTTAATTATAATTATTTACCGGCACAGGGCCGTTTTTTAACTTGGGTATGCCTAAAGTCCGGTCTACTGAGCCTGGCCTTCTATTTCAGCAAGCTTTGCGATATAAGCCACATAGGCAGTGCCGAGATCAAGAGTGTAAAGCTTTTCCGCCGGGGTGACTTTCATCTCGTCTATTATCTGCTGCAGGGCAGCCTCAACGGCATCTACAGCCTCAAGGCTTCCGTCGGGATTGATATCCATTCCGAACTGACTTCCGGGATCTTCTGCAAGAGCGTCCATATTGTTCAGCCTGCTTGCCAGTATAGACATGTTTCTCAGCTCTTCTTCGGTCAAGCCGGTTTCCTTAATGTAATCGGCCCAGCCATCTTCGCCAAGTTCAGCCTTCATGGATTCCATCTGGGCGTCGACCTCTTTGATCTGTTCCTCGCTTGCCTGGATATCGTACTTGTCGGCAAGAATGCGGGCGGCCTCATAATACATCAGAGTGCTCAGGGTTTCTTCCAGAGCCATGTCTGACAGCGTGATGCCATCCTCCAGCTCGTAGCTCCAGTTCAGATTGCCCTCTGCGTCAAAGGCATCCTCGTAACCGTAGGACATGCTGTAATACATGAGATAATACTCAAGCGTGCTGCAGGTATACATGCCCCAGTACATGAAGTTGCGAGTATCTATCCTGGCATCGTTGATGGTGACCAGCACATCGTCATCGTTGAATCCGCTGATCTGAGCATAGATGCTCTGTTCTTCTACGGGTACGGACTTTTCGCCGCAGGCGCAAAGGCTAAGCACCATGGCGGCTGCAAGCAGTAAGCTTAATAATTTCTTCAATCCTTTTCTCCTTTATTGCATAGCCCTGCGTTCTTCCCTCAGATTCCACAGGGTGTCTGCCACGCTGTTGGCTTCGGTGATGGACTGAACATATTCGTTTTCCATATCCAGGTTGATCCTGGGTCCGCCCTCGATGGTCACATCGGGCGCGATCTTGAACTTCATTTCTTCGAAATAAGGGTTATTGACATTGATTATGATGTAAAAGCTGTAATTGTATCTGAACCTGGGCGGGATATAGCTTTCTTCCTTGCCCTCCTTGTTCTTTCTCTTGATCTCGCTTTTGCTCTCGTTGGTATCGATCTTTACGGCAGTGATATCGCCCAGATCCAGAATATCGGGATTTGCGGCGACTATGCTGCCGGCAGAGGTGCAGACAAACTTCCAGGCGGCCTCATCTACCAGGATCTTGGTGCTGTAGCCCAAGGACAGAGAGGTGCTGAATTCTTCTATAGCCTTCTTGTTGCTGTCTCTGTAGAGCATCTGATCGTAGATCTGCTCAAGGGTGCTGGAGCTTGCCGATCTGAACCAGGGAGAAAGCTTGGCTGCGCAATCCTTGCACAGATTGCCGTCCTTAAGTTTGGTGTTTCCAAGAAGTCCGATTTTTTCTCCGCAGACGCTGCAGTATTTTTTATCAAATAGTCCAAAAAGTCCCATTGGATTCTCCTTTCGGGGTGACAGGGCTAAAGCTCAACCAGCTCGTATTCTCTGGAGCCTACGCCCAGCTTGGCAGCTGCTTCTATGGTATGAACGCCGTGACGGCTTTCCACTCTTTCGAGGAAATGAGCCTGGCCGGGATCTTCCTTGGCTGCGTAGATCAGATCTATGCAGGCCTGGTCAACGGCAACGGGATCCAGAGACGCAAGTATGCCTATATCCTTCATGCAGGGATCCTCTGCAACGGCGCAGCAGTCGCAGTCTACGGAAATGTTCTTCATGACATTGATGAAGGCCATGTTTCCGCCGAAGTACTTCACTACGGCAGAGGCTGCATCTGCCATGGATTCAAGGAATCTATCCTGCTCGGGCAGATTGTCCCACAGGGTCTCCTGATCAGCGACCTTGCCTGCCGAGTGGATGTAGGCCTTGCCTGCGGTAGAGGATACTCCTATGGACAGCTGCTTTAAAGCGCCGCCGTAGCCGCCCATGGGATGGCCCTTGAAATGGGACAGCACCAGCATGGAATCGTACTTTGCCAGGTTCTTGCCAACCAGATCCTTGTCCAGGATGAAGCCGTTTTCAACGGGCAGCTCCATGTCGGGACCCTCGGCATCCATAAGGTCGAACTTGAAATATCTGTCCCAGCCGTGCTTACTGATGGTCAGAAGATGCTTGTAGGTGGTATTTCTCTCGCCGGCATAGGCTGTGTTGCATTCCACAACTGTGCCGCCCACATAGTCGATTACGGGCTTCATAAAGTCCGGACGAAGGAAGTTCTGATTGCCCTGCTCTCCGGAATGGAGCTTGATAGCGATATTTCCGGGCAGATCCTTCTCCAGGATCTTGTACATTTCGATCATCTTTTCAGGGGTGATCTCTCTTGTAAAGTAAACTTTTGCCATGAAAACCTCCTGTTTCTGCTAAAATACTCTACGGTTATTATTCTGCAGACATCCTGTCTATCCGCGGGCGCGGGGCAGTACTATCTGTTTGTTCTGAGGGTTTTCTCTGTAAAGCACGAATCTGCGTCCGATGGCCTGCACGAATTCCGCACCCAGCGCCTCTGCGGCACGGTTGGCAGTCTCTGCGATATCGATCTCGGTGTTGTTCTGTACCTTGACCTTTACCAGCTCGTGGGCCTTAAGATAATTGTCCATTTCCGTTATTGTATTGCCTGTCAGCTCGTTTTTTCCGATGTATACCGCAGGCTCCAGCTCGTGTGCCAGAGATTTAAGGTAAGATCTTTGCTTTCCTGTGAGCATTGTATTTCTCCGTTCGTACTGTTTTCCGAGTATATAATAATCCATATCAGGGGTGTTTTTCAAGACAATAAAGCGGCGCAGCGCAAACTGCGCGCTGTAATATATTCTTAAAGTTGGCTTAGTTGATTTTTCTGTACCTGTGGCATATATTATTCATGCTGTAAGAAAAATACTTTGCGCAGAAAGGAAATACAATGTCATTTTCAGCAATGCCCGCTCCCGAATACAAAACCCCGCTTATCCCCGGAGATTTTCCCTGTGATAGGAGTTTGGCATGCGGAGAAAAATGACGAAGCTTAAGCACAAACGGGCAGCAGGACCCGAATAAATGCAGAGATTCAGCCGCTTGTCGCAGGGACAGGCGGCTTTTTTAAGGAGTCAGATATGA
>JAZRXE010000072.1:0-20547 GCA_045600065.1 Anaerovoracaceae bacterium
GCACTAACAAAAGAAAGACTGATAAACAAAGGCTTCTATGATTTAGCCAATGCCTATCAGCCTATGCACGTCAACTATTGAAACCGCCGTGTACCGAACGGTACGCACGGTGGTGTGAGAGGACGGCGGCTAATCGCCGCCTCCTACTCGATTATGACGGGCATGCCGTCAGTCTGTGGTGAAAGTCCACAAGGGGCGTAGTTGCCGACGAACCTCATAGCGACTTGCAAGGTTCACATCGTGAGGTGTGGGCGAGAAGAAGCAATAGCGAAATCGTAGCCTGCCGGTGTTGCCCTGACGGGCAGCGCTCGCTTCCGGAAGCTGCTATACTTACATTATTATGAACCGGTTTTTACATTATTCTTTAATTCCTGCCGCCGATGTTCTATAATAAAGTGTCTTTTTATATTCATTTAAGAAAGGAATCATTGAAATGTCATCCGAATATGTGATCGAGATGCTCCACATTACCAAGGAATTCCCGGGCATCATCGCCAACGATGATATAACTCTCCAGCTCAGGCGCGGAGAGATACATGCCCTCCTGGGCGAGAACGGCGCAGGCAAATCCACGCTGATGAGCGTGCTCTTCGGCCTGTATCAGCCCGAAAAAGGTGAAATCCGCAAGAACGGTGAAGTTGTTAAAATCAGTAACCCCAACGACGCCACAGCGCTGGGCATAGGAATGGTCCATCAGCATTTCAAGCTGGTCGAGGTATTCACCGTGCTCGACAATATAATCCTGGGAGCCGAGACCACAAAGATGGGCTTCCTGCAGAAAAACGAAGCCCGCGCAAAGGTTGAAGAGCTGTCCCGTAAGTACGGACTTCAGGTTGACCTGGACGCCAAGGTCGAAGACATAACCGTAGGCATGCAGCAGAGAGTCGAGATACTCAAGATGCTCTACAGAGATAACGAGATACTCATCTTCGACGAGCCTACAGCAGTGCTGACCCCCCAGGAGATAGAAGAGCTTATGCATACCATGAAGAACTTCGCCAAGGAAGGCAAGTCCATTCTGTTCATATCTCACAAGCTCAACGAAATCATGGAGGTCGCGGACAGGGTGTCCGTCCTGCGCAAGGGCAAGTACATAGGAACCATCAACACCTGCGATACCAACCCCCAGGAGCTTTCCAACATGATGGTCGGAAGGCCTGTCCAGCTTCAGGTAGTAAAGGAACCCGCGAAGCCGGCAGAGCCCGTGCTCAAGGTAAGGAACATGACTGTCGCGTCCTCAACCCACAAGAATCAGGATGCCGTAAAGAACGTATCCTTCAATGTCCGTGCAGGAGAGATACTGTGCATCGCAGGCATAGACGGAAACGGCCAGACCGAGCTTGTCAGTGCCGTAACGGGGCTTGAAAAGATCAAGTCCGGCACTGCGGAGCTATGCGGACGGGAAATCACTCACCTGAGCATCAAGGACAGAGGGCAGGACATGAGCCACATTCCCGAGGACAGACACCGTCACGGACTGGTGCTGGATTTCAGCCTGGAGGTCAACATGGTGCAGCAGCGCTTCAAGGAGCCTCAGTTCCAGAATTACGGCTATGTCAACAATCAGGCAGTGCGCGAATATTCGGATTACCTCATAGAAAAATTCGACGTCAGAAGCGGACAGGGCTCCGAGACCATAGCAAGATCCATGTCCGGAGGCAATCAGCAGAAGGCCATAGTTGCCAGAGAGCTGGACAGAGACAAGGCTCTGGTAGTTGCCGTTCAGCCCACCAGAGGCCTGGACGTAGGCGCTATAGAGTACATACATTCCCAGCTGGTATCCCAGAGAGACCTGGGCAAGGCAGTGCTGCTGGTATCCCTGGAGCTTGAAGAGGTCCTGGGGCTTTCCGACCGCATACTGGTAATGTACGAGGGCGAGATAGTGGGCGAGCTGGATCCCGCAAAGACCGACGCACAGGAGCTGGGCCTTTACATGTCCGGCGCCAAGCGCGATAAAGTGGAGGTGGAATAAATGAAAAAAGGAAAGAACTTACTGGACAGCTCCTCCGCAAGGACGGTCCTGGCATCCATCATCTCCATCATATTCGGAATGCTGGTGGGCTCTCTGCTCATAACCGCGGTAGGTCTCACCGACAGCGCCCTGGGCGGCAAGTCCGTCTGGGAGGGCATCAGACTGGTATTCTTCGGACTGTTCTCCACAGGCAGGAGTGCCGGAGGCAGCCTTACCTGGGGCTTTAACGGAGTCAGCATAGGAAACATGCTCTTCAGAGCGACCCCGCTGATCATGACAGGACTTTCCGTATCCTTTGCATACAAGACAGGTCTCTTCAACATCGGTGCGCCCGGACAGTATCTTATGGGCACCATGGCTTCTCTGATGATAGCCCTGAGCCTGCCTTCCGACACTATGAGCCCCGCTGTCATCTGGCTGCTGGCATTTCTGGGAGCCATGGCGGCTGGCGCCGTCTGGGGAGCTCTGGCAGGAATGTTCAAGGCTTATCTGGGCACCAATGAGGTGCTTGCCTGCATAATGACCAACTGGATAGCGGCAAACCTGGTGACCTGGATGTTCGATATATCCAATTTCAAAAACGTCGCTGAAAGCACCAAGACCGGATATATCTACAAGACCACATACAACAACGTAGCCACCTCCAAGATGTTCCTGGACAAGATCTTCAAGGGATCTCAGGTGAACGGCGGTATCATCGTAGCCATACTCTTTGCGGTAGCCATTCACATCATAATGACAAAGACCACCTTCGGCTACGAGCTGAGAGCCTGCGGTGCCAACGAGCAGGCTGCAAAGTACGCCGGACTCAAGGGCAAAAGGGACATCGTTTTGTCCATGGCAATCGCCGGAAGCCTTTCCGCTGCCGGAGCTGCTCTGTACTACCTGTCCGGAAACACCGAATTCTTCTGGTCGACCTATCAGTCCCTGCCAGCCACAGGCTTCAACGGCATACCTGTATCCCTGCTGGCATCCACAAATCCCATAGGAGTCATATTTACGGCCATGTTCATGTCCATGCTTGACATTGCAGGCCTTCAGCTCACCAACCTGACTGCGTACAACGAATACATCACAAATGTCATCATTTCCGTGATCATATATCTGAGCGCGTTCTCTCTGCTCATCCACATGAAGCTGGATGAACTGAGCAAGAAGAAGGGAGGAAAAAAGTAATGACATATCTTATTCAGCAGACCATGATCTATTCGGTCCCCCTGATGATAGTTGCTCTGGCAGGCGTGTTCGCAGAACGAAGCGGGATCATCAATCTGGCCCTTGAAGGTATCATGATCTTCGGTGCCTTCAGCGGTGTACTGTTCATCAACAGAATGCAGAGTGCCGCATGGGTGAGCGGGGCATACGCGGACAAGGATTATATAACCCTTCAGCTGTTCGAGCTGCTGGCAATGCTGGTGGCGGGCCTTCTGGGAGCCATGTTTTCTCTGCTGCTGTCCTTTGCCTCCATCAATCTTAAGGCAGACCAGACCATAGGCGGCACCGCACTGAACCTGATGGCTCCTGCCCTGGTACTGTTCCTGGTAAGACTCATCACTGCTCAGAACACCCTTTATATGGCCACAGGCGATGCGGCCTCATGGTTCATGATCAAGAAGACCACACTGGGTTTTGACAGAAACGCGGATCTGGGCTTTTTTACCAACACCTTCCTTGTAAAGATATTCATAGCCGATTATGTATGCATTTTGCTTTTCATAATACTGTCCGTGATACTGTATAAGACCAGGTTCGGACTGAGACTGCGTTCCTGCGGTGAGAACCCCCAGGCAGCGGATTCTCTGGGTATCAATGTTTACAGAATGCGCTATGCAGGCACCACCGTTTCCGGTTTCCTGGCAGGCATGGGCGGCTTTGTCTACGCGCTGACCACAGCCAACTGCTCCTCCAACGGAGATGTGGCAGGCTTCGGCTTCCTTGCTCTGGCTGTAATGATCTTCGGCAACTGGAATCCCCTGTCCATAGCAGGCGCTTCGGTACTCTTCGGATTGTTCAAGTGCATAGCGGCAGGCTATGCAACCATAGATATCAACGGGGACGGCATCTTCTTGCTCAGAGAGCTGGGCATCAGCCCTCACTTCTACAGGATGCTGCCCTACATCATCACCCTGGTGGTGCTGGCATTCACTTCAAAGAATTCCAGAGCGCCCAAGGCTGAAGGAGTTCCCTACGACAAGGGACAGAGATAGCAGGCTGCAAGCCTGAAAGGAGGTAAGCCATGCAGGAAATGGAACTGCAATTCCACCTTAAATGCAAAGAAGGCGATGTGGGCAGGTATGTGATCCTTCCGGGAGATCCGGGCAGGGTGCCTTCGATCGCCTCGCTTTTAGACGATGCCAGGCAGGTAGCCTACAACAGGGAATATAATCTATATACCGGATATCTGCTGGGAGAGAAGGTCAGCGTATGCTCCACAGGCATAGGCGGCCCCTCTGCTTCCATAGCCATGGAGGAGCTTCACAATGTGGGAGCTGATACATTCCTGCGCTGCGGGACCTGCGGGGGTATCGATCTCGATGTTAAGTCCGGGGATATAGTCGTCGCCACAGGCGCCATACGCTACGAGCACACCTCTGTGGAATACGCTCCCATAGAATATCCGGCTGTAGCCGATCTGGATGTGGCAGTGGCTTTGAGGGAGGCTTCTCTGGAGCTTGGAAACCGTACCCACACCGGAGTTGTCCAGTGCAAGGACGCCTTTTACGGCCAGCACAGCCCTCAGAAGATGCCCGTAAGCTACGAACTGCTGCAGAAATGGGAGAGCTGGAAGCGCCTTGGTGTAAAGGCCTCAGAGATGGAATCCGCGGCGCTGTTTGTGGTTGCCAATGCCCTTAAATGCAGATGCGGTTCCTGCTTCCATGTAGTCTGGAATCAGGAAAGAGAGGCCGCAGGCCTTGATCAGGACATGAGCGAGGATACATCCATGGCGATAAAGGTTGCCGTGGAAGCCTGCAAGAAGCTGATACTTGCGGACAGGAGCAAAAAGAATGGCTAAGCTGTATTTCAAGTACGGAGCCATGGGCTCCTCCAAGACTGCCCAGGCTCTGATAACAAAATTCAATTACGAAGAAAGAAATATGAAGGTCCTCTTTATGAAGCCTTCAACAGATACAAGAGACGGTGCCGACATTGTCCGCTCCAGAATAGGTCTGGAGGCCAGGGCTATCGTGGTGGCGCCTGATGCGGATCTGTACGAGTTCTATAAAAACGAGCACAGCGACTGCAAGGCTGTAATCGTTGATGAATGCCAGTTCCTGACCCCAGAGCAGGTGGATCAGCTGAGCCTTATCACCATGGATTTCGATGTAGCCGTGCTGTGCTTCGGACTGAGAACGGATTTCCTGACTCATTTCTTCCCGGGAAGCCGGAGGCTCATGGAGATCGCAGAATCCATCACGGAAATAAAAATGGTCTGCGACTGCGGAGCCAAGGCCACTGTCAATGCCCGTCTGGATGATCAGGGCAATGTGGTATTCGAAGGTGAGCAGGTGCTGCTCGGCGGAAACGACAGATACCTGGCAATGTGCCGCAGATGCTGGATAAAGGCAAGAAGGCAGCAGCGCGCAAAACTCGAAGGGAGGATTCAGTAATGTTAGACAGAAAATACGCGGAATATGCAGCAGACAAGGCTCTGGAGCTTCTGGCAATAGACAGCCCCTCGGGCTATACCTTTAAAGCAGCCACATGGATCAGAGACAGCTTTCTGGAGCTGGGCTTTGACGCAAGGCTCACACGCAAGGGCGGAGTAATAATCGATTTCGGAGGAAGGGATGAGGCTGACGGCCTGCTGCTTGAGGCTCACTGCGACACTCTGGGCGCCATGGTGTGCACCATAAAGCCCACAGGAGCTCTGCTTCTTACCAACATCGGCGGACTCAACGCCAACAATGTGGAGACCGAAAATGTCCGCATTTATACCAGAGACGGCAGGGTCTATGACGGCACCATTCAGCTGCACAATCCCTCCACTCATGTAAATACCAAGTATTCCGAGACCGGGAGAAGTTTCGAGAATGTGGAGGTCCTTATAGACGAGAATGTCAAAAACGCGGATGATGTCAGGGCTCTGGGCATTGAGACCGGAGATTTCGTCTGCCCTGATCCCAGATCGGTGATCACCTCCAGCGGATATATCAAGAGCAGATATCTTGATGACAAACTCTCCGTTGCCATTCTGATGGCCTTCGGGAAATATATCAAGGACAGCGGCGTGGAGCTTCCCAGACGCACCTGGGGCCATGTGACCGTTTACGAGGAAGTAGGTCATGGCGGCTCTGCTTCTGTTCCCGCAGGCATCACCGAAGCCATCAGCGTGGACATGGGCTGCGTAGGCGACGGGCTTGGCTGCACCGAGCGAATGGTCTCCATATGCGCTAAGGATTCCGGAGGACCCTATGACTATTCCGTTGTCAGTGCACTTATCGAGGCTGCAAAAAAAGAGGGCGCGGATTATGCCGTAGATGTGTATCCCAAGTACGGCTCCGATGTTGAAGCTACCTTAAGGGCAGGCTTCGATATACGCCACGGCCTTATTGGCGCAGGCGTCTTCGCAAGCCACGGCTACGAGCGCAGCCATATTGACGGTGTCTGGAGCACCCTTAAGGTGCTGAAGGGCTACCTGAACATTTAGTGTTTTCAGGCCCGGTATCCGGGTATTCAGAGGGGCAGACGGATTTCTGCCCCATATGTTTTCAGGAGGAAACTATGTCGTTATACGTAATACTTGTAGCAGTAGCAGTCCTTGCGGTTCTTGTCATCAGCAGCTACAACGGATTTGTAAGGCTGAACAATATGTGCGATGAGGCCTTTGCCACCATGGATGTCTATCTTAAGAAAAGATATGATCTGATCCCCAATCTGGTCGAGGTCGTTAAGGGTTATGCGGCTCATGAATCCGAAACCATGGAAAAGGTCATTGCCGCCAGAAGCGCAGCCATAGGTGCAGTCAATGCTGACCGTCAGGCCGCAGAGGACGGTCTGGGCGCCGCTCTTAAGGGCCTGCTGGCAATTGCCGAGCAGTATCCCGACCTTAAGGCAAATACCAATTTTGCAGAGCTGCAGGAGGAACTGAGCGATGTAGAGGATGACATTGCCAATGCCAGAAGGTATTACAACGCCTGCATCAGAGAATTCAATACCAGGTGTCAGGCCTTCCCGGGCGTGCTGTTTGCAGGTATGTTCGGGTTCTCTGAAAGGGGCATGTTCCTTTCAAGCGAGGAAGAAAGAGAAAATGTCAAGGTCAGCTTCTAAAAAGCCCGGAGTCTGCGCTATGCTGCTCTGCATGCTGCTTGTTCTTTCAAGCCCGCATGCTGCCTTTGGCGCAGACCGGACAACTCCCTATTTCAATGTTGACATAGTTGTCAATGAAAACAACAGTTACGAATATACGGAGACCATAGGCACGGTGTTTCACACACCGGGGCACGGCATTTTCCGCTATATCCCTTTTTATTGGGATGACATAAGGGAAACCGTAGACGGGGGCTGGTGCAGCACTCACGAGCTTTCGGACAGCTATAACGACTATTTTTACATTCTCCAGATGGGCTCGTCCGATACTACCATCGCAGGCGAGCAGGAGTTCGTATTCGGCTACAAGCTGACCATGAGAGACGACAGGAATACCGAAGGCGATCTGCTTTACATAGATCTGCTGCCCACGGACTGGGCGACTCCAATCGAAAGCTCTGCCATCACGGTCCACATGCCCAAGTCTGTGGAGGGCTTTCCCATGCAGGTCTATTACGGCTACTACGGTTCCGAAGATAACACCGGAGAGGCGTATTGGAGCTACGATGACGAGACCCTGACCTTCACCATCGACGGAGTCAACCTGCCTAAGGGCTATGGATTAACCCTGTGGGTGGAGCTGCCGGAGGGCTACTGGGTGGATCAATACGATGCTCATAATTTTCTTACGGCAAGCTATGCTCTGGCCATCGCCACGGCAGGCATCTGCCTGATACTCTGGTATACCTACGGCAGAGACCGCCGCATAATCCCCACCGTGGAGTTTTATCCTCCGGACGGGATGACTCCCGCCGAGCTGGGCCTGTACATCGACGGCAATATTGACCGCAGAGATCTGGTAGCCATGTTCCTCTATTATGCGGACAAGGGCTACATGAAGATCACACCGGTGGATGAGACCAAAAAGTACAGAAAAGATTTCAAGCTGACCAAGCTGAAGGGTATCGGCGATTCCGAGCCCTTGTTTGCCAAGACCCTGTTCCATGGGATCTTCGCCAGCCGGAATTCGATATATCTGAGCGGATTGTCTTACAGCTTTGCATCGGCTTACGACAATGCCAAGGAGCAGCTCCGTAAGCAGATCCAGTCCAGGACTACCGATAGCAGCAGTTTGATACAGTTCTTTGAACGTATCGGGGTCGTCGTCCTTTTCATGGCGTCCGCTATACTGCTGAGCTTTTACGAGCTTAGATCCGACGATGCGGCAGCGGCGGCGGGAGCGATGCTGTTCATGGGCGCTCACACCAGCTGGCTGGTGAATCAGGAAAGGAACAAGTACATCGGCAGATCTGTGGGCAGCAAGATCAAGAGAGCCTTTGTCTGGGGCACAGAGCTCTTGTGGCTGTGCGCAGCAACTTACGGAATGGGCTCTGCAGCGGGCGGGGGCTTGCTTCCCTACCTGATCTACGGTATTTCTCTGGGCGTATCGGTGCTCTGCATCCTTTATCAGGAGAAATATACAGATGAGACGGCTGGCTATATGGGAAGGATCCTGGGCCTGCGCCATTTCATCGAAACAGCGGAGCTTGACAGGATCAATATGCTGGTAGAGCAGGATCCGGAGTACTACTACAATATTCTGCCCTACGCCTATGTAATGGGCTTGACCAGCAAATGGGCCAGACATTTTGAAAGAATACCCACTGGCATGCCTTCATGGTATGACGGAGCAGATCTTTCTGAGCTGTACTCCATGAATGTGATCCATCAGAGCTTTGCCAACCAGCTGGTGCGTTCCATAGACCGGAGCGTCACCGTTGCGGTGCCCCATGTCAGCAGCAGCTCGTCTGATTTCGGCGGAGGCTTCTCCGGGGGCGGCTCTTCCGGCAGTTCTTCCGGCGGTTATTCCGGCGGCGGAGCCGGCGGTGGCGGCGGCAGCTTCTGGTAATACACAAAGGAACACAAGGGGACGGTTCTTCTGTGTTCTTTCGAGTCAAGCACAAGGGGACGGTTCTTCTGTGCACAGGTACACAAGGGGACTGTTCCTGCGGGAACGATCCGGCGTTTTTTGCATTGCTTTTGCCTGATCCCCAATCTTTTGGTCAGACTTAAAACTGCCGTGCTATGGCATGGTAGACGCCAGCTTTATCAGCGCCCGGGCCTTGTCCAGGCTCTGGCGTGGATATGTGCTTTTGAAAATCTTATCTTCACTTATGTAATCTCGCAGGTATCTGGCGGCAAGCTCCATGCTTATGCACCAGCCGCTGTAGGGCAGCAGCTCCAGCTCGTTTTTTGTGAGTACGGAGCCTGCGGCCTGCATGTAGCCGTCTTTGTAGGCTTCATATTTTCTGCGGTCAAAACAGCCGTCAGTTCCTGCCATGGATCTAATAGAATCTCCGAAATCGAAGCAGGCTGAGCCCGCCATTACTGTGTCAAGGTCTATGACCATCAGCTGCTCGCCTGTGTCTCTGTCAAAGAGCACATTGCTGAGCTTGGTGTCGTTGTGGCATATTCTTGAAGGGATCAGTCCCCGTTCCAGGGCATCAGCCACAGAGCATATGTCATTTTCATTTTCATTAATATATTCGAATTCCTCGGCGATCTCCCTTTTGTCGTCCTTGTCCGCCTCATCGAAGGCTGCATATAATTCTTTCAGCCTTTTTCTTGTATCGTGAATGGGCAGGGACGGGCTGAGTGCCGCGGGGTCAATGTCGGACAGCAGCATCATAAAGCCGCCATAGGCCCGGCCCGCATTTTCTATGAGCTTCAGATCATCGGTTTTTTCCAGACAGAGGGCATCTGCGTAAACATAGGCTCGCCAATAGCAGCCCTGATCATCCTTGAACCAGGGATTTCCCTCCGGACCCTTCAGATACTCTATGGATCTACCGCCTCTTTGTTTTATGTGGCTGCAGATCAGGCTAATGCTGCGCATTGCTGCCTCAGGGTCACTATGCACAGCAGGGCTCATTTTTTGCAGAACAAAAGTCTGCTCGCCGGCTTCGAGCCGGTAGCTGTCGTTTATGTGACCGCTGTTCAGTATTACATAATCGCTTTGCGCAGCGATCCCGAAGGCATCCGCCGCCCGTACTATGCGTTTCAAAGTCTTGTCCATAAAATAATAATAGCACACAGACAGTAAATTGTATCGGCTCATTGTACTTTGTGGTATATTTATTATGTATAACTATGTTTCGAGGCGGAGGCATATATGAACAGACCACTGGAATTTTATGTGGAAGCGCTGAAGGATCAGACCGATACGCTCAGCATGCTTCCAAGCTATATATACGGAGTATCGGAGACTCCAAAGGGCAGGACAGTACTTGCTATGGATCTTGGCGGGAGTAATTTCCGCATTGCAAGGGCAATATTTTCGCAGGAGGGCAGCCTGGAATTCCGGGATTACAAAAAGATGCCCGCCCCCGGCCTTGACAGGGAGATAAGCCCGGATGAATTCTTCGGTTTTTTTGCCCGTCAGATCGCGGAGTTCGAAGAGACCGAGATAGGCTTCTGTTTTTCCTACGCGGCTGAGATACTGCCGGACGGAGACGGAAGGATACTCAAATTTGTCAAAAACATCAGGATACACGATGCCGAGGGCCTGGTGCTTGGCCGCGAGATCAACAAAAGGCTTGTGGCCATGGGCAGCTTCGAAAGGCATTTTACCGTGCTCAATGACACCGTCGCCACAGTTATAGGCACGCCGGGCTGCAATATGGGCATGGTGCTTGGAACGGGATATAATCTGGCCTGCATCAAGGACGGGATGATAATCAACACCGAGGCCGGTCTGTATGTGGGTCTGCCCTACGAGGAATTCGACGTAGGCGATATGGCCGAGCGTCAGATAGCCGGTGCCTATATGCCCGCGCTGGCGGAGCGATCAGGGCTTCCGGCGGAGCTTCTCTACGACAGAGGCGCAAAGATAGTTGCCGCCCAGATATACAATCTCAGTCGATGGTGCGGCCTTGAACGCACTGTAATAGCTGCCGAAGGCTCCGTTTTCCACAATGTGGCCATGGCAAGGGACAAGATCCGGGCGTATCTGGATCTGCTGCCCGGTGAATTTGTTTTTGTTGACGGAAAGGATAAATCTCTGGTGGGGGCTGCCATCACCGCAGCCTCGCGCGCAGAGTATCAGTAAACTGAAATATGGAGATCAAAGCTATAAATAAGATACAGGACACCATTCGCGATACCTTTATCAGCGATGACGTGCTCTGGAACAACGAGATCAAGGCAAATATGCTGGTTGCGGCGTCCATGTTCAACCTGGCCGTGGTGGTCATCGTTTCCTGGATACTGAACAATGTGGGGGTATTCGATCTTGAAGTAAGCATGGCGGATACGCTGCTGGTCCAGACTCTGGCCGAACTGCTGCTGCCCTTTGCCCTTTGCACATACTATAAGGGCGCAAAGAAATGGCTCAAGGTCGTAATGCTCATTGAACTCATAGTGGTGCTTTCGCGGGTCGACGCCCAGCTTATGTACAATGTGACACTGTGCATGGTAATTCCCGTGGTCCTCAGCGCCAGGTATTACAACGGCAGGCTCACGGCAGTAATCGCCGTGCTCACCATGATATGCTTCAGCCTTTCGGCCTGGTACGGCGCGCTGCACGGGACTTTGGACGCCAATTATGTGGATATGTTCCCCGGTGCCGCGATGACTGTGGGCGCAGACGGCTTTCTTAAAGAAGCCATCTATGCCGCAGGCTTTGACAGGGCAGAGTATGTCAAAGAAATCCTGGTTCTGGGCTTTATGCCCAAGGCCTTTATTTTCACTGTAGTAGCCATCGTATCCGTGGAGATTGCCCGCAGGGGACGCGATCTTGTTCTTGAGGAATACGAAATATCCACAAAGAACGCCCGGATCAGCTCTGAGCTTGCTCTGGCAACGCAGATTCAGGCTGATCTGCTGCCCAAGACCTTCCCTCCCTATCCCGAGCGCAAGGATCTCGATATATTCGCCTGCATGGATCCCGCCAAAGAGGTGGGTGGAGATTTCTACGATTTCTTTATGATAGATGAGGACAGGCTGGCTGTGGTGGTAGGAGATGTGTCCGACAAGGGAGTGCCTGCGGCGCTGTTCATGGTCACCGCGCGGACTCTGATCAAGGATCATGCCTTGCTCAACAGCGATCTCGGTCAGGTTTTTACCGACGTAAACAGGCTGCTTTGCGAGGGCAACGAGGCCGGGCTTTTTGTGACTGCCTGGATGGCGGTGATCAATCTTAAAACAGGCCACGTGAACTTCGTAAACGCGGGGCATAATCCCCCAATTATAAAGCGTGCCGGCGGAGAATGCATATACCTTAAGACTAAGCCCAACCTGGTGCTTGCAGGCATTGACGGCATCAGATACAAGGGCATGGAAGAGGATCTGGGCTCGGGCGACGTGCTCTATATATACACCGACGGTGTTACCGACGCCATCAACCAGACTCAGGAGGATTTCGGCACTCAAAGGCTAATGGATATCGTCAGCAGCTGCAGCGGCTCCATGGAAGAGCTGTGCCTTGCCGTAAAGGACGGAATCGAGCAGCATGTGGGCGGAGTGCAGCAGTTCGATGATATAACCATGCTGGCCTTCCGCTATGTGGGAGGCAGTAAGCTGAAGCTGATCCAGGTGGATGCTGATGTGCAGAACGTTCCTGTAATAACCGATTTTGCCGATCAGTTCATGGAGGAAAACGGCTTCCCCGAATCTGACAGATTCAAGGTCGATATAGCCATAGATGAAATATTCAGCAACATAGCATATTATGCATATCGGGGAGATCAGGGCGGAGCTGCCATGACCATAGATATGAGCGAGGATCCCCTTGGAGTCGTATTGAAGTTTTATGACGGAGGCTTCCCATACAATCCTCTCGCCAAGGAGGATCCCGATGTAAGCCTGCCGCTGAAGGACAGGCCTGTCGGCGGACTTGGCATTATGATGGTAAAAAAACTCATGGATGAGGTCAGCTATGAATACAGCGGAGGCAAGAATATTTTCACGATCAAAAAATATATGAGTGATCCAAAGGATGCCCAGGAAGAATAATGAGCAGATTCAACAGATTTTTCGGGGATGTCAATATGAGCCCTGCGAGGGTGCTGGCTTTTGCAGTGGGAACGGCTGTGCTTACCGTTGTATTCAATATCTGTCCGTTTTTTGCCGACAGCTCCCTTCAGGATGTGGCGGTATATCTGGATTTCTGGATACTGTGCGCGGTCTTTGTCATTTCCAACTGCGGAAGCGCAAAGGAAGCAAGCCTTAAGTGCTTTGTGTTTTTCCTTGTCAGCCAGCCTCTGATCTATCTGCTGGAGGTTCCCTTCGTCGCAGATGGCTTCGGTATTTTCAGGTATTACGACTACTGGTTCAAGATGACCCTGCTGACCATACCCGGGGCAGCAATAGCTTTTCTGATCAAAAGGGGAGACTGGCTTGGTACCGCGGTGCTTTCTGTAGCAAACGCATATTATGCGTACCAGTCTGTATATTACCTGAGAAGGGTGATCATAGATCCCCCTCATCACGCCTTGAGCTTTGCATTCTGCATGCTGATGATAGTCCTGTTTGTGCAGATCTTCGTCAGGGAAAAAAAACAGCGCCTGGCGGCTTACACGCTGGCAGCTGCGGTGTTTGCAGCGGCTGTGTACGTGGAGGGTCTTCCGCTGAAGCCCGACGTTCAGGAGTATGATATAGCCCCCGGAAGCTGGACTGTAGAGTATTCTCAGCCCGGAATAGCAGATGTTCTGGTGGACGAAAGCGGTCATGTGGTGGTAAGCTCCGGAAAAGAGGGAAGCACCATGATATACCTGACCGATCAGGACGGAAACGTGCTGGAGTGGAATGCCAGCGTCAGCGGCGGAAAACTGTGGCTGTTCATGTTTGATGAATAAGGCCCCGGGGCAGCACCATCAGGGTAATTAAAGGTTAATACTTGCATAATATATAGGAGGAAGACATGAAATATCAAAAGCTTGGCAAGACCGATCTTACAGCATCACAGGTAGCCTTCGGCGGCTGGGGACTGGGCGGAGGTTCCGTCTGGTCCGATCTGACCCTCAACGTTGCAGACGTTGAGAAGCTGCTGGATGCGGCATCCGATCTGGGCATCAACTACATCGATACAGCCCCCGTCTACGGCAACGGCACCAGCGAAGAGCTGCTGGGCGAAGCCCTCAAGGGCGGCAGAAGGGACAAGTTCCTGCTTCAGACCAAGTGCTCTCTGAACTGGAGAAACGAAGGCGGAAATTTCCATTATGAACGGGACGGTAAGACTGTCAACAACGATACCAGTGCCGCAGCCGTCCGCAAGGATGTGGAGGATTCCCTTCGCAGGCTGCAGAAAGATCATCTGGATCTGATGGTGGTGCACTATGTCTGCAAGTCCTGGCCCGTAGAAGAGACCATGGGCGCTCTGCAGGACATGATCAAGGAGGGCAAGATCAGGGCAGTGGGGCTTTCCAATTCCAAGCCCGCAGATCTTGATGAATACGAAAAATACGGAACCGTAGCTCTGGTCCAGGAGCAGTACAGCCTTCTTGCTCCCTATCACGGCATGGAATATTTCCCCGCCTGCAAGGCTCACGATACCGTGTTCCAGGTTTACGGCGCACTGGAAGAAGGCTTCCTGACTGCTCCCGGCGTGGTGGACAAGAGCTTCCCCAAGGGCGATGTCCGCGGCAAGCTGCCCTGGATCCACGAGCCCATCAAGGGCAATATCCACAAGCTCTTCGATGTGATGCAGCCCCTGACCGAAAAGTACGGCTGCACCTATTCCAACCTGGTACAGGCCTGGACTCTGGCTCAGTATCCCGACATGAGCCTTCTGACCGGTTTCAGACATGTGGAGAGCATGCAGAACACCTGCAAGTCTCTGGAGCTGTGCCTGGAACAGGCAGACATAGATTTGCTGTCTGAGGCAGCAAAGCCCGCGCAGGTCATGGAGCTGGACAAGTAATGAAGACCCTTTTCAAAAACGGCTATGTGGTGAACGTATTCACAGACAGTCTGGATAAGGCCAACGTGCTGATCGAGGGAGACAAGATCCTGGGCGTTGGTGACTATACCGACGCGGACGCGGAACGCAGCATCGATCTTGACGGCGCTGTGCTCTGTCCGGGCCTTATCGACAGCCACATGCACATAGAATCCACCATGCTTACACCGGCAAATCTGGCAGGGCTTTCCCTTGCGCACGGAACCACGTCGGTAATTGCCGATCCCCACGAGATCGCCAACGTGTGCGGCCGAAGCGGCATCCAGTACATGCTGGAAGCTTCCGAGGGACTACCCTTGCATGTGTTTTTCGCCTTGTCATCCTGCGTGCCTGCAGGCCCCTATGATGAATCCTCCGAGATCCTGAATGCCGCTGCGCTGGAGGAATTCTACGATGATCCCAGAGTAGTTGCCCTGGCGGAGATGATGAATTATCCCGGCGTGCTGGCAGGGGACGAGGATATAATGCGCAAGATCGAGGACGCGGCCATGTACGGCAGACTGGTAGACGGTCATGCGCCCTTGCTGCGCGGCAGAGATCTGGACAGGTACATCACCGCAGGTGTCGAAAGCGATCACGAGTGCAGCAGCCTTGAAGAAGCCATGGAAAAGCTGTCCAAGGGCCAGCACATCATAATCAGAAACGGAACTGCGGCAAAAAATCTGGAAGCTCTGCTGCCCCTGCTGGATGAGCCATACAGCCGACGCTGCCTGCTTTGTACAGACGACAGGCATCCCGCGGATCTTATGGCAGAGGGCCATATGGATGTAATAATCAGAAAGGCAGTAAAAGCGGGGAAGTCTCCCTTTGCGGCGATCAGAGCTGCAAGCCTTCAGGCCGCCGAGTACTTCGGACTGATGCGTATGGGCGCTGTTGCCTGCGGCTACAGGGCAGATCTGCTTGTGGTGGATAATCTGGAGGATTTCAATATCAGGGCGGTCTATACAGACGGAGTGCTTGCCGCCGAGGACGGAAGGGCAAAGCCCTTCAAGACCCCCGCGGTTTCCGCAAAGCTTTACAAGGCTGTCCATAATTCCTTCAATCTGGATAAGCTCAGCCCTCAGGATCTGTATATCGAGCCCAAGGGCAGCAAGTGCAGGGTGATAGGCATAATTCCCGGCCAGCTGCTCACCGATGAGCTCATCGAGGACATAGACTGGAGCAGGGCAGGCGGTATTGATACAGATAGGGATATTCTGAAGCTCGCCGTGATCGAACGCCACAACAATACCGGACACAGGGGCCTGGGCTTTATTAAGGGAACAGGTCTTAAATGCGGAGCCATTGCGGCATCTGTTTCTCATGATTCCCACAATCTGATAGTCATAGGCGTAAATGATGAGGATATGGCAGCTGCCGCAAATCATGTCATTGAAATGGGCGGAGGCAACTGCGTGGTAAAGGACGGCTCAGTGCTCTGCGACATGCCTCTGCCTGTGGCAGGACTCATGTCGGAGCTCGAAGCAAAGCAGGTGGCAGAGCAGAACATCAGGCTCCGCGAAGCTGTAGCCCTGCTGGGCTGCGCTGAGGGAGTGGAGCCTTTTATGAACATGAATTTTGTGTCGCTGACCGTGATCCCCAGCCTGAAAATGACGACTCTGGGCCTTGTTGACGTAAATATGCAGGAAATAAAGCAATTATATGCAGAATGACATTGATTTGTTTGAGTATACATGTAATAATATTTCCGCATAATTTTAATATTTGTGAGGTAAACAATGAATTTCAAAGAAGAAGCTTATAAAGTTCAGGACGAGATCGTCGCATTCAGAAGAGATCTCCACATGCATCCCGAAGCCAGCATGCAGGAAGTCCGCACCACCGGCAAGATCATCGAGAAGCTGGAAGAGTACGGCATCCCCTACAAAAAGCTGGATCCTACCGGAGTCATTGCCGAGATCAAGGGCGCATACCCCGGAAAGACCATCGCTCTGAGAGCAGACATCGACGCTCTGAGCATACAGGAGAACACCGGTCTGGAGTTCAGCTCCGTCAACGACGGCTTTATGCATGCCTGCGGTCATGACACCCATCCTTCCATGCTGATGGGCGCTGCCAAGATCCTCAACTCCGTTAAGGATCAGCTCCACGGCACCGTCCGCCTGTTCTTCCAGCCCGGCGAGGAAGTCTGCGAAGGCGCCAGAGCCGTCTGCGCACAGGGCGGAATGGACGGAGTAGATACCGCATTCGGCATCCACATCGGTTCCATGAAGGAATGCGGCTCCATCACTCTGACCAAGGGTGCATCCCACGCTTCCACCGACCAGTTCTTCATCCGCGTAAGCGGCAAGACCTCTCACGGCGCACGTCCCGAAGCCGGACACGATGCTGTTGTGGCAGCAGCAGCCATCACCATGGCTCTGCAGACCATGGTCAGCAGAGAATCCGCTCCCACCAAGCCTCTGGTAGTCACCGTAGGCAAGCTGTGGGCAGGAAGCCGCTTCAATATCATCTCCGGCAGCGCACTGCTGGAGGGCACCTGCAGAAGCTACGATGTAGAGCTGCACAAGAGCCTGCCTTCCATGATGGAACGCATCGCCAAGAATGTGGCCGAAGCTTACGGCTGCACCGCCGAGGTCGAATACAAGGTGCTGACCGAGGTCTGCGTGAATGACGAAGCCAGAGTTGACAGCGTCTGGAAGTCCGCCCTTAAGGTAGCCGACAGACCCGAGCTGGTACTGGCCGGTACCGCACAGATGGGCGGCGAAGACTTTGCCGAATACACCACCTACGCACCCTGCGCCTTTGCAAGCCTGGGCGCCGGCGGCGAGCATCCCCAGCATTCCGAGAAGGTGGTCTTCGACGAAGCATCCTTCCCCACCGGCGTAGCACTCTACTGCCAGGTAGCCTGGGATTTCCTGAACGGAGAAGAGTAATCAAAGATCAAAATAACATACAACGCCGGCACCGCAAGGTGCCGGCGTTGTGCTGTCTTCGGGCAGACTATCTGACTATGGGCTTTGATTTGGGCTTTGCCGGAGCATCCTTCAGCCTGGCGCCGGCGGAGAAATCCTTTTCGGGCTCCGATTGATTGATCTCTTTTTCGGCCTTACTGACGTTGCTTCCCTGCAGCAGAGAAACCTTCAGCTTTTCCAGTTTTTTGGCGTTTTGGGCGATGGATCGGTAGAACTGCAAATTGACATCGGATTCGTTTTCCGGATCGTTTATCTTTTGGAAAGTCTTTCCGATAGTGCTGCGCAATCCCTTGCCCAGAACGATATCGCGCCTGGCAATAGCAACCTCCGCCTTGGTATGGTTGGCCGCGTCGTTCATGACATCCCAGCCTTTCGCTTCCGACTTCAGGATATCGTAGACCATTTTTACGCCGCGAATGGCCTCCGTTTGAGGTTGATTATCGATTCTCGGCAGACGCCTCGAGAACTCTATTCCGCCGGGGCCGTCCAGAGCAGACCGGACTGTGGCATTGTTCAGAAAATCGTTCAGTTTTTCGGGGCTCTGCAGGTCATTATTCCGTATCATGTTCAGAATACTACGTATATCGCCCTGGGTGATTCTCGTCCCTTCTTGCTGTGCGTGTCTCGAATTTCTGTATTTGGTCTCCTTCCGATCTGCCGGTGTCATCAGGCCCATGATCTCTTCGGCGATCTCCATTCGCTTCAGACGAGTAGCATTTTTATCCTGCAGCATTTTAGCGCCGAAGTAATCTGCTGCAGCATCCTTCAGTTTGTTCAGGCCCTCGGTTATGTCCGGATGGAGGAGGTCTGCATCGTCAAAGCTGCAATCGATGACCCTGCTGCGGACAGTATTCTGCAGGTTGTCCAGTTCGGCAAGCATGTTCTTGTATTCGGGAGAATCACGGTCGATCAGACCGGAGGTCTTGTCCAGCCGCTCCCGGATCTTTGCCAATTCGATATTGTATTTATTTGCATCGGACATCTTTGCGCCCAGGATGAATTCATCCTGCGGGGTCTTCAAACCGGCCATATCCTTCAGCAGGTCTTTGTCGAAATCAGAGTTGTGCTCCTGCAGATACCTGGCATTTTCATTCAGGTCATGTAGGATCTTCGGATCGATCACGGTCTCGTGGATCTGCCCCAATTTGGTATTCTTCGTCTCGTGGATCTGCTCCTGCAGGAGGGCCAGATCGGTGTCGATCTTTTCCAGAGCCTCCAGCTCTTCCGGGAATAATTGGGACCGGTCGATTGTCTGAATGCGCTTGCTGAGCTGATCAACGATATGACCGTAACCGTTGCGTGATTTTTGATTGCAGTGACGAGTCTCGATGGCCTTTGCCCGGGCTTTATCCAGAAAATCGGATAGAAAACGGTTTCCTCCCAGGCATTTTCCCAGATCGCTGCAGATGGCTTTGCAGCGATTCGCAATATAGCTGCCTATGGGGAATTCCTGATCTGCTTTTGTGGTCGGATCGAAGTCCGGTAAATATTTTTTCAGACTGTTCAGAAGGGCGTCCTTCTTATCCTGAGGCGCGTCCTCTCCGTCGAGGTTTTGGATCAGCTTTGAATAGGTGAATTTCTCTGTATTCTCCGCATCTTTGTCGTATTTTTCGATGCAGTCCAGCAGAGTCCGGATACTGGCTTCGATGCTATCTTCAGTCGATTTGCTGATCGTGGGGTTCTCACGTCCGTCGGTGGCAAAAAAGAGGAGGTCATCGATCTCATTTTTAGTGTTACCGAAGAAAGACGCCAGATCCGTATCCTTTTCAAGGATCGGAAGTAGGGATTCTTTAAAGAAGACCAGCTCGTTCAGGGGTTCTGCAGCAGCCTGATTGGCAGATTCGTAGGGATCGCTTTGCACGTTTTCGAGACGGTATACCAGTTCGAAGAGAGATCCGTCCGGTCCGTAGGGATCGTTCTGAATGAACTCTTCTATGGTGGGCGCCTTTCCGTCGCGGATATACTGATTGATCAGGTTATCATATTCGGCATAGCGATCGTCGTACGCATCATCTTTTTCGCGAATTCTAATATAGGAATCCAGATCTGTTTCTGCGCCCTTATGATTCTCGGCAAAGACTTCTGTCCGTTCATTTATGAACAGGGCTTCGATCGTGTCCTTGTATTCCTGATTCATCTGCAGGGCATCGGCTGCCTGAAGGGCTTGTTCAGATACCGGCGCCAGCGGATCCGGCCCGGGAGCTGTTATCTCGAACAGATCCCTGGCGATGGCCATGCGGTTGTTCCTGGTAGCATTCCGCTCCTGCGGAAGTTTGGCATTGTAATACGCGGCGGCTGCCTTGTGCAGGCGGTCGCGCAGAATCTCTCCGGTCCCGGGATACAGTGCTTCGTAAGTGCTCGAATACCCGGCAGCCAGGCGGTACGCGTCCAGCAGCGTCATGTATTCGTCAGAGGACTTGCCGATGCTCTCGGCTGCCCGGATGCGGGTATTGATG
>JAZRXE010000073.1:0-5376 GCA_045600065.1 Anaerovoracaceae bacterium
TTTTGGTCATCTCCTGGATCTGCTTTTTGTCTGCCCTGCCGTTGCCTGTTATGCAGGTTTTTATCTGCAAGGGTGTATATTCATACACGGTAAGTCCGCTGTTGGCACAGGCAAGAACAGCTACGCCCCTGGCCTCTCCTACGAAAATAACCGTCTTTGCATTTGTATTGAAATACAGCTCCTCCATGCTGACCTCGTCGGGCCTGTATTCAGCTATTATATCCATCAGACCGCCGTAGAGGGCCTTCAGCCTGTCCTGCATGGACATTTCCTTGGGAGTGGTGATCGCTCCGGCCGTGACCAGCTTAAGGCTGGTGCCTGTTTTATCCACTATGCCGTAGCCCATGATGGCGTAGCCCGGATCTATGCCCAGTATCCTCATGTTTTTCCTTTCAGAATCTGAACTACTAAGTATGGTGTCCGAAAGAAGCTGCGGGCACAATTACTGATATTTTATCACAAAAAAATACCATATGCACAGAAAACATTGTTGTATCTAAATTATGGCATTTATGTTATAATTCTTATACATATGCCCGGATTATTCATCGGAGGACACAAAAATGCTCAAAGAGATCAATCGATCTATAGAACTTCACAAGGATTTGTGGCTTGACGAGCTTGCCCGACTGGTCAGAGCCAAAAGCATAAGCGGCACAGGAGAAGGCGTAGATCAGTGCGCAGAGCTTTTTGCGCAGCTTCTGAACGAGGCCGGTGTGGACGCAAAGGTGATGAGGCTTGACGGCTGTGAAACCGAGCCGCCCTTCCCCTTTGTCGTGGGAACTCTCCGGGCAGAGGACGAAAACGCCCCTACCTTTTTGATCTACGGACATTACGATGTCAAACCCGCCGGAGATCTCGCCCTGTGGAAAACGAATCTCTCAGGGATTTCGAAAGCGGATATGTAAGAATCGACGGCTTTTACGACGATGTAAGGCCCGCAAGCCCTGAAGAGCTGCAGACCTTGAATAATATGCCGAACGACGGCGCAGTCACCCTCAAGGAGCTGGACCTCGACCATTTTGCCATAGGTCCCCACGGAGACGATTACAACTACAATTTCGTATTTGAACCCTCCTGCAATATCAATTCCCTGGTATCCGGACATGTAGGCCCCGGCAGCAACAATATAGTCCCCTATAAGGCAAGCTGCAGAATAGACTTCAGACTCGTGCCTGATCAGGATCCCGCAGATATACACGAAAAATTCCTGGCCCATCTTAAAAAACACGGCTTCGACGACGTAAGGATCACGGAAGCCCAGATCGCGAACAAACCCGTCAGGATACCTGTCACCAACCCCTATGTCCGGGTGATCATCGATGCCCTTCGCGATGCCTACGGCAAGGAACCCATAGTATATCCCAACGGAGGCGGATCCGGGCCTCTCAGCGAATTTGCAGAGAGCGTCGGCGTCGAAACGGCAATTCTTCCCCTTTGCGCAGCGGATCAGTGCGAGCACGCGCCCAACGAGAACATGAAGCTTGAGGATTTCGAAAACGGCCTCAGGGCATGCACACTGATGATGCTCCGCCTTGGAGAAATGAATAAATAACGCAAACAAAGTTTATACTTTATTGCATATATATACATCTTTAGAAAGGAGGACATGATGAGCTACACAAGAAGAGAGCGGATCCTGGAGCTGGTATCCCAGTATCAGATATCCACTCAGCAGCAGCTGGCAGATCTGCTGAAGAAAGACGGATTTGATGTAACTCAGGCAACTGTATCCAGAGATATCAGGGAACTCAACCTGATCAAAACGGCGGGAGCAGGCGGAAGAAGCTGCTATGGAGTGGCGCCAAAGCCTGATCCCGCAAACAACGACAGATTCGTGAAAATACTAAGAGAAACGGTGCTGAGCGTTGAAAAAGCCGAGAATCTCATAGTTGTCAAGACTATGACCGCCTGTGCCAACGCCGTGGCAGAGGCTATAGACACTTCAGCACTCGAGCATGTTATAGGCACCCTGGCAGGCGACAACACAGTGCTTATAATCGTAGATACCAAAGAAAACACCGACACAATAATTGAAAAGATATCGGAGATAATGGCATAAAAGAATGATATCCCACATCAGCATTCAGAATTTCGCTGTAATCAAAGAACTTGATATCGACCTGCACCCCGGCCTCAACATGATAACAGGAGAGACCGGTTCGGGCAAATCGGTGGTCATCGAAGCTGTCAGCATGGCCCTGGGAAGCCGCGCGGACAGAGATTTCATCAGGACCGGAGAGGAAAAGGCTCAGGTCCTGATGACGGTTGAGGACCCTTCCGACAGGGTCAGAGGGCGCATGGAGGAGCTTGGCATTCCCGCCGACGACACCCTTGTGCTGCGCAGGGAGATGAGCGCTAAGGGACGCAATCTGTGCCGTGTGAACGGTGTCATTATACCCCTTTCGCAGCTCAGCTATCTTTGCGCAGGCATAGCGGACATACACGGTCAGTACGACCATCAGTACCTGCTGAACACAGACAGCCACATTCAGGTACTGGATATGTACGCCGGGCAGACTCTTCTGCAGCAAAAAGAAAAGACTGCCATCCTTTATAATGAATACATCAAGGCTTCCTCGGAGCTTATGCAGCTTAGAAAACGTACCGGCGAGGTCCAAAAGCAAAGAGAGCTTCTGTCCTACCAGCTTGCGGATATAAAGGCTGCGGCAGTCAGGCCCGGAGAAGACGAGGAGCTTGAAGCATCCATAGCCCTTATGCAGAACAGCGAGCAGATCTACAGCTCGCTTTCCGGCGCCTCTGAAGCCCTGTTCGGCAGCGGTGACGCTCTGGGGACCATGGGCTCTGCCATAGCCCTGCTGTCAGAAGTAAGCAGCTTTTCACCGGAGATACGGGAGCTTCGGGAGCTGCTGGAGGACAGCTACTACAGAATAGAAGACATCAAGCCCGGCCTTCGCAGGCTGAGAGACTCGGTCAGCTTCTCTCAGGAAGAGCTGAACCAGGCCATAGCCCGCCTGGAGGAGCTTAATGTACTCAAGCGAAAGTACGGCGGAAGCATCGACGCGGTGCTCGATTACGCAAAATCCGCAGAGGCAGATCTCGCCCTGATGGAAGACCAGGGCGAAAGAGTCAGAGAACTCGAAAAGCTGATTACCCAAAGCCGCAGCAGCTACGATGCAGCCGCAACGGAGCTGACTGAGCTGAGAAAACAGGCGGCCGCCAGACTTTCCGAGGCTGCGGACAGGGAGCTTGCCCAGTTGAACTTTGCCAACGCTCATTTTGAAGCTCAGATAAGCAAGGGACAGCCCTCTGAAAACGGCACGGATACAGTGGAATTCATGATGAGCGCCAACAAGGGCGAAGCCTTAAAGCCGCTGGCAAAGTCTGCCAGCGGCGGCGAACTTTCCAGAATAATGCTGGCAATCAAGACCATAATCGGGGATCTGGACGGCATAGCCACCATGATATTCGACGAGATCGACACCGGGATCAGCGGCGCCACTGCAGGTATAGTCGGTAAAAAGCTCAAAGACATATCTGAAGGCAGACAGGTGCTTTGCATAACTCACCTGCCTCAGATCGCCTGCCTGGGCGACCACCATTACAAGATAAAGAAGAGCTCGGACGATACCTCCACCTATACAGATATGCAGGAGCTGGACACCGATGAGCGAATCGAAGAGCTTGCAAGGCTTCTGAGCGGTACGCAGATCACCGAATCTGCAAGAATTCAGGCAAAAACACTTTTATTTAATAAATAATCGTGTATAATATAAAAAATATATGCAGCACATAAAAACGGCTGCACAATTATGGAGGCAACACATGACAAAAGTAAACGGACTCAACAAGTGGATTGCCGAGTGGTACGAGAAGAACACAGATGATCTGAACGCAATGATGGAAGACATCTGGGCAAACCCCGAACTCGGACTGTTCACCAAGCATGCAGCTGAAACTGCATGTGCTTTCGCTAAGACTCATGGCTTCCCCGACGCAATGCTCACCAGAGCAGGCGAAGGTGTTAAGCCCCATGAGAACCCCAATGCTGTGATCGCAGAATTCGGCAGCGGCAAGCCCATAATCGGCATCGTAGGCGAACTGGATGCCCTGCCCGGACTTGGCAATAAGAATGTTCCTTACAGAGAGGCTGTAGAAGGCCCCGGTCAGGGATGCGGACACAACCTGATTGCCGGCGCATGCATGGGCGCAGCCTGCGCACTGAAGTATGCAATGGAAAAGGAAGGCATCAAGGGAACCCTTAGAATGATCGAAGCTCCCGGTGAAGAAGTCGGCAGAGGCAAGGCTCTCCTTGCTCAGGACGGCGTGTTCTCCGATCTGGACATGGCACTTATGTGGCATCCCGGCGGGCTGGAATTCTCCTGCGAGCCCCAGAACGGCATGTGCATCATGGCAGGAAACTTCTTCTTCCATGGCAAGTCTGCTCACGCTGCAGGCGGCCCGTGGAAGGGCAGAAGCGCTCTGGACGCAGTTCAGCTGATGAATATGGGCTGCGAATTCCTCAGAGAGCATGTTTCCAAGGATTGCCTGATCCACTACCAGATCACCAACGGCGGCGGCGCTCCCAACATCGTTCCCGATTTCGCATCCGTAAAGTACTTCTGCAGAGCAGCTCAGACTGAGACCGTTCTGGATCTGTACAACAGGATCACCGAATGCGCTTACGGTGCAGCCAGAATGACCGGCACCACCGTTGATCCACAGACCATCTTCCTGATCCCCTACTTCTATCAGAATGTACGCCTGGGCAAGCACATGCACGATGTTGCCCAGCAGATCCCCGATCTGGAATATACCGAGGAAGAGATCGAATTCGCAAAGAAGCTCCACGAAGCTTATACCGGAAATCCCGCTCCCGAATCCGTTCAGGAGCTGATCCCCGAAAAGCAGAGCACCATTTACAGAGGCATTGATCCCGACAGACTCACCAGCACAGACGCTGCTGATATGTCCTACTTCTGCCCCACCGCTCACATCCACGGCGGCGGTTCCCTGAGATGCACCCCGGGTCACCACTGGGTAACCACCGTTTGCTCAGGAACTCAGCTGGGCTACAAGGCCGCAGTAAGAGCAGGCAAGGTAATCGCAGAGGGCGCTCTGGAAGCCTTCCTGGACGAGAACGTCGTAAAGGAATGCTGGGAATGCCACAAGGAATTCAACATCCCCGATTACTTCAAGGATGTTTATTCCATCGAGATCCACGATCAGTACGCAGCTCCCGAAAAGTAATCTTTTCAGACCGTATGATAAAGCCTCCCTTCGGGGAGGCTTTTTGCTGCACAGTGGACACAGATGGATAACACAAGGGGACGGTTCTCTTGAACACAGGGGGACGGTTCTCTTGTGTCACACAAGTAAAGCACACAAGGCAACACAGGAGAACCGTCCCCCTGT
>JAZRXE010000074.1:0-4992 GCA_045600065.1 Anaerovoracaceae bacterium
CGCCGAAGCCCGAGCCCAGACCTATGGCAACTCCGTTGCAAAGGCCTATCACCGGAGAGCTTACCGCTACCGATGCCGTGGCATTAACACCTACGCTGCCCACCATGGCAGTATCGACGAAGTTTACCAGTATACTCATGATTTCTTCGATTATCATGGGCCATACAAGGCCGAATATAAGCGCCTTGGGCGCTATGTTCGGGTCAAGAATATTGAGTTTCTGTTCATTCTTTGCCATTGTTCTTCTCCTGATCGCTGTTCATGTCTTCGTCCCACTCGAAGCCCTTTATAAGCTCTCGCTTTGTGTTGAGCTTGTGTGCGGCATAGAGCTGTGTGGTGGTAACATTGTCGTGATCCAAAAGCTCCTGCACGTCATATATGGAATTGCCTCTGCCTATGAGCGAGGTCGCCGCGGTGGCTCTCAGCTTGTGGGGGCTGTAGCCCTGCTCCCTGCTTGTGCCCATGGATATGGAGGTATATTTTTTAACTATTTGCCTGATCTGCCTGTCTGTAAGCCTGGTGCCTCGGGTGGATATCAGCAGAGCATCTCTGTTCTCTGCCGAAAGGCTCTCGTCTGCAGGCCTTTCAAGGTTGACATACTCTCTGAACGCGTCAGTGACGGTGCGGTTGAGGGGCATTATGCTCTCCTTGCCCCGCTTTCTGTAGATCTTGAATTCGCCTCTGTCGAAATTGAAGGAGCTTATATTGAGCTGCTGAAGCTCGGAAAGGCGCAGCCCGTAGGTGACGAGTATGAGCAGTATCAGCTTGTCCCTGTATTTCGTAGTCTCCCAGGACTGCTGTTCGCGCTTTGTAAGCCCGCTGCCTGTGGTGACAGCATCCAGCATCTTCATGACTTCGTCATCCTGGAGGGCCTTGATCTCCCGCTCCCCGGGCTTGGGCATCCTTATGGGGTCGAAGCCGTCGGTGATGTTTCTGGACACATAGCCGTCCCGGTAAAGGTATTTGAAAAGCACGGAAACCGTCGATTTTTTATGACTCAGCGCCGCGTTGTGGTTTTCGTATACCGTAATGCTGCTGTCTGTTTCCACGGAATAATGCCTGCAGTAATCGATAAACAGGTTTACATCCTGAGAGCTGATCTTATCCAGATCCTCGGGCTGTATCCGTGAAATATTATCATATTTTTTCTCCTGCAGCTGGGTTTCTTTCAAAAGATAATTGAAAAAAAAGCGCACCTCCCGCAGATAAGAGAGCCTTGTCATGGGCAGATCGTTGTTTTTCAGATACATAAAAAAACCGCGCATCCACCTTGGAAGCTCTTTTTCTATATCTTCGCAGCGCTGAAAGATATCGTTTTCCCTGGCGACCACATTGTCCGGCTTGTCTGTCTTGTTATGGATTATGAGTTTCTTTTCGTCCATATTCGGTCATTCCCGCGTAAACGCTTTCGTTGAAATCGCTGCCTTCAAGCATGAACCATTTCATATCCTTGTATCGCCTGAGCCAGGTCAGCTGGCGCTTGGCATAGCGGCGGCTGGCGGCCTTGATCTGCTCTCTGGCTGAATCCGCGCTAAGACCCGCTGCCAGGGCATCCATTACTTCTTTATAGCCTATGCCCTTCATTGCGGTGTCTTCGGATGTAAAGCCCATGGCCATAAGGCCTCTGACCTCGGATTCGAGGCCTGCATCGAAAATCTTGTCCACCCGTCTGTCTATGCGGCTGTAAAGCTCTGCTCTGTCCCTGTTTACAGCCATCAGAACAGGCCGTATGAAAGGGCTGGGCTTTGTTGCCGAAGCGAAATCCGCCAGTCTGCCCTCTCCCTGCTCCAGGCGCTCCAGAGCCCGGATAAGGCGCTTTGTGTTGTTGGGGTGTATCTCATCCGCCGCATGGGGATCAAGCTCTCTGAGCCGCTCCCAGAGGCTTCCGGGGGCATTGTCTTCCATGCTCTGCAGTCTTTGCCTGATACCCGGGTCTGCCGCAGGGGCGGAAAAGTCCATATCGTATATAAGGCTGTTCAGATACAGCCCCGTACCTCCGCTTACTATGGGGAGCTTGCCCTTCTGATGTATCAGATTTATATATTCCAGGGCTTTTTTCTGATAATCCGCCGCGGAAAACGGGCTCTTTGGGTCGATCTCGTCCACAAGATAGTGCTTTGCCATGGAAAGCTCCTCGGGGCTCGGCTTGGCGCTGCCTATATCCAGATATTTGTATATCTGCATGGAATCGGCCGATACTATCTCTCCGTCAAGATCTCTTGCCAGTCTGATGGCATATTCGGTTTTGCCGGCAGCCGTAGGGCCTGCCAGAAAAAGTACGGGAATCATCTGATCTATTATCTCTTGAAGAGCCTTTCCAGCTCCTTTTGCGTAAATCTCAGGAAGGTGGGCCTGCCGTGGGGGCAGGAATAGGGATTCTCGCAGCGGTCGAGATCCTTCAGCAGGGCTTTTGCCTCCTCCGGGTTCAGACTGTCTCCGGCCTTTACCGCCGCCTTGCAGGCATTGCTGATTATCTCTGTCTTTTTAAGCTCGGGGATACCGGGTGCAAGCTCGTCAGCGTTCAGGACGCTGTCAAGAAAGCTTTCCGATTCCCATTCGCTGAAGCATGAGGGCACCTCCTTGACCACCAGCTCTGCGGGGCCGAAATCCTCTATCAGATAGCCTGCCGTATTCAGCTCGGGTATGATCTCCATCGCGGCCTGCTTGACCGCAGGCTGAAGCCTTATAACATACGGTATAAGCAATATCTGGCTGTCTGAGCCTGCGCCCTTGAATCTTCTCATGAGCTCTTCGTACAGAATTCGCTCGTGTGCCGCGTGCTGGTCGATTATGTACATGGAGGCCTTGTCTCTGGTCAGCAGATATGTGCTGAACACGCTGCCGAGGTATTCCAGCGAGGAGAACCTGAGCATGCCTGCAGGTGCTTCAATGCCGAGATCTTCCTGTACCTGGGTCTCTGATGCCTTTGCCCTGTCGTCCCTTTGCTTTCTCAGATTGCTGAAAAAGCTGTTGCTTTGGGTAACATTGACATAGGCGGGCCCTTCCTTTTCTTCCTGTGTAAGGCTCAGCTGACCGGGCTTGAAGCTGATCTGAGGTGCAGGATACTGCTTTTGGATATCTGCCGCCGTATTGGAAGGACTGCTTTCCGCAGGTCTGGCGGTCTGAGCTGCAGTCTTCGTGGATGTGGGCTTAAAGGCCGGGCTTGCAGTCTGCCCGGATGCGAGCTTAGAGGCCGGGCTTGCAGTCTGCCCTGATGCCGCTGTCCCCTCCTGTCTGAACGCAGCTTCAGATGTCCTCGGAGCCTTAACCTCTGCCGCACTCGGATTGAGAAGGCTGCGCCTGAGGCATTCGTTTACGAAATCCGAAACATCCTGCTCCTGATAGAAGCGTATTTCGGTCTTTGCCGGGTGAATGTTAACATCTATGGTCTCTGGCCTGAGCTTCAAAAACAGGAACGCTGCCGGATATCTGCCCTCGAACAGCTTGTCCGAATAGGCCTTGCTTACGGCATTTTCGAGCATCTTGCTGCGCACAAGCCTGCCGTTTACAAAGAATATCTGGTACCTGCGGCTGGAAAGGCTGTTCATGGGTGGGCTTATATAGCCCAGGAGCTCCATTCCCCTGCTCTCTATCTTAAAGGCCACGGGCAGCAGTCCTGTGGAAATACGTGGATCGTATACAGTCTGGATTGCCTGCTTCAGGCTTCCGTTTCCCAGAGTCGAAAACAGTATGGTGCTGCCGTTCTGATATCTGAATTTTACATTCGGGTAGGCTATAGCCTCTTTAGATATGAATTCGCTTATAAGGGCGGTTTCCACGTTGTCCGCCTTCAGGAATTTGCGCCTTGCGGGAATGTTGAAGAAAAGGTCGCTGACAACTATGGTTGTCCCGTCCTGGCAGGCTGCAGGCTCAATGGCTTCGATGATCCCGCCGTTTATAACAATGCGCTTGCCTGTCTTCTGATCCTTGGGCTTGCTTACAAGCTCCACCCTCGCCACGGACGCTATGCTTGCCAGTGCCTCGCCTCTGAAGCCCAGTGTGCTTATGGAATTAAGATCTTCGTCCGTATATACCTTGGATGTGGCGTATCGCTTAAAGGCAAGCTCTATCTGGTCTTCGGCTATGCCCATGCCGTTGTCGCTGACCCTGATGTATTCCTTGCCGCCCTTTCTTATCTCGACGGTAATTGAACGGCTTGCGGCGTCTAAGGCATTTTCGATCAGCTCTTTGACTATGGACAGAGGGCGTTCGACCACCTCTCCTGCCGCTATCTTATCCGCTATGTCTTTTGGAAGGGGTCTGATGATGCTCATCTGTTCTCCTTTGCGTATTGCTGCAGCTCTTCAAGCACGGCGATTGCCCCGGAGGGGGTGATGTTCATAAGATCTATATCTCTCAGCCTGGAGGCAAGTATGCTGTCGTTTACCGAAAACAGGCTGATCTGCTCGGATTCCTTTGCCGGAGCTTCAGCCGCCGGCTCAAGGCTTTGGCCTTTTTCGAGCATAGCGAGCTTTTCCTCAGCTGCTCTGAGTACGCCTGCCGGCACGCCCGCAAGTTTTGCCACATGTATCCCGTAGCTCTGGCTGGCGCTGCCCTCCACTATCCTGTGCAGGAATACTATTGCCCCGTTCTGCCTGCTCACGTCCACATTGAGGTTCCTGACGCCTCTGATGCTTTCAGAAAGCCCTGTAAGCTCGTGGTAATGAGTTGCAAACAGCGTCCTTATCATACGGCCGGGCTCAGTGAGGTTTTCCACCACCGCCCATGCTATGCTCAGTCCGTCGTAGGTGCTGGTGCCCCTGCCTATCTCATCGAGTATAACAAGGCTTCTGGGGCTTGCTGTGTTGAGTATATATGCAAGCTCGGACATCTCCACAAAGAAGGTAGACTGACCCATGGCTATGTTGTCAGAGGCTCCTATTCTTGTGTATATGCGGTCGCAAATGCCTATTACCGCCTCGTCCGCAGGTACGAAGCAGCCAGCCTGGGCCATGAGCACTATCAGTGCCAGCTGGCGCATATAGGTGGATT
>JAZRXE010000075.1:0-10215 GCA_045600065.1 Anaerovoracaceae bacterium
TGTGCGATATTCAGATTCGTTACATGCAGCCCGGTCTGTGCCATCACATATTCCCGGATCTCATCATAGGTCGCTTTGCTCTCAGCAGAGGTCAGATCCATCTCGTCCAGATTGAGCTCTACTTCCACATGATGCTTTGCACCAGAAAGTTTGGACAATAAACATACCGTCTCAACATGCCGTGTAAACGGGAACATATCGCAGGGGGTGGCTTCTGTGAATGCAAAGCCCAGGTCTGTGAGTATTCTGATGTCCCTTGCCAGGGTGCCGGGGTCGCAGCTTACGTATACAAGCCGTTTGGGCCCGATCTTTGCCACAGCCTCCAGCAGGCTTTTCTGACAGCCTGCCCTGGGAGGATCCAGTATGACAACATCTGCCTTGACGCCCTGAAGCTTTGTATCCATCACATCCTCGGCCCTGCCGCAGATAAACTCCGCATTTACAATACCGTTGATGACAGCATTCCTGTTGGCGTCTATCACCGCGGGCTTAACGCTTTCCACGCCTATTACTCGCTGAGCCTTTGAGGCCATGGAAAGACCTATGCTTCCGGCTCCGCAGTAAAGATCGAGTATCTTTTCGCTGCCGCTTAGGCTTGCGTATTCCTGGACCTGGCTGTAAAGCCTGCTGCACTGGCTCGGATTCACCTGATAGAAAGATAGTGGAGAGACCTCTGTTCTGATGGTTCCCAAATCGGTTTCAATACGGTCTTTTAAGATACGCCTGGTGGAGATCAGCTCTCCGTGGCGGGTATCATAAACAGACATTATGTCATTATCCATGGAACAGCGCACCGTAAGCCTTGTATAATCGTGGCGGGGCTTTTCTTCTGTAATATGATGACGGAAATCCTCAAGGCCACGGACAAGAGCGGGCTTAAGCAGCAGGCAGTCAGTTATTTCCACAATGTCGTGAGTACCGTTCCCATAGTATCCGACCCTGCTCTTATCAACGGCGAATTCAGCCTTGTTTCTGTATCTGTAAGGATGATCCATACCCATAATGGGCCTGACAAGCGGATCCTTAAGCCCTGCTATCCTGGAAAGACAGTCTCTGACATGCTTCTGCTTCCATTCAAGCTGGGCACTGTAGGCGTATTCCCTCAAGGGACATCCTCCGCATATGCCCGAATAGGGGCAGTCGGAGGCTATGCGGTCCTGCGAGGGCTCCAATACAGAAAGAAGGCGCCCCTTTGCGAAGCGCCCCTTATCTTCTGTTATCTGTACAAGGACTCTGTCTCCGGGCAAAGCACCCGGGACAAACACCGCTTCACCATCCGCATGACCTATGCCCTCTCCATGGGAGCCCAGGTCAGTAATCTGAAGTTCTGTCTGTGTACCTTTATTCATTGCTGCGTATATTGTAGGATCTTCCGCTTCTGCGGCGTTCCAGCTCTCCGAGTATTTTCTTGCGAAGACGTATATCCAGCGGGGTGATCTCCACCAGCTCATCCTCGTTAATCCATTCCAGAGCCTCCTCCAGAGTGAAAATTCTTGCAGGGCTCAGCTTGACCGCGTCATCGGAGCCTGCGGCTCTCATGTTGGAAACATGCTTAGCCTTGCAGGGATTGACTATCATATCCTCGTTGCGGCTGTTCTGACCTACTATCATGCCCTCGTAGACCTTGACTCCCGGCCCCAGGAACATCTGTGCCCTCTCCTGAATATTGTTCAGAGCATAAGGCGTGGTGACGCCTGCCTCCTGGGCAATGATGGCGCCTGCCGTTCTTTCGGGGATCTCACCCTTGAAGTCTTCGTAGCCCATGTATCTTCTGACCATGGTGCCCTCGCCCCTGGTTTCGTTGATGAACTGGCTGCGATAGCCCATAAGGCCCCTGGTAGGCGCTGTATAGGTGATGCGGCTGCGGCCGTTCTTGCCTTCCATGCCGACCATTATGCCCTTGCGAAGGTTCAGGTCGTTGATAATGGTGCCGGAATATTCGTCGGGGACCTCTATGACCACCTCTTCCACAGGCTCCTGTCTCTGACCCTTGGGGCCTCTCTTCCAGATGACCTCGGGCTTGGATACTGCCAGCTCGTAGCCTTCTCTTCTCATCTGCTCGATCAGTATGGAAAGATGCAGCTCGCCTCTCCCCGAGACCTTGAAGGTGTCGGTATTGTCGGTCTCTTCGACCTTAAGGCCCACATTCACCTCGAGCTCTTTTTTTAGACGCTCTCTGATGTGGCGGCTGGTCACATATTTGCCTTCCTTGCCGGCAAACGGAGAAGCGTTGACCATAAAGTTCATGCTCATGGTGGGCTCGTCTATGCTTATGGAGGGCAGTGCGATTATATTGTCCTCTCTGCAGAGGGTATCTCCTATGGTGATGTCCGAAATGCCGGATACCACGCATATGTCTCCGCTCCTGACCTCGTCCACTGAGACCCTCTTCATGCCCTTGTAAACGAAGCACTGGTTGATCTTGCGCATTACATAGCTGCCGTCGGGTTTTGCTACCGCTATGCTCTGACCTGCCCTGAGGGTGCCCTTGTCTACGCGGCCCACGCCCAGGCGTCCGATGTAATCATCGTAGGCAAGAGATGATATCTGGAACTGCAGGGGCTCCTCGTCCAGGTCGGGATAGGCTCCGCACTGGTCTATTATGGTTTCGAACAGAGGGTCTATATTCAGTCCGTTCTGGCCTGCCGCCTGCTTTCTGACCTTGCCCTCCCCGGATTCTATGGTCACGTTCCGGGCCTCTGCAGGGTCTCTTACCACTATGCCCTGGCGTGCTATTCCATATAGGATGGGGAAATCCAGCTGTCTGTCGTTGGCGTCAAGATCCATGAACAGCTCGTAGACCTCGTCCACGACCTCGTCTATGCGGGAGTCCTTTTTATCAATCTTATTTATCAGAAGTATGGGGTTAAGGTTCTGCTCCAGGGATTTTTTCAGCACGAACCTGGTCTGAGGCATGGGGCCTTCAGAGCTGTCCACAAGGAGTATTACCGTGTCTACGGTCTTGATTATGCGTTCCACCTCCGAGCTGAAATCGGCGTGTCCCGGAGTATCCACGATATTGATCTTGTAATCTCCGTGCATTACCGAGCAGTTCTTGGAGTATATGGTTATGCCTCTTTCCCTCTCCAGATCATTGGAATCCATGGTCTGAGCCTGCATCTCCTCGTTTTCCCTGAACACTCCGCTCTGGGCAAGGAAGGCATCCACCAGGGTGGATTTGCCCGCATCTACATGTGCGATGACTGCTATATTTATGATCTTTTCCTTAGCCATATTATCTTCCTCTTTACAACAGTATTATAACCGAATTATATTATCACAATTCATAATATTACGCCACAATTTCTGTAATTATGATAAAATAAGCGCCAGAGGTATAAAAATGATAAGAACAGTTTTATTCGTGATATATGCGGCATTTGTGCTGATTGTGCTCCTGATACCCGCTCTGATAGCGGCAGTGCTGAGAGGCTCGGATCCCTGCAGGCCTGCTTCGGGCCTTATCAGCTGGGCAGCAAGGGTATTTCTGCCTGCGGCATTCTTTATAACGGGTATGGAATTTGAAATAGAAGGAAAAGAAAACATTCCCGAAGGAGCCGCGCTGTTTGCCGGAAATCATCAGGGTGATTTCGACGGAGCGTTTCCCCTGTTTGCCTTCGGTCCCATACCCAGCATAGTAGCCAAGATACAGATAAAAAAAATCCCCATTGCCAACATGATGATGGACAAGCTTATGGGATGCATCTTTATAGACAGAGACAATGCCAGGGAATCGCTCAAATGCATCAGCAATGCCCAGACCATACTTGAAAACGGAAGATCGGTACTGATCTTCCCGGAGGGGACCCGAAGCAAGGGCCCCGATATGGGGGAATTCAAGCACGGAGCCTTCAGATGCGCCATGAGAGCCGGAGTCCCGGTCGTGCCTTTCGCTGTGGACGGCACATGGAAGCTCTTCGAAGAAAAGCACCGCATAGTTCCGGGCAAGGTAAAGCTGACCATACTTCCCCCAGTGGACTGCACGGAGTTTAACAAGACCGCAGAGCTTAGCGATCATGTTCAGGACCTCATCAGGCAGCAGCTTGACAGGAACAGAGCCCTGCCTGCGGAGAATAACGGCTTATAAACACAAAGAAGGATATCTGCCATGTTCCGGCAGGTATCCTTCTTTTGTTTCCGTTAAAAAATGATCAGTAAATCATCTTGCAGGTTCCGTCCAGAACGGAGCCTTCCACTGTAGTAAGATTCTTAGTTGTGACATCGCCCTGGAATACAGCTCCGGATTTGATATCAAGCAGCTGGGAACATACGGCAGTTCCGCTGCCCTTTCCATAGATATGCATATCTTTACAGCTGATCGTTCCGTTGAAAATACCGGTCTCCGTTACGATCACTACATCTGTGGATTCGATCTCGCCTTCAAAGCAGCCATCGATGCGCAGGGGCTTGTCGGTCTTGACTTTTCCCTTAAAGCTTGTCTGTGCTCCAATGATGGTTTCAATGATATCCGAGCTGATACTGCTCTGATTAATGTCCGACACGTTAGGACCTCCTTTTCCTTGATACCGTTATAATATAGCACATAAACTGAAAAATACCAGCTATTTTTTTAAAAAAAGTGCTTGCATTTGCAATTACAATGGTTTATTATCTTCAGTGTTGTGAATACGCAGGTATGGCGGAATTGGCAGACGCGCACGGTTCAGGTCCGTGTGAAAGCAATTTCATGGAGGTTCGACTCCTCTTACCTGCACCAATTCAAAAAACACGGTCTTAGGATCGTGTTTTTTCTTTTTTATTTCCCTTGCTGGTGGTAAAATGTAGTCAGTTTAATAGTTATTGCTAATCATCAGGAGGAATCAAAATGGCAAAGATTACATCCCCTAAAGAATTCTTCGGCTTCACCCCAGGTGATGACTACGAAATGGCCCGTTGGGACAAGATCGTGGAATACTTCTACCTGCTGGAAAAGGAATCTGACCGCATCAGCGTTGAGGACATGGGTCCCTCCACTGAAGGCAATCCCTTCCTGAAGGTCATCATCACCTCCCCCGAAAACTTCAAGAATCTGGACGAGATCAAGGCAGACAACGCCAAGATCTACGATCCCCGCGGACTCTCCCAGGAGGAGATCGACGCGCTGGTAGCCAAGGGCAAGGCAGTCTGCGTACAGTCCATGTCCATGCATGCCAGAGAGATCGGCGGCTCCCAGATGGCTCCCAACCTGGCTTATCACCTGCTGATCCAGGAAGACGAAGAGATCGATCTGATCCTCAATAACGTCATCTTCGTCATGGTGCCCTGCTTCAACCCCGACGGCGAGATCATGCTCACCGACTGGTACTACAAGACCAAGGGGACCGAATCCGAAGGCTCCGACTATCCCAAGCTGTACCACAAGTACACCGGTCACGACAACAACCGTGACGCCATGTATCAGAACATCGTAGAATCCAAGTATGTCTGCGACATTCTGTTCCACGAATGGATGCCCCAGGCTTACCAGGATCACCATCACCAGGGAAGTTACGGCGCCCGTATCCTGATCACTCCTTACAGAAACCCCGTTCGTCCCTATGTGGAACCTCTGGTCTGGAGAGAGCTGAACATGTACGGTGCCGCTATGGCATACTACGGCGAATCTCAGGGCCTGGACGGCATCTCCTCCGGCTCCAACTATCCCGGTTGGGGACACTACGGCTTCCATTGGATCGCCAACTCCCACAACATCGCAGGCATGCTGACCGAGGCTGCTTCCGCAAAGCTGGCTTCCCCAAAGTTCATCCCCTACGAGCAGCTTCAGGGCGATAAGGACCTGTTCCAGCCCGAGTACGAAGCGCAGACCAACTTCCCCTCTCCCTGGCAGGGCGGCTGGTGGCATCTGAGCGGTGTTACCGAACGCGAGGAGGCTGTTTCCTATGCACTGCTTCTGGAAATGGCACGCAAGAGAAAAGAGATACTTAAGAACATGACCGTCAAGGCTCTGAATCAGACCAAGAAGGGTGAAGAAAGCGAAGAATACGCTTACATCATCTCTGCCGACAGCCACGACAAGAGTGCGTTCGTCCACATGATCAACGTGCTTCAGGGTCAGGGCGTCAAGGTCTCCATCGCAAAGGAAGCCTTCACCGCAAGCTGCAGGACCTACCCCGCAGGATCCGCCGTGGTATTCCTGGCTCAGCCCAAGTTCGGTCTGATCATGAACCTGATGGGCAGGACTCTGTATCCCGACAAGCACTGGACTCACGCTCAGGACGGCTCCGTAAAGGCTTATGATACCGCCACCGATACCATAGGCGAATACATGGGTCTGGAGGTTGTCCCCGCAGGCGAAAAGTTCACCGGCTCCTTCGAGGAACTGGATACCGAAGTACCCTATGTGATCCCCGCAGCCAAGGTCGAGAAAGCTGCAGCCTACGCCCTGGACGGCAGAAACAACCACAGCTTCAAGGTGGTCAACGCACTGCTCAAGAAGGGAATCAAGGTCTTCAGACTCAACGACTGCCCGTGGCACAGCTTCTATACTGAGTGCGACGCAGCCACCATCGGCGAGCTCTGCGAGAAGTTCAGCGTATCCGCAAAGGCCGTGGAGAAGACCGACAAGGTTACTCCCTGGACCGCCTCCAAGATCGGTATGTATCAGCGCTACTACTGCGGCAACGCAGACGAAGGCTGGACCAGACTGATGTTCGAGCAGTACGGCTTCGACTACGATACCCTGATGGACAAGGATGTGACCGTAGAGAACCTGAAGAAGTACGATGTAGTCATCATCCCCAGCGAAGCTATGGAAGCTTACCTGTTCGGAGAAGGCTGCCTGACAGATCTGCAGAAGGCAGAGGCTCTTGGCCGTATCGGAGTACAGCCCGTTGAATACCGCAGCGGTCTGGGCAAGGCCGGCTATGCAGCCATCCGCGCCTATGTGGAAGAAGGCGGCAGAGTCCTGGCATTCAACCAGTCCTGCCCCTGGGTATCCAAGATGGTTGGCCTGCCTGTAAGAGACATGGCAGCCGGAAAGTCCAAGCTTGAATACAACACCATCGGTTCCACCATGCGTGTAACCTTCGACAACACCCATCCCCTGGCCTGGGGTATGCCCAAGAAGGGCTTCATACTGCAGACCAACAGCCCCATTCTCAAGCTGGCAGAGCAGAACTTTGCCGAGCTGTGCCCCACAGTAGTCAAGTATGTTGACAGAGACGTTCTCCAGAGCGGTTTCCTCTGCGGAGAAAAGCTGCTGGCAGGCCAGCCCGCAATGCTGCAGGTCAAGCATGGCAAGGGCGATGTCGTTCTGTATGCATTCGGTGTTCAGCACAGATATCAGACAGACGGCACCTTCAAGCTGCTATTCAACGCACTTTACAAGATGTAATCTGCCGGAAACAAGCTTAAAGGCTGAAGCATAAAGAAAGCAGGCTCCGCGTTGGCGGGGCCTGTTTTTAAGTCCTGTAACTTTATATTCGGGATTCTGCGATCCTCGATGCGCAAAACGCTAAGCTCTCCAAAACAGCGTATATGCAGGATCCTTACCGATGCAGTCTGCCTGAATATCCTCTGCCGTGCAGTAAATCAGATGAGTGTCCCTGATCTCCGTCCGTCCCTGCCTTCCGGGCTCTTCGAATTTACCCTCGTACTGATCTGGATCGAGCAATACTATGCGACCGTCCTGTTCCTGCGCGATTGCAAGAACAAAATGCCCGTTGTGAGAGAGCAGACCGACCCTGCCATCCCGGTCTCCGGCTACATTCACCGCCGCTGTGCCTCCGCTGCGAAGACAATCGAGAACGTCCCCGATATCATTGCTGAACTTGTACCTCAAACCGAATCTCTCCGAAAGCGCCGGGGCGTAAAGCTTATAATCTGTGCCCGGCCTGTGGTTGGCGCCGGTCTTGTAGGAAAGCTCTATGGCATCCTTCATATCAAAGCTCTTGCCGCAGCAGAGCCTGTCAACAAGCATGATGGCTGCGCAGATTCCGCAGCCGGACTGCTTTACTGTACCGGTCCTGCTGCGCTGACTGTCCGGAGTATCCGTATCTGTCAGATACGGAGTATCGGGATAATCCCTCTGATTGACATATATCATTTCTACCTCCCCTGCCTGAGCCAGCCCTGACGGTAGGCCTCAAGCAGCATTCCCAGAGCGTCTATGCGCTCCTGCATCTGTCTGCCCTGATCTGTATCCTTGTTCAGAATTCGGTGGGATATATCCTCCCTGGCCACCTGGGTGGAATGTATATCCAGCTCCTCCTTGATGGCCTTTTCCCTGGATTCGAAGGGCTCGTGTGCCGTAAGAATGAATCCGTAGGAATTCTGCACCAGTGAATATCCGGCTATTCCCGTTGTCTTCTGATAAGCCTTTGCAAAGCCCCCGTCTATTACTATTGCCCTGCCTCCGGCCTTCATGGGACTCTCTCCCCGCTTTACGGGTATGTGACCGTTGATTATGCAGCCCTCCTTTACATTGCAGCCGAATTCTGCAAGTATCTTCTCGACTGCAGGCAGCTGATCGATCAGCCTGTAATATGGATTCAGCTCTTCCTTCCAGGTGCTTTCATCATCTATGAACATACGCTCGAAGGTCGTGATCTTTTTCTTTCCGAACAGCGGCGATTTATATCCGCACCACAGATACCAGAAAAGATCTGTCCCGCTTGTTTCACCCAGACCGAAATCTCTGAAATAGGCCTCCCTGACCCGGCGCTCCGCATAGTCGAACCAGGCCTTTCCGCTTAGCCTGCCCTCTTCTGTCATTATACCGTCGAAATCCCCGTCCTCGGTAAGGGGCATACAGCCGTGGAACAGCAGATTACCGTTGATTCTTTTGTAAAGGCTTCCGTTGGAAAAAAGGAATCTGACATGATCCTGAAGCAGCTTGCTCTCCATAAAGGCATGGGCAAGCCTGTCCATGACTGCCTCCTCTTCCGCCGTAAGACTGTAAGGATCCTCGGGATCCACCGTGGGGAAAAAGGTCGTAGACATTGGGTATTCAATACCGTCTATCAGAACAGTGCCTTTATCATAATCTATCTTATCGAGCAGCCGCAGGCTGTCCATCTCGTATTCGGGATGCCGGGCCACCATAAGGCCCTCCAGCTTGAACTGAAGAATGGATATGGCCTTGCCTATCTTCTGAAGGCTGTCCGCGTCGGTATCGCGCATGGCATCGCTGGCGCTGATCTTTGCCTTGAAATAGGGATTTGAATCGCTTCCGTAGGTCTTAAGGGCAAAGGTAACAAGGGGTCTGAGGCTGATTCCGTAGCCCACCTCCAGAGTATGAAGATTGTCGTACCTTGTGCATATCCTTATGACATTGGCTATGCATGCCTTGGAGCCCGCCGCGGCTCCCATCCACAGTATGTCGTGGTTGCCCCATTGAATATCCACACTGTGGAATTCCTTAAGAGCGCTGAGGACCACATCGCCGCCTGAGCCTCTGTCATAAATATCTCCAAGCACATGGAGCCTGTAGACCGACAGGGAAGAGATCAGATTGCACATATCGATAATGAAATCGTCTGAATAGCCCGAGGCCACAATAGACCTTATTATATCGTCTGAATGATGGGCAAGGCCCAGGGCCTCGTCGTTGCTGCCGTAGAGCAGCTCTTCCAGAATGTATGCGTAATCTGCGGGGAGCTGCTTTCGAACATATGAACGTGTATATTTGAAGGACACTCTTTTAAGCAGCTTGACCAGCCTGTAAAGGGCAGTTCGGTAAAAATCATCCATGCAGCAGCCGGAGGCCTTGATGATCTCCAGTTTTTCAGCAGGATAGTATATAAGGGTGGCCAGAGTCTTTTTTTCCGCCTGACCCAGCTCCGGGAAGGTTTCGTCGATTTTGAGCTTTACCGTGCCCGAGGCATTGCGGATAATATGCAGAAAAGGCTCAGCCTCTCCGTGAATATCGCTGATAAAGTGCTCTGTTCCCTTGGGAAGATTCTGAATGGCGTTTAAGTTTATTATCTCTGCTGCGGCGCTTCTTGCAGTGGGAAACTCATCTGCCAGCAGCTGAAGAAATCTTTTGTCGCTGTTTTCGAAAATCATGGGAATGCTCCTTTCTTTGCAGCTGATTATATCATAAATCGCGGCGGCTTTTGTGTCCTAAAAATGAATAAAGTTAGTGTAAAATAATTGTGGAACTTATCACTCACCTGTGGATTCCTGTGCCGCACTCTCAGGCACGCTCCCGCTCGGCGGGGACCCGCAGCGGGCCCGCGTCGCAAGCCCCTTCGGAAGACCTTCCGCTGCTGCCGC
>JAZRXE010000076.1:0-16268 GCA_045600065.1 Anaerovoracaceae bacterium
CGCCCGTTCTTCTTCGGCGGCCAGCCTGTCACGGACTGCCGTGTATTCCTCACGGCTGATCTTGCCGTCAGAATACTGTTCATAGAAGCTGAGCTTCTCCAGATGGTTCTGCGAGATATAAGTATATATGTATATATTAAGAAAGAGGAATTCCTGTTTTCACTGCCCATCGGTGTCCTGATTTGCTATGTTATTGTCGAATAAAATGATAAAATTCCATCCCATTTTTATCCCATTTTAATGTGCAAATCTCACGTTTTTGCACCTTTTTGATGAGTCTGAAAATGACCTTGATGTGTAATGAAATGGTATTTGCGCTGTTTCAAAAACGTTGAAATTTCAATAGGGACACGCCTTTAGCCTTGAAATGAAAAGGCCCGGAACATTTCTGTTCCGAGCCCATCTGATGGTGAAGGCGGCGAGAGTCGAACTCGCGTCCGAAAGCTGATCCACAAGGCTTTCTCCGAGCGCAGCCGAATGTTTGAATTTCGAAAGCAGAGACGCCGATCGGCGGGCTTGGCTGCCTTCTATCCCGTAGCTCTCTCAGGTACCGGGAGCTCCCTGAGGGTTTTCCTGCATATCTGACGCCGGTATCCGGACCTGCAGGCGAATCCGGGCCGACGCGCTAAGCTAAATTAAGCTACTGCGAGTCTATAGTTGTTGTTGTCGTTTCTTTTGAAAACGCGGTCCTTTTTAACGCAGCCGAACCAACTGCGGCTCGCTTACCCGGCTTCACTGCCCCCGTCGAAACCTTTACGCCCCCACGAAGACATCACCGAGATGCAAGCTAATAATACCATAAAACCCGGGCGGCGCAAATTAAGTAAATATTACAGCCGGGAGTTTTGTTACAGCTTTGATAAATATCGGGCGGGAGATATACAGAAAAGCTAATGTGTGATAAAATCAATCAGTTATGAGAGAGATCAGCATTGCACAAAACGACGCAGACCAGCGCCTGGACAGATTTTTGAAAAAATATCTGGCAAAAGCGCCTCTGTCAGCCATATATAAAATTATCCGCAAGGATGTAAAGGTAAACGGCAAAAGGCAGAAAGAGGACTACATGCTCCGGGCAGACGATGTGCTGAGCCTCTACCTGGCAGATCAGGACATAGAAGCCTATACACAGAAGAACCGTCCCCATTGTGCTAAGAGGCAGTTTACCGTGTGCTATGAGGATGACAATCTGATAATAGTCAGCAAGCCCTTCGGGCTTCTGGTCCACGGCGACAAGACCGAGAAAAAGGACACCCTGGCTAACCAGGTGGTGGATTACCTGATCGAAAGCGAAGCATATTCACCCAGAGCCGAAAAGAGCTTCGTTCCGAGCCCTGTGCACAGGCTGGACCGCAATACCACGGGGCTGGTCATTTTCGGAAAGAACGCCGAAGCCCTCAGACTGCTGTCCGCCATGCTCAAAAAGGAGCCGCAAAGCAGCGAGGAAAGCAGGGACGGCAGCGCAGGAAGAACCCTGCGAAAGATATACCTGACCATAGTTGAGGGCCGTCTGGACAAGGAGCTTCATCTGAAAAACAAGCTGCTCAAGGACGAGCAGCGCAACAGAGGCAGGGTGCTGCCCCTAAGCGCGGATCAGGGCAAATACATAGAAACCATAGCAAGGCCGGTATATTCCAACGGCAGATATACCCTCACCGAGGTGGAACTGGTGACCGGGCGAAGCCATCAGATAAGGGCTCACCTGAGCAAGGCAGGCCATCCCCTGCTGGGAGACACCAAGTACGGCGGCAGACCCGCGGCGGATCAGACCACTCAGCTGCTCCACGCATGGAAGATAGAATTCACCGACGCGCCGGAGCCCCTGGCCTATCTTAACGGAAAGACAGTGGAAGCCCCCCTGCCTTTCGACTGGAAAATAACGCAGACACGCCTTCTGGGCAAGGAGATATACCAATGAAAATCAGCGAAGATCTTAAGGAATGGATAAAAGACATAGCTCTGGCTCTGCTGGTCAGCTTCCTTATCCTTCAGGTTGTGCAGCCCACCATAGTCAGGGAGCACTCCATGGAGCACACCCTCCACGAGGATGATTATGTCTTTGTAAACAAGCTGGCCTACAAGACCGGAGAGCCCCAGCGGGGAGATATCATAGTCTTCCGCAGCAGCCTCAAGACCGTGGACGGAAAGGAAAAGCAGCTTGTCAAGAGGATCATCGCCCTGCCCGGAGACACCATTGCCATCCACGATGGCGCAGTGGTGCTCAACGGTACGGAAATAGCGGAAAATTACACCAGGGACGGCTACACTGCCACAGAGATGGAAGAGGTGACGGTTCCCGAGGGCTGCCTGTTCGTCATGGGGGACAACAGACAGAACAGCGCCGACAGCAGAAGCTCAGCCGTAGGCATGGTATCTCTGGATACTGTAGTGGGAAAGGTAGGCTTCCGTCTCTTCCCCATCGATTCAATAGGAAGCGTGTATAAATAATGGGAATAAAGATCGTTTCGAACAACAAGAAAGCCCGCCATGATTTCTTCTTCGAGGAGACCTACGAGGCAGGCCTGGTGCTTACAGGCACGGAGATAAAATCGGTCCGCGCCGGCGGCGTAAACCTGAGGGATTCTTACGCAAAGGTGGTAAACGGCGAGGTATGGGTATACAATATGAATATAAGCCCGTACGCTCAGGGGAACCGCTTCAATTCCGATGCCATGAGACCCAAAAAGCTGCTGCTGCATAAAAACGAGATCCGGACCATGGATCAGGACACCGCACAGAAGGGACTGACCCTGATACCCGTTCAGGTCTATCTGGACGAAAAGGGCAAGGCCAAGCTTCAGCTGGCTGTGGCAAGGGGAAAGAAGCTCTACGACAAGAGGGCCGACATTGCAAAGAGAGATGCGGAAAGGGATATGGACCGCAGCTATAAAAACAGGGGGAAAGATGAATAAGATTAGAGATTTTATCTATGATTTCAACGATATCGTGGTAGCTTTGCTGATAATAGCGATTACCGCAGGAATAGTATGCTGGAGGGTGGATACCATTATGGACTACCCTGCTTATCTGGCGGCAAAGGCCTCGGGACCTCAGATCCCGGACACTGATTTTACCGATGTGGATCTGACTCCGGGAGAGGTAGACGTGAATCTGAACCGGAATCCCGAGGACGTGGACATTCCGGAAGCTCCCGGAGAAGAAACTCAAGGCGGACAGACCGAAGTCGGAGAGAATCAGGAAGGAGAGGCGCCTCAGGGCGGACAGACCGAGGGTGAACAGCCCGAGGGCGGAGAGAATCAGGGTGAACAGGGCCAGACATCCTCGGGCAAGCTTGCAGACGGCAAGACTACAGAGGATACCAGGATAAGCATTCCCTCCGGCGTATCCAGCAGCAAGATCGGAGACATTCTGCTCGAAGCCGGCCTGATAGAAAGCAAGGATGCCTTCAACAAGGCGGTATCCGACAAAAACGCCGAACAAAAGCTGAAGGCAGGAGACTTCATGATTCCTGCAGGATCAACTGTTGCGGATATAGTGAACATCATCAGCAAGTAGGAGGTAAAAATGGCACTTGTAACTACAAAGGAAATGTTCGAAAAGGCTCTGACTCAGGATTATGCAGTCGGCGCATTCAATGTTAACAACATGGAGATCATCCAGGGCATAGTCGACGCTGCAAAGGCCGAAAACGCGCCCCTGATACTTCAGGTCTCCGCAGGCGCACGCAAATACGCAAGGCCCGCCTATCTTGTAAAGCTGGTTGAAGCAGCCATGATGGACACCGATCTGGACATCTGCCTGCATCTTGACCACGGTGAAAACTTCGATATCTGCAAAAAGTGCGTGGATGACGGCTTCACCTCCGTTATGATAGACGGCTCCAGATTCCCCCTGGAGGAAAACATCCGCATCACCAAGGAGGTCGTTGACTATGCACACGATCACGGCGTAGTCTGCGAGGCAGAGCTGGGAAAGCTGGCAGGAGTCGAGGACGCAGTAAATGTCAGCGCCAGAAATGCCACCTTCACCGTTCCCGAAGAGGCTGCCGAATTTGTCGCAAAGACCGGCGTCGACTCACTGGCAGTGGCCATAGGCACCAGCCACGGCGCGTACAAGTTCAAGGGCACGCCCTACCTGGATTTTGAAAGACTCAAAGAGATACACGCACTAATCCCCGACACTCCGCTGGTACTCCACGGAGCATCCTCCGTTCCTGCTGAATTTGTTGCCCGCTGCAACGAATTCGGAGGCACCATTCCCGGCGCCCAGGGCGTTCCCGAAGACATGATACTTGAAGCTGTAAAGCACGGCGTCTGCAAGGTCAACATCGATACCGACCTGAGGCTGGCCATGACCGCAGAGATCCGCAGATTCCTGATCGAAAACCCCTCCGAGTTCGACCCCAGAAAGTATCTGGGACCCGGCAGGGACGCAATACAGAGAATGGTCGCCCACAAGATGAGAGACGTTCTCAACTGCTCCGGAAGAAAATAGAAACAAAGCCTTAAGTCAGGCGATCTCAGAGATATCCCGCATCCGACCTCAGAGCGGTTCTACATCCGAGCGCTTGACAATATTTACCAATATGGTATAATTCAAGAGACGGGACATATATTTGACCCGTCTTTTTTGTGCAATGAAAAATCAATTAGTATCTGTTATTTCGGCGGCTTCAGCCCCGGTGCCCCGACTTGGAGGATCATACGCCGGTATGATCGGAGCATATGCCGTACCCGTGCTTTCGTACCCTGCTGCGATCATACTGCTGGGCCTGCTTGCCGCAGAGGACATAAGGACCATGGAGCTGTCGGACAGATGGACCCTGTGTATGTTCGCCCTGGGCTTTTTCAGGCCTCACTGGACGGCCTTTGCGGCATCGGCGGCTTGTCTGCTGGCCATGCTTCTGCTTTGCATCGCTGCGGATAAGACCCTGCCCATAGGTCTTGGAGACCTGAAGCTTTTCAGCGCCCTGGCCTTCAGCTTCGGGGGTATAAGGCTGCTTGCGACTCTGTCAGCAGCCTTCCTGCTTTCGGGGCTGTATGCGGGGCTTTGCCTGACGCTGGGCACAAAAAAAGGAACGGACAGTTTTCCTCTGGTTCCGTTCCTTTTATCAGGCTTTTTACTCAGCTTTTACTGCTGCCCGGCTTAATGCCCCGGCAGAGCTATTCGTGCTCGCCCATGTAGCGGACAAGTCTGAGCATATTGCAGGTATAACCCCATTCGTTGTCGTAGTAAGCGATCAGCTTGAAGAACTTGTCATCCAGCTGTATGCCCATCTTTGCATCGAAGGCGCAGGGCTGGGAGCAGCCTACGAAATCGGTGGAAACAACGGCATCCTCGGTGTAGAGAATGACCTCGGACAGCTCGCCCTCGGCGGCTTCCTTCATCTTGGCGTTGATCTCTTCCAGAGTGGTGGGCTTGCTAAGGCGCAGGTCTACATCGACTACGGAAACGTCAGCTGCGGGGATCCTGAACGCCATACCGGTGAGCTTGCCCTTGACCTCGGGGATCACCAGGCCTACAGCCTTGGCTGCGCCCGTGGTGGTGGGAATGATGTTGCCGAAAACGGAACGGCCCACTCTCCAGTCCTTGGGGGACTTTGTATCAACAGGAGCCTGCTTGGAAGTTGCGGCATGAATGGTGGTCATAAGTCCGGATTCGATGCCGAAGTTGTCCTGGATCACCTTGCACAGAGGTGCCAGGCAGTTGGTGGTGCAGGAAGCTGCGGAAACGATGTTCATTTCGGGCTTGTAGGTCTTTTCGTTGACGCCGTATACGAAGGTGGGGATGCCCTTGTCCTTTGCGGGTGCGGACATAATTACCTTCTTTGCTCCGGCCTCGATGTGCTGAAGAGCTTTTTCCTCGGTAAGGCAGGCACCGGTGCAGTCGATGACATACTCGGCTCCGCATTCCTTCCAGGGGATGGCGTTGAATTCGGTTTCTGCGTAAACGGGTATCTTCTTTCCGTTGATGATGATACCGTCTTCGTATTTGTCCAGCTGTGCGTCAAAGCGGCCGAACACTGTGTCGTAGCGCAGCATGTAGAGCATATAATCCAGGTCTCTGCTCCTCCAGTTGATGCCGACGATCTCGTAAGGCTCACCCCACTGCTCTGCGGCCATAATGGCGATCTTGGCAATGCGGCCAAATCCACTGATACCAATCTTAATAGACATTCTACCCTCCTGATCAGTAAACAAATGTATTAAATACCCTTTGATTTTATCAAATATCCCGTGGTATTTCTACCTGCGGAAATAAAATAAAGGCATAATTTATGGTCTTTCCCGCGGATGAGAATTTTTCCTCGTACTCGGTCATCACATTATCCGCCGCCCAGGGGGATGAGTGAAGATCCCTTGTAATGCGCACAGGCTCCAGCCCGCATGCCTTGAATTCCTCCAGGGAAAACGCAAAGAGTTCGTCGTTGTCTGTCTTGAAGGCCAGAAAGCCTCCGGGCTTTACCACCCGTTTGTACTCCTCCAGAAAGCGCCTGCTCGTAAGACGCCTGTGCTCGTGGCGTGCCTTGGGCCAGGGATCGCAGAAGTTGATATATATGCCGGAAAGTTCTCCCTGCCCGAACATCTCCGCCGGATGGCTTATATATTCGCCTATAAGCCTGATGTTCTGAATATCCTCTTCCTTTGCCTTCTGCAGTATGCGAACGGAAATATTGTCTCCGCCCTCCGCAGCCAGATAATTGTTTTCCGGATGCAGAGCTGCCGTAGTGCACAGAAAGCGTCCCTTGCCGCTGCCGATTTCTATAAAAAGCGGAGCACTGCGTCTGAACTCCAGCTGCCAGCTGCCCTTTTTTTCGAAGGGAAGCTCCACCAGCCAGGCTCTGCAGTCTTCCACTATAGCTTCTCTGTTTTTGACCGTTCTCTGTCTCATGCCGCCGCCTTAGAAAAGCCCCAGGGACCTTGAATAATACATGGCTCCGAGATAGAGTCCGTAGCAGACGAAGGCTCCTGCATCCAGACCGGTCATCCTGATGGCGTTCATTCTGGTGCGCCCCTCGCCGCCCCGGTAACACCTGGCCTCCATGGCCATGGCAAGATCGGATGCTATCCTGAAGGCGCTTACAAACAGTGGCACCAGCAGGGGAATCAGGCTTTGGGCCCTTTCCCTGAGGTTGCCGGTCTCAAAATCCGCGCCTCTGGCCGTCTGTGCCTTCATGATCTTGTCGGTCTCGTCCATGAGCGTGGGGATAAAGCGCAGGGCTATGCTCATCATCATGGCGAGCTCGTGGGCCGGAAGTCCTATGAGCTTGAACGGAGAAAAGAGCTTTTCCAGTCCGTCTGTCAGGGTAATGGGCTTGGTCGTAAGGGTGAGCAGGGAGGATCCGAAGATCAGCATTATAAGGCGCATGGCCATAAAGGCAGCCCGCTCTATGCCCTCTCTTGTAAGGTTCAAAAACCAGAAGCTCCATATAGGCTCGCCGGGAGTCATGAACAGGTTGATGAACATCGTAAAGAAGATCAGAAGCATTATGGGCTTGAGACCCTTGCTGATATAGCCGAAGGGCACTCCGGAAAGCTTTATGCATATGACAAGGCACAGGGCGGCAAAGCCGTAGGCCGTAAAGCTGTCAGCCACAAAAAGGGACACGAGAAACACCAGGGTGCCGATGATCTTGGTCCTGGGGTCCATCCTGTGTACTATTGATCCGCCGGGATAATACTGGCCCAGCGTAATGTCTTTTACTGCCATATTCCTTAACGCTGCAGGCGATGCCTGCGTTCTTCAAAAAACTTCTCTATCTGATCTTCCGCCTCCGCGGTGGTCAGCACATTGGTATCTATGCCTTCAAAGCCGGGAATAGCTGCCAAAAGCTCCATGAACTGTGCCGGCTGCGGCAGCATAAGCTTGTATTCTGCCAGCTTTTTCCCGTCGGAAAATATCTGCCTCGGAGTGCCGTCCATTACTATGCGTCCGCCGCTCATGACAAGCACCCTGTCTGCCAGCTCCGCCACATCCTCCATGTTGTGAGATACCAGAACTATGCTCATATTGGTGCGGTCCTGAAGTCTGTCTATCATGTCAAGAAGCTCGCCGTGACCCTTTGGATCCAGGCCTGCGGTGGGCTCATCCAGGATCAGAAGCTCCGGCTCCATGGCAAGAACGCCCGCTATGGCGACCCTGCGCTTCTGCCCTCCGGAAAGTGCAAAGGGAGATTCCCCGCCCTTCTCGTCCGGATCTATGCCAACCAGCTCCAGGGCACGTCTTGCCTTGGCTATGCATTCCTCTTCGGAAAAGCCCTGGTTTTTGGGCCCGAAACATACATCCTTTATGACGCTCTCCTCAAAAAGCTGATACTCCGGATACTGGAACACCAGACCTATCTTTCTCTTTTCGGCCTTTGCCTGCGGGCTTTTGTCGTTGATATCCACACCGTTTGCCAGTACCCTGCCGCTTGTGGGCTGCAAAAGCCCGCATATCTGCTGGGTGAGCGTGGATTTGCCGCAGCCTGTATGGCCTATGATAGCGGTGAACTGACCTGGCTCCAGCACCAGATCGATCTTGTCCAGAGCCTTGGTCTCGTAGGGAAGGCCAGGACTGTATATAAAGCTGAGATCTTCTATTTCAATTCGCATAATGCCTCTGCCAGCTGCTGCTGCTCGATGATGCCTTCAGGAAGCCTTAATCCTGCCTTTTTAAGCCTGTGGGCAAGATCCACCGCAAAGGGGAGCTCCAGATTCATGTCCGTCAGCTTGTCAGCGCTGCTGAAAAGCCCTGCGGGAGTATCATCCATTACAAGCCTGCCGTCCTTGAGGACCAGAATGCGGTCCGCCCTGGCGGCCTCCTCCATGTAATGGGTTATCAGCACTATGGTCTTTCCGCTTTCGTGAAGACGGCAGATGATATTCAATATATCTCTGCGGCCGGCAGGATCCAGCATGGCCGTAGGCTCATCGAATACCAGGCATTCGGGCTCCATGGCCAGCACGCCTGCTATGGCGACTCTCTGCTTCTGTCCGCCGGACAGCAGATGAGGGCCCTTTTTGCGATGCTCGTACATCCCCACGGCATTCAGTGCATCGTCGACCCTGCGCCTTATGTCTGCAGGATCCACCCCCAGGTTTTCCGGGCCGAAGGCTACGTCGTCCTCCACCACGGAGCTTACCAGCTGGTTGTCCGGGTTCTGGAACACCATGCCCACCCGGGTGCGTATGCTCCAGAGGGAGGATTCATCCCGGGTATCCATGCCGTCCACCTCCACGGTGCCGCTGTCCGGCAGCAGAAGGGCGTTGAGATGCTTGGCAAAGGTGGATTTCCCGGAGCCGTTGGGCCCTACCACGGCAACAAAGCTGCCTCTTTTTATGTCTGTGCTCAGATGGTCGATAACAGGGGCATCCCCTTCCTCGCCATAGGTGAACACTATGTCTTTTACGCTGATAATATTGTCCATAACAGAGCTATTATATATCAAAACCCCCGCAGCGTCACACTTTTTTGCATGGACCTTTGCGGGGGCGCATTGCTCTGATCTGCGTCAAGACAGGCTTAAGTCTCCTGCCGCGAAGATATGACTGCGGTCAGTATTCAAATATATCCAGCAGTTCGTTTACAGTCAGATGGGCCTTCGCTTCTCCGGACACATCCAGGACCACCCTTCCTGCATTCATGGCTATGAGCCTGCTGCCGTGAGCAAGGGCATCCCTCATGTTGTGGGTGACCATCATTGCGGTAAGTCCGTTTTCCCGTATCAGCCTGTCGGAAAGCTCCAGTACCACAGCCGCCGTTTTGGGATCCAGCGCAGCGGTATGCTCGTCAAGCAGCAGAAGCCCGGGCTTTTTAAGTGTCGCCATAAGCAGGGTCAGAGCCTGCCTCTGCCCGCCGGACAGCAGTCCAACCTTGGTCTGCAGGCGGTCCTCAAGCTCCAGGCCCAAAGGCTTCAGGGCCTCTTTATACCGCGCTCTTTCTTCATCTGAGATTCCCCATTTAAGGCCGCGGCGATCGCCCCTGCGAGCAGCCAGGGCAAGGTTTTCCTCTATCCACATATCGTGGGCCGTACCCATCATCGGGTCCTGAAATACCCTTCCGAGAAACGCCGCCCGCTTAAAGGCCGGCATTCGGGTTATATCCCTTCCGTCTATGGAGATGGTGCCCGAATCCACGAAAAAGCTTCCTGCCACAGCGTTGAGAGCCGTGGATTTTCCTGCCCCGTTGCCTCCTATGACAGTAACAAAATCTCCGTCATTAAGGGTCAGATCGTAGTGATCCAGTGCTGTTTTGGCGTTTACGGTACCCGGGTTGAAGGTTTTGCATACATCTTTCATTTCCAGCATCAGCGTCTGCCTCCTTTCAGGTTGGGCACGGTCAGGAACAGCGCCACCATGGCGGCGGACACCAGCTTAAGATCGTTGGTATTAAGACCCATCTGAAGCACAATCTGAAGCACCAGATAGTAGATTATGGCACCCAGCACAACAGAACAAAGCCTCAGAGCAAAATTGCCGAAGATCTTTCCGAACACCACCTCGCCTATGATCACCGCGGCAAGGCCTATCACTATAGCGCCCCTGCCCATGTTGATATCCACGGCACCCTGGAACTGCGCCAGCAGAGCGCCGGAAAGCGCCACCATGCCGTTGGCTGCCATAAGCCCCAGGACCATATTCCGGTCCGTATCTATACCCTGAGCCCTTGCCATGTCCGCATTGTTTCCGGTAGCCCTGATGCCGCAGCCCAGCTCAGTTCCGAAAAACCAGTACAAAAAGCCCACAAGCAGAGCGCACAGCAGCAGAAGCAAAGGGATAGGATTATCCGGATTTAAGGTCCTGACATGGCGCTGGGAGACCAGCAGCGCATACTTATCCACGCTTATGGGTTGATTTGCCTTGCTGTCCATAATCCGCAGATTCACCGAATAAAGCGAAAGCTGGGTTAGTATGCCCGCAAGTATTGCCGGGATACCGCACTTGGTCTGGAGCAGGCCGGTGACAAGCCCTGCAGCCATGCCGCTGAGAACGGCAATAAGCAGCGCGGGCCAGGCCCCCATGCCGGAACGCATGAGCATGATGCACACTGCGCCACCGGTTGCTATGGAGCCGTCCACCGTCAGATCCGAGGTGTTCAGCACTCTGAAGCTTATATATACGCCCATTGCCATGATGCCCCAGATAAGACCCTGGGCACAGGCGCCGGGCATTGCCGATGCCAAAGATGTAAAGAAAGACATATTATTTGATCACTCCAATGCTTCGTAGCCTTCCACAGGGCTAAGGCCCAGAGCCTGGCACATCTGCGGGTTGTAGAATAAAGATGCTTCGGTAAATTCCACGGGCATCTGCGAGATATCGGCTTCGCCGGTGAGTATGCGGGCTGCCATCTTTCCGGTGGTAACGCCCAGATCGTAGTAGCTGATGGACAAAGCGGCTACTCCGCAGCCCTTGCACAGTTCACCCTCGCCTGCTATGGCGGCCTTGCCTGCGGGGATCAGAATGTTGGCAATGGCTTCTGCATTGGCCGCAGCGGTGTTGTCTGTGGGGATGTAGAGCACATCGCTCTCATTGCAGGCGGCCTGGGTAACGGATGCTATATCGTTGGTATCGGTAAAGCTGAATTCCCTGACATTCAGTCCCTTGGCGCTCAGGAACCTGCTGATCTCATCCACCTGATAGCGGCTGTTAGCCTCTGCGGAGCAGAACAGAATGCCCACGTTTTTCGCCTCGGGGAACCATTCGGTCAGCATTTCAGCCTGCTTGTCCAAGGGTGCCAGATCGCAGGTCCCGCTGATGTTTCCGCCTACGGTACCGTTGAAATCCTCGATCTCCAGGGCGGAGCCGTAGTTGGTGATGGAGGTGCCCAGAATGGGGATCTCCGACGTTGCGGAGGCTGCAGCTGTCAGGGCCGCGGTGGCATTGGCCATAATGAGATCCACATTGTTGGACAGCAGATTGTTGACTATGGTAGAGCAGTTAGCCGAATCGCCGGAGGCGTTCTGCTCCAGGAATTCCACCTGTCCGGGCAGTGCTTCCTCAAGGGCATCGCGGAAGCCCTGAGTGGCGGCATCAAGCGCCGGATGCTGGGCAAGCTGGCAGATACCTACCTTAAAGCCAGTGCCTTCAGAAGATACTTCTTTCTTTTCGCCGCATGCGGCCAGGCTGAATACCATCAGCAGGGCCAGCAGCATACTGATAAAACGCTTCATGATTGTCTTCTCTCTTTCTTGTCTTGCATAAAAAATACCGGCCCTGTCTGAGAACAGAGCCGGCTGGATGTGCCTTTGATAGTGATATTGCGGCTTCTATTGCTTCAGGATTTCCTACACCTTAATTCCCCGTTACCTTGCAGTAACGGTAGGCGTAAGCATAATAGAAGCCACACATCATGCTGTTTATTTTGTTCATGACAGACTCCTTTCTGCGTCCTGAGTAATAATTACCATAACTAAATTACAATGTTTCGAAAACTTTGTCAATTATTATTTTCTGCCTGCTGCCTGCTTGCCGCTGAGCGCCTTCAGACAGATGGAGCCATAAGGACAGTAAGCGCAGCCGTCGGCCTTATCCCTGCTTGCGGCAGGCTCCGCGGCGATGCGGCCTCCGTAAAGATCTTTGCAGATGCGCTCCAGGTTGCTGCGAAAAGCATCCCGGAACTTCTCGAAGTCCTCGGGCTCTATCAGGGCCCTGCACTTTACCTTGCCGTCCTTCTGGGTCTTATAGCCGAGTATAAGGGAGCTTCCGCTGTCTGTGATGTCTCTGTCTATTGCGCCCAGCACACCGGGATCGTTTATGACCATCCCGTCCAGGGCATATTCCCTTCGCAGCTTTTCCGCAAGCTGGTCGCTCAGACGCTCTGCAGCAAGATCATCTGCACTGCCGTCGCTGTATATATCTCTGATCAGAAAATAGAAGACTCCCGCAGGCTTTGCCTCTCCCCCGGCGGACGCAGCCTCCAGATAGGTCATAAGCTGAAGGCTCAGACCCTGCTCGACCTTGTCTCTCTCAAAGCTGCTGCTTCCGGACTTGTAATCAATGATCTTTACATAATCTCCGCTGTCCGTGCGCAGAAGATCCACCCTGTCTATGCGTCCCTCGATGTACACCTTACCTCTGTCGGAGCTGATCTCTATGGCAGGGTAAGCCCTGCCCCTTCCAAAACCAGCCTCGGTATCCATGGCAATGATCCTTCCCCGGCGAACCTGATCCACCATCTGCAGGGCAAAATCCATACACACCCTTTTGATGCGGCCGACCTTGTATTCTTCCGCGTCTCCGGCCTTCATTATTCCGTCAAAGCCGGTGGATGCCATTTCTTCGAGTATCTCGTCCAGCATGCTGCCCAGCTGCTCCTGCGTAACGCTGAGCCACAGGGAGCCTGGGCTGCTGATATCCTCGCCCCGCTGCCTTGAAGGCTCGCTGAGCCTTTGAGCAAGCTTCATTACCGCATCGTGGTGAATGCTTCCGACCTTGGCCCTGTCTATGACAAAATCCCTGTCCTCTGCCGGTCTGAGCCCTCTTTCCACAAAGTGCCTGAAGGGACAGCGGGCATATTGCTCCATTGCCGAGCTGCTCAATACCAGGCTCGAGTCCCGTCTGGCGAAAAGCCCCTCGGCCACCCCGGGATCCAGATCTGCAGCTGCTCCGGTGTAGCTTAAGGCTTGCTTCAGGCTTGCGGCAGAGCTCCCGCCTTCTGAAAGCAGCAAATTGTAGCCGGCCTTCCACAACTCGGAAAGCTCAGACTCGTTGCCCTGATCGATGGCTGTACGCAGAGCTTCAGCCACATGTCCCAGGGTGCTTTGCCTGCCCTGCAGAAACACCAGCGGGTCGCCGCTGTTGGCCGCGTCCGCATATTCACACACAGAGGGGTCTTCCGCCATCAACTCCAGAAGCAGAGGGGACGCCTTCATGGAATCTCCGTTCAGATCCGCGGCGCACCAGCACAGCCATATTTCATCAGCGTCCTGGTCTAAAAGATTGTGTATAAGCAGCCTTTCCTCGGCTGCCAGAAGCTCCCTGTCCTTGTATACGGAATAGCCCCGGCTCCTGAGCAGGTCCTGCTCCCTGTCCGTAAGCAGCTCTCCGCTTCCTGCGGCTGCGGGTATGGAGCCTTCGTTAAAACCGGGAATGAACAGGGCCTTTAGCCTGGGGATCCTGGATCTTGTAACGGTTCCGAGATGGACCCTGCCCTCAGCCTGCGGCAGCACGCCTATGCGGATGTCGGCGAGAGAGGCGGTGAAAATATCCCGGAATTCAGCCGTGCTCATTTCCTCACCGCCCATAAGCTCCACTATCTGATCCATAAGCCCTGCCACCGCATTCCAGGACTGCAGGCTCTCCTCGGAGGCGTCGGGCATGCCTTCCTCGGAAAGCTCCGCTGCCATCTGCTCCAGGGTCTGCACCGCGCCCAGATCATTGCACACATGCTCGTAAAGTGCCCTGCACTTGCCCTCTGCATCGGAGGCCTGAGCCATGGCCCGGGTGAAGGTCTCAAGAGATTTGTGCAAAGATGCCCTGATAGCCTCTATCTGTTCGAATTCGTCCGGCTCGAAAACATCTCTGCCGTATTTGAAGGGCACCGTAAAGGCCTTGCCCTTTATGTGATACTGCCTCAGGTATTTTTCGAAGATCTCTGTGCTGCCGCCCTCCGGAAGCTGAACGAGACCTGTTTTTATCAGCCTTATGATGCTGTCGGCCTTGTAACCGTCCGCGGCTGTATCCAGCAGGGCTGCTGTAAGCTCCGCCGCAGGCGTGTGGGACACCGAGCGCTTGCTGTCCATAAACACCGGGATCCCAAAGGTCTTAAAGACCCTGGCGATGAGCTCCTGCTCGGCTGTGTTGTCAGAGGTGAGAATGCCTATTCCGGAAAAATCGCACTGGCTACGGCGCACCATATCGAGTATTTTCACGGCCATGGTCTCTGCCTGATTAAAGGCCGAAGCGCATTTGATCACGGAAATACGAGATTTTTTGTGTGGCTGCCCGTGGATCTTCTCCTGCGCAAAATCGCGGCCCTGCTGGCTGCACAGCTCCCTGAGCTTACCTGCCGTAAGCATGGGAGAAGCAAAAAGCTCTCTTTCCTTGGGACCTCCCTCGCTGCTAAGAAGCATTACGCCTAAGCCTCTGCTCCAACGCTCCAGGCCCATCAGGAACTGCTGCTCGGCCTCCGTAAAGGAATAAAAATCGTAATACCAGATCAGAGCGTCCTTGACAAAGCTGCATTCCGGCATTTTGGATATGGCAAAGGCCATCAGATCCGACTGGTCCGTAAAGCGCCCGTCCATTGCCTGCTGGTAGCCCTCCGCCAGAAGCTGCATATCCGAAAGCTTCGCATACAGCAAGCTGTCCTTCTCCGCCAGATCCCTCATAGCGGCCACATCCTCTGCCTTAAGGCAGCTTTGCCTGAGCCTGTCCATGAATTTGCCCGCCATGTCTATAAACCCGCGGTCCGATACCAGCTTGCCGTAGCAGCTCAGCATCGAGGCATTCCGGGCGGCAGTTCTGCGCATCAAAAGGCTCTTGCCCAGGCTGCTTACCGGCGTGAGCCCCGGACCACCGCATTCCCTGAGTATCTGCTGTATCAGCCTGTTGCCGGACATTATGTGAAGGTCAAGAAAGCCCTGATCTCCAAGCCTGGCAAAGGCCTCCTGCTCGGCCTTCATCGTGGTCTGGGCAGGGACTATCAGAAGAACCCTGCGGGCCTGGCTTCTGCCGCTTCTGATGTCTGCGAGACTATTCCCTATCAGCTGAAAAAGCCTGTCCTCAAGATCTTTTTGTCTTTGCGCGCTGTATATTGTGAGCATTCGGACTCCTTCCAAATGGTAGAATTGCATCGAGATGGTATGGTTGCGGATTGGGCTTGCGGGCGTCTCATCTGTGCAAACAGGCAGATGAAACGCCCCCGGCACTGCAGCGGCAATGGGCTGAGCTCTCCTAAAGCCCGTCCAGTTCCGCCAGCTACAGTATACCAAAAAACTGCACATCTGTGGAAAGGCAGAAAACCAAATGCGGGAAATTCAGCAAGAATTCTGCGGCGGGCGCAATTTAAACCCGATACAACCCGGCGATCAATCCTGCAGCCCTGAGCATTCCTGCCGGATGCTCATCCCGGACGGATGGCGACCACACTGCGCTATCCCGGTTATATAGTTGCCCGGCTGCCCTTCCGTGAGTCCCAATGCCCTGTTTTTAGCTTCTGGGACTCATATTCGCGCGCTTTACATCTCTTAATTCGCTAAAATCCGAAAGCTTACACGCCTTCCGTGAGTCCCAATGCCCTGTTTTTAGCCTCTGGGACTCATATTCGCGCATTTTACATCTCTTAATTCGCTAAAATCCGGAAGCTTACACGCCTTCCGTGAG
>JAZRXE010000077.1:0-8514 GCA_045600065.1 Anaerovoracaceae bacterium
CTGGATCCATCCAAGCGCAACATCGGCATGGTGTTCCAGAATTATGCCATTTTCCCCCATTTGACAGTAAAGAAGAATGTTGCCTTCGGCCTCCAGAACCGGAAACTGCCGAAGGATCAGATAGAAAAACAGACCGATAAGTTCCTGAAACTGATGAAGATCGATGCATTCGCGGAGCGCATGCCCGAACAGCTCTCCGGCGGACAGCAGCAGAGAGTGGCCCTGGCCAGGGCTCTGGCCATCGAGCCGGACGTGCTGCTGATGGACGAGCCTCTTTCCAATCTGGACGCCAAGCTGCGCGTAGAGATGCGCGAGGTCATAAAGGAGATCCAGAACAGCCTGGGCATCACCACGGTCTATGTCACCCACGACCAGGAAGAAGCCATGGCCGTGTCCGATCGTATTGCCGTCATGAGCGAGGGCGTCATCCAGCAGATCGGCACGCCCAAGACCTTGTATCAGCGCCCTTCCAATCTCTTTGTGGCTACCTTCATCGGCCGCACCAACGTGATCGATGCCGTGGTCTGCGAGGGCGGACTGCAGTTCAAGGACGGCTACACACTGAAAATGGACAATCTGATCGACTGTCAGCCCGGAGACGCTGTATGCGTATCCATCCGGCCCGAAGAGCTGGTCATCGACGAAGCCAATCAGACCGGACTCACCGCCAAGGTGGTCTACAGCACGTTCCTGGGCCTGAACACTCATTATTTTGTAGATCTTTTCGACGGACAGCGGGTGGAGATCATCCAGGAATCCCGCATCGATGACATCATCGAGAACGGCACTATGCTCAAGCTGGGCGTCAAGGCCGAAAAGATCAATGTCTTCACCAAGGACGGCTCCAAAGCTCTGGTAAAGCAGGGGAGGGCCGCACATGAGTAAAAAAGCCGGGAAAAAGGATTTCTGGATGGCAGCCAGCTTTGTGGTCCTGGGGCTTTACGTGCTCTTTATGCTATACCCCATGCTGCTGGTCATGGTGAAATCCTTCCAGGATCCTGCCACGGGTTCCTTTACCCTTAAACATTTCGTGAAATTCTTCTCACAGCCTTATTATTCCCGCACGCTGCTGAACAGCTTCAAGGTGGCCGTATCCGCTACGTTCTTTTCTCTGCTGATCGGAATTCCTCTGGCCTATCTGTACAGCATGTACAAGATCCGGGGTGCCAAGACTCTGCAGCTGCTGATCATCCTCAGCTCCATGTCGGCCCCGTTCCTGGGCGCTTATTCCTGGATACTGCTGCTGGGCAGAGCCGGTTTGATCACCAAGTTCCTGGAAGGCCTTTTCGGCTTCACCATGCCGAATATCTACGGTTTTAAGGGCATTGTGCTGGTGCTCACCACCAAGCTCTACCCTCTGGTCTTCCTGTATGTCTCCGGCGCTATCAAGAACATCGACAGTTCTCTGCTGGAGGCTTCCGCCAACATGGGCCGCACGGGCTTCCGGCGCTTTGCTACCGTGGTGATCCCTCTGTGTATGCCTTCCATTTTAGCCGCTGCGCTGATGGTCTTCATGCGGGCTCTGGCCGACTTCGGCACGCCCATGATGATCGGCGAAGGCTATATGACCTTCCCCATCATCATCTACAACTCCTACGTGGGCGAGATGGGCACGGATCACAATTTTGCCGCGGCCGTTTCCGTGATCGCCATCATCATCACTCTGGTGGTGTTCCTGGTGCAGAGCTGGGCCACACGAAAGACCTCGTTCTCCATGAGTGCCATGCACCACATCGAACGCAAACAGGCCGGTCTGCTGGGATCTCTGTTGATCCACCTCTACTCCTACGGGGTGGTGGCGATCTCCATCTTCCCCCAGCTGTACCTGATCTATCTGTCCTTCCGCAATACCTCCAAGAACGGCAATGCCTTCAAACCGGGATATTCTCTGGACAGCTACCGCTATGTGATCCAGAAGATGGGCAGCTCCATCTGGAATACCATACGCATCTGCGGAGGCGCGCTGATCTGCATCATCGTGCTGGCCATCCTGATCTCTTATCTGGTGGTGCGACGCCGCAACAAAGTGAACCAGATCATCGACACACTGTCCATGATCCCGTATATCATCCCGGGCTCCGTAATCGCGGTTGCGCTGATACTTGCCTTCAATAATCCCAATTTTCCGCTGGTAGGTACGGCCTGGATCCTGGTGATTTCCATGTGTATAAGGCGTATCCCTTATACCATACGCTCGTCTGTGGCCATCCTGGGGCAGATCCCGCTGTCCATCGACGAGGCTGCCGAATCTCTGGGTGCCGGCAAATTCAAGACCCTGGTCAAGGTGACCATCCCCATGATGCTGGACGGCATTTTCTCCGGCGCCATCATGAGCTGGGTGACCCTGATCACCGAGCTGAGCTCTTCTCTGCTGCTGTATACCTACCGGACCATGACCCTGAACCTGGCTGTCTACGTGATGGTAGCCAAGGGCTCCGACGGCAGAGCCTGCGCCATGTCCACCATCCTGACCGCCTTCACCGTGCTCTCCCTGCTGATCTTCAACAAATTCAGCAAAGACGGCGAGATCATGATGTAAGAACACAAGGGGAACACAAGGGGACGGTTCTTCTGTGCTGAACACAAGGGGACGGTTCTTCTGTGTCGTTCTGCATCGGAACGACATAAAGAACCGTATTTTTGTTGACTAATTCTGTAAAATAATGTAAAATTATATAAAAATATAACACATTGAGATTGAGTGGGAGAATAATGCCAAGAAGAGCGAGAGGAAAAAGTGAAACCGGTATATATCATGTGATCCTTCGCGGGATAAACCGTCAGCAGATCTTTAACGATGGAGAAGATTACCGGAAGTTTCTTGATATCATGAACAGGTGCAAGTCCCTTAGTCACTTTGAGCTGTATGCTTACTGCCTGATGGGGAATCATATCCACCTTCTGATTAAACCTGAAGACGAGCCTTTGGAGCAGATCTTCAAACGGGTGGGGTGTCGGTTCGTGTACTGGTATAATGCAAAGTACGGCAGAGTGGGGCATCTGTTTCAGGACAGATACAAGAGCGAGGCCGTGGATAGTGACCGGTATTTTCTTACTGTGCTGCGATACATTCATTTTAATCCGGTAAAAGCCGGATTGAGCGACAGTGTCTTTTCTTATAGATTCAGCAGTGGGAGTGAATATCTCTGGGGAAAATCCGAACTTGTTGATATAGACTTTGCCCAGAAAATGATAGGTCGGAAAGAATTGCTGGAGTTTTTAGGAAGTCATTCGGAAGACCAGTGCATGGAAATTGAGAGTTCAAATTCCCGCATCAGTGACCAGGAAGCAGCAGCACTGATCAATCAAACTGCAAAAACAGTAGATCCTGCCGATATGCAGGCTTATCCGCCTGAGGAAAGAAAAAAGCTCATATCCGAATTGCGGACGCGAGGACTGTCAATAAGGCAGATCAGCCGTTTGACCGGGATCGGTGTCGGCGTCGTTCGGAAGGCATAGATTGACAGAGAAACAAAGAGACACAGAAGACACAGAGGGACGGTTCTTCTGTGCTTTGAAAACCGTTCCTCTGTTTTGTGTCTTTGTTTTTATTGAACACAAGAGAACCGTCCCCCTGTGCTCTTGAACACAAGAGAACCGTCCCCCTGTGCTGCCCTGTGCTAAGCTATATTCAGCAGGTGGAGTATCAGGCCAGCGATTTCTTCGGGGCTCTTGTCGATGGGCTGGCTCAGCCACAGCCGCAGAATGCAGTATATACCGCCGGCATAATAGCAGGCTCCAAGCTTCAGGCTGTCATCGTCCAGCTCGTCAAGGGCGCTGTTAGCCCTAAGCTCCGGCAGCTGAGATTCAAAAAGGTCGTTCATCAGAGACTCAAGCTCTTCATCTGTGCGGTATTTGAAAAGTATGTTCACCAGCTCGGATTGCTCATAAAAATACCTGCAGATATTCTCCATCCATTTCTTCGGTCCGTCCTTGGGATCGGCCATTTCGGTTAGAGCTCTCACATCCAGGCACAGACCGCGTCTGATTTCGGTAAGAATATCTCTGGGCTGCTGATAGTGGCGATAGAAGGTCGCTCTGTTGATGCCTGACTCCGAGCATAATTCGGTAACGCTGATTTTGCCCAGATCTTTCTTGCTGAGCAGTCGCAGCAGACCCTCCCGCAGAAGCCTTTTTGTCAGTGAAACTCTTTGATCGTCTTTCATATATAAACCTCGAAACAGTACGTTTTGCGTCATTACAGACAGTCTCGTCTATTATCTTACATAAAATGTCAATTTGATAATTGAATATGCGACATGTGTATATTATAATATTAATTGTCGCATGGAATGTCAACAGGAATCTTACGAGAGAGGAGGGCAGTCAATGAAACGCACGGGTTTGCTCCGAAATGAAAAATTCAATAAGTTTCTTTACCACTCTGTGGTATTCAGCTTTATTCTGCCCATAGTCTTTCTGCTATACCGCATGATGACCGGCAGCATAGCTCAAAATGAAGCAGGCTATCATTCCGACGCCGACTATATCCTGATGATATTCCAGTGTCTGCTGGGTCTGTTTGCCATAAACATACCCTCGATATTGAAGCATAATTATAAATTCGAGCTTCCCATGAATCTGTACGGAATGTATATAGTATTCCTGTACTGTGCCATCTTTCTGGGCGAGGTCAGGAGCTTTTACTACGTTATTCCGTTCTGGGATGTGATTCTCCATGGCTTTTCCAGCCTGATGCTTGGTTTTTTCGGCTATATGGTCATAGTCATACTGATAAGAGACGAGCATATAGTCATGAATCTTTCCCCGGTATTTACAGCGATGTTCGCATTTTGCTTTGCCCTGTCCATAGGAGTTATCTGGGAGATCTACGAATATGTCTGCGATGGCATTATGGGTTTCAATATGCAGAAATACATGACTGTGGATGGTACCCTGCTTACGGGTCATGATGCCCTTTCTGACACCATGAAAGACATCATCATCGATGCCATAGGCGCCTTTACCGCCACTCTCATAGGCGGCGCCTCAGTAAGAAACGAAAAGAAATAGCGGCAGGCATCCGTAAGAACACCTGCCGCGTGCCATGCTGTGCGCCGGCCCGGTAGCTGAAGGCCGGCCTATTTGATTTCTATGATACCTACGCCGTCTTCTATGCGTATTTCGGTGCCGAGCTCTGCGGAAAGCTCCTGAAGGTGCTTCAGCACTGCGGTATCATCTGTTATCTGAGGCAGGCCTCTGCGATAGCGGGGAAGCTCCATGTGCAGATCAATGGGATAGAGGCGGATCTGAGAAATGCCTTCATCGCTGATGACGAACTTGGCGATGACCGAGCGCCAGACCTCGGGATCCACGCCAAGACCCTTGGTGCCGCCTGCGGAGCGAACCTCCATACCCGTGCCCACCTGGGTGTCGTATGGCGCAAGTCCGTAGGCCTGATAGAAGTCCGAGGGCTGGTGGCTGGTGGAATCGTTTTCGAACAGGAAATCGCCCAGGCTGTAGAAGATCAGCTTTTGCTTGTAGATCTCTATGCCCTGAAGCATATGGGGCCCGTGGCCCAGAATCACATCAGCGCCTGCGTCTATGCAGCGGCGGCTGAAGGTCTTAAGATATTCTGCCGGATAATCCTTGCGCAGGCCGCCAAGCTCGTGGTTGTGGATGCTCACCAGCACCACGTCTGCCTGACTCTTGGCCTCTCGGATCTGTCCTTCCATGCGCTCCATATCCACTGCATCAGGATATGTCTCTTTAAATGTTTTGGTATCCTCGGTAAACTCGTGACCGCCGAAAATAAAGCTGCCGGGCTTTTCTGTAAGAAAGCCCTCGCGTATGCTCTGCAGTCTCGATGCATCGATGAGAGTCTGCTCGCCTATGAGCCTGAGCTGCTCCAGCTGTTCCTTTGTGACATGATATTTTTTGCGTACGCGCAGGGGGTTGACACCGGGCCTTCCGGGCAGATCCATGCGCTGCATTCCTGCCTCACCGTTGGTGGAATAGGAGGATGTGGTTGCGATAAGGGCAACCCTGCCCTCGGGAGTATCCATATATACCGGAGCGCTGGCATCAGCCAGGTTCTCGCCCACTCCTGCAAAGAGCATCTTGTGTTCTTTCAGGTGGCGGATGGTGGCCATCAGACCGTTGTGGCTGTAGTCCAGGGAATGATTGTTGGCAGCATTGTAAATATTGAAGCCGAAGCGGGGCAGATCGTCCAGTATCTCCGGAGCTGCCATGGCCCAGGTGCCGCCGCTCTGGGCAAAGGGATAGCCCTCTCTGTCGTGTACGGTGGTTTCAAGGTTCGCGAATCTTACATCTGCGGATCTGATGACTTTATACATCTCCGCCAGCCCTGGATAATCCTCTTCGGGGAGTCTGCGGTTGATGAAAATATCTCCTGCTGCGCTGAAGCTGATCTTCATGATAATCTCCTTTTTGAGTTATTAAAATATTATTATATATATCATACATAAAAAATGATTTTTTGTTTAGTCATAAGATCATAAATATATTAAAAAACATATAATACATTGAATTCGTATATTAATTGATGTATTTTGTACAGTCCGCAGGCAGAAAAATGCTTAGAACAAGCTTTTTCCTTGCCGTTTTGCTCCTTGAATAATTTATACTTGATAGATAACTCCATAAGTGATAAAGTTAAATGGTTCGTAAGTATACGAATGATTACCGGTAATTATTTTTTTAGAGAGGTATTTAGAATGGCTAAATCAGACATCGAAATCGCACAGGAAGCTACCCCGTTAAAAATAACAGAAGTAGCTGCCGGACTGGGAATCGGTGAGGAGTACATCGAGCAGTACGGAAATTACAAGGCAAAGATCGACTACAAGTTCCTCAAGGACAACGCAGACAAGCCTGACGGCAAGCTGATCCTTGTGACCGCTATCACCCCGACCCCCGCAGGCGAAGGCAAGACCACTACTTCTGTAGGTCTGGCAGACGGTCTGCGCAAGATCGGAAAGAAGTCCGTAGTTGCACTCCGTGAGCCCTCCCTGGGTCCTGTATTCGGAGTTAAGGGCGGAGCAGCCGGCGGCGGCTATGCTCAGGTAATCCCCATGGAAGACATTAACCTGCACTTCACAGGTGACTTCCACGCAATCGGCGCAGCTAACAACCTGCTGGCAGCAATGCTGGACAACCACATTCAGCAGGGCAACGCTCTGGGTATCGATCCCAAGCAGATCACCTGGAGAAGAGCTGTGGATATGAACGACAGACAGCTGAGAAACGTAGTTGACGGTCTTGGCGGCAAGGCTCAGGGCGTTCCCCGCGAAGACGGCTTCGACATCACCGTTGCTTCCGAAGTTATGGCAGTACTCTGCCTGTCCTCTGACATCATCGATCTGAAGCAGAGACTGGCTCGCATCATCGTAGGCTACTCCTATGACGGCAAGCCCGTGACCGCTCACGATCTGAAGGCAGAAGGCGCTATGGCAGCTCTGCTCAAGGACGCACTCAAGCCCAACCTTGTTCAGACACTGGAGCACACCCCCGCATTCGTACACTGCGGACCCTTCGCAAACATCGCACATGGCTGCAACTCCATCACCGCTACCAGAATGGCTCTGAAGCTTGGTGATTACGTTGTTACCGAGGCCGGATTCGCTGCTGACCTGGGTGCTGAAAAGTTCCTGGACATCAAGTGCAGAATGGCCGGTCTGGCCCCCTCCGCAGTAGTCATCGTAGCTACCGTTCGTGCTCTGAAGTATCACGGCGGCGTAGCTAAGGCTGACCTGAACAACGAGAACCTGGAAGCTCTGGAAAAGGGTCTTCCCAACCTGCTGCAGCATGTATCCAACATCAAGAACGTATTCGGTCTGCCCTGCGTAGTTGCTATCAACGCATTCCCCACCGATACCAAGGCTGAGCTGGATATGGTAGAAGCAAAGTGCAAGGAGCTTGGCGTTAACGTTGCTCTGTCCGAAGTATGGGCAAAGGGCGGCGAGGGCGGCAAGACCCTGGCTAACGAAGTTGTTCGTCTCTGCGAAGAACCCAACAACTTCCATCAGTCCTATGAGCTGGATCTGTCCATCGAAGAAAAGCTCGAAGCTATCTGCAAGAAGATCTATCACGCTGACGGCGTAGAACTGACCGCAAACGCCAAGAGACAGGCTAAGAAGCTGACCGAGCTGGGCTTTGACAAGATGCCCATCTGCATGGCTAAGACCCAGTACTCCTTCTCCGATAACGAGAAGCTGCTTGGCGCTCCCAAGGGATTCACCGTTACCGTAAGGAACCTGAAGGTTTCCGCAGGCGCAGGCTTCATCGTAGCCCTGACCGGCGAGATCATGACCATGCCCGGACTGCCTAAGGTACCCTCTGCTGAAAAGATCGACGTTGACGAAAACGGCGTCATCAGCGGACTGTTCTAAACTGCAGACCTATCTAAGTCTCAAAGGGGCGTGTGAAAAATGAGTTTTCGTTTTTCACACGCTCTCTTTTTGTAGCTGAAAGATGCTTGCTTTTTCGTAAAAGGGCATAAAACCCCTACCCCATGGAATCAGTGATTTCCTGATCTATGCGGCTATCGACATT
>JAZRXE010000078.1:0-13729 GCA_045600065.1 Anaerovoracaceae bacterium
ACTGTAGACCAGTATGAAGCTCAGCTGGCTGACGTAGTATCCGGCGCACTTGTAATCGACGCAGATTACAACAACCTGGCATCCTCCGACAACCTGGTTCTGAACATCATCTAATATAATTGTACAGCGACTGAGAACACAACTTGGCAGAGCGTTCGCTCTGCGGAGTTTTTGCATGCTTGGACTTTTTTTTTTGAACGTACCGTTGTTCCGAAATTGGTACATGCCTGTATGTATAATGGCTATACCGAAACTTACTTACAAGCATTTTAAATCATATATAAGATCAAGGAGGACAACATATGGATAAACGCAGCTTCTTCGACCGCATCATAGGTTACGATTCCATCAAGACAGAATTTTATCAGCTTATTGATATGCTCGATAATACAGAGCTTTATAAAAGCTACGGAGCCGCCATCCCCAAGGGCGTCATTCTCGACGGCCCTCCGGGCTGCGGCAAGAGCACCATGTGCAGATGCTTTGCGCAGGCCTCGGGCCTTCCGTGCTATACCATCAGAAGGGATTCCGGAGACAACGATTTCATAAACAAGATCACCGCTGCCTTTGCCAAAGCAAAGGAAAACAACCCCTCTATAGTCTTTCTGGATGATCTGGATAAATTTGCAAACGAGGACGAGCAGCACTGCGATGCGCCCGAATATGTGGCAGTCCAGGCAGGTATAGACAGTGTCAAAGACGACAATGTCATAGTCATTGCCACCTCCAACAGCACGGAGGATCTGCCCGATAGCCTGCTGAGGGCAGGCCGCTTTGACAGATTCATCAGCGTGCCCTATCCTACGGAGCAGGACGCTGTGGATATCATAAAGCATTACATGCAGGATAAGCATGTGGATCCGGATATCAATTTTGAGGACGTGGTAAAGATGATAGGCACGGATGCCTGCTCGGTGCTTGAGACCATACTCAACGAGGCGGCGATCTATGCATGCTACGCAAAAAGCGACTTTATCAGGATAGAACACATTCTGAAGGCGGTGCTGAGATTTTCCTATAAGTGTCCTGAGGATTCATCCATATGCAGTCAGGAGGAAAAGGCGGTCAAGGCCTGCCACGAAAGCGGACACATTCTCGTTTCGGAGCTGCTTGATCCCCATTCCATAGGTCTGGCATCCATAAACAGCCCGGAGAACTCATATGTGGGAGGCTTTACTCACCACTGCAAGTATGTAAGCCGCGAGAATGATATATACATCTCACTTGCGGGGAAGGTGGCTGTGGAGCTGTATTTCCCCGGAAGGGCAAAGGGCTGCAGCGGGGATCTTGACAGGGTAGTCAGGGGGCTCAATTATCTGATCAGCGAGGACGGTCTGTGCGGCTACGGGGCTTTGGATGTGTCCTATATGACTACGGAGCAGCGCAGAAACGTGCAGCAGGATGCGGTAACGGCACAGATGTATCACATGGAAAACGAGGTCAGGAGCATGCTTGTCAACAACAGAGATCTGCTGGAAAAGCTTACCGGGGCCCTGGAGGAAAACGATACTCTGCTGTACTCTGACATAGGCAGGATCATGGGCTATAACGGGCAGCAGCCGAGGAGCGCAGATTAAAGGCCTGAAATTACAGGCTTTTAACCCGGGCTGCCGGGAGCTTCGGGTACGGAGCTTTTGAGGACCCTTGCCGGAAACGGTGTCAATTCCCTTGGCCTTGAGGAAGATGACCGGGGAAGATGCAGATGCTTTTATTTATCATATTTCCGTAAAAAAATACCCTGCCTGGGGTGTTTTTGGTACATGCTCTGTGCTATAATAACCAAACAATCAGTTTTGAATAGTATTTGCCTCTAAAGTAAATACTATTTTTCTTTCAATCTATCTGTCGATTTATTAAGGAGGCAACAAATGACATATCATATCCGTTTTGCGCACTTAATAAAGGGCCTCAAAGCCACATCGGTGAGCATCTTCTAATGTGCATTTTGAAAAGTGCATATACTTGTTTTTTCCCGTTTTAGTATTTTGCGGCGGGTCTGTATTTTCGCGCCCCGAATTACTGCATGGAGGTTATTATTGACTAAGTTGACACCGGAAGAGTATTACAACCTGACAGATGAAGAGCTTGACGAGCTCTACAGACCAAAGAAGGCCAACAGCAGAAAGAGCCTTGCTCCGCTGTTTGTTTATCTGATTCTCAAGGAGCATACCGATATGTATCACCCCTATACCCAGAATCAGATCATACAGAAGCTGGAGGAATATCCTTACGAAATAAGCATCGAAAGGAAGGCCGTAGGCCGCATTCTCCATAACCTGGAGGACTCCGGTCTGGGTATTCGTTCCGCCGCCGGCATGGGCAGCTGGTACGATAAAGACAACATCTGGGTCGCCTAAAAGAACGAGGCACCGAAGACATGCTGCTTTTGGATGATGCGGCTTTTCACCGCAAGAAAAGGGCTGAGAAGAGATTGTCTCAGCCCTTTTAAAATCCGTTAAAGCTTCGATCTGAGCGGATCAGCCCTCGAGCACGGGCAGTCTGTTGATATCGATATGCTCCTTGTTTCTGATGCCGTCCATCAGCTCGATGTACTGGGACTCGGTCATAAGGGGCTGGTATTCAGCTTTAAGCTTTGCTGCCTTTTCACCGCCGTTTTTGAGCAGCTTGTAGGTCATCAGCGCAAAGATCTTTGCGGTTACAACATAGGCAAGCTCCTCGTCATCTACGCTGACATTGGGATTGTGCATGTTGCCGCCGTAGCCTCCGGTGTGGAACTGCAGCAAGGGCATAATGCAGGATACATCGCCGAAATCCGTGGTGCCGGTGCCGTGGGCAGTCTTTTCTTCGATGGTGTACTTGCCCCGGGATACATCCTCCAGAGCCTCCATGGTGACGCTTATATCGTGGCAGGGCACAGTGGGCATGTAGCCGGGCATGGTGATGTTGTCAACACCGCAGCCGGTGGCAACGCAGGCTGCTCTGATGGCGCGGTCTACTTTGGCGTTGGCATCAAGAAGGGCAGGGATGTTCTTGCCTCTGACGGAGAACTCCATGGTCATCTTGTCTGCGATTACGTTTACGGCGTTGGCTCCTTCTGATACAAAGCTGTGCACGCGGACGGTGTCCTTGTCTCTGAAGGTCTCTCTCTGGATGTCTACAGCATACTGGGTAATGCTTACAGCCGCCTGAGCGTCTACGCCTCTTTCGGGGCTGCCTGCTGCGTGAGCTGATACTCCGTTGAAGGTGACCATCTTGTTGATGTGGCAGTTGGTGGTGCCGTTGGCTGCCTGAAGCTCTACGGGGGAGTTGCTGGAATGGTGACCCACGGTAACGTCTACATCACTGAAGGCTCCTTCCTTGATAAGCTCGCACTTGCCGCCTCCGTAAGAGATTATGCCCTTGTCGATGAGGCCCTGGCGATATGCAGTCTCTACGAATTCCTCCGCCGGAGCGCCTATGATTGCCACATTGCCTCCGAGAGCGGCTGAAACCTCAGGATCTGACAGTGCCATAACTGCGCCTATAACGCCGGTGATCTGGGCGTTGTGTCCGCAGCAGTGTGCGGCTCCTGTTTCGGGGTTGGAGTCCTTGTTATTGTTGATGGGCAGTGCGTCCATTTCACCTACTATGGCAACGGTGGGGCCTTCTCCCTTTTTGTTGTTCAGGTATCCCTTGAAGCCTGTTACAGCCAGGCCGGTCTGAACGTCTACGCCGTACTTTTTGAGCTCTTCGACGGCCTTTTCGGAGGTCCTTTCCTCTCTGTAGCCGAGCTCTGCGTGCATCCAGATATCTCTGCCGAATGCTTTGATCTCGTCTGCATGAGCATCGATGATGCTGATGATCTTTTCTTCAATATGATCCATATTATACTCCTTGTTCGTGTGACTAAAACCTGCTGATTCAGTATATCACATTGTGTTCAAAAAGTTTTACTGCAATTTGCCGCTCCCGGCTACATTTTTCAATTCAGCAGCACAAGGGGACGGTTCTTGTGTGCTAACACACAAGACCCCTCCCCTTGTTCTGCCTTGTGCTGTGATCTCTATTGAGCAAGTATAGGTTCTTTGGTATAATCGCTATGAAATCGGATCCGTGTTTTTCTGATCCGTGAATAATATTCATTAAAGGACATTGATTCTTGCGGATGCAGAAAACAGTGTTCTTGTTTGCATATAAACAACTTCGATTGAAATAAAGAAAGAGGTCAAAGATATGAAACTGATGCGCAGAGCAATAGCCATGCTGCTTTGCCTGGCAATGACATTTACCGCAATGCCGGCATATGCCCTGTCGAGCCTTCTGGACAACAGCCCGGAGCACAATCAGGAGCTTCTTGCCGCGCTGGAGGATCTGGTTGGCAGCGAGGACGAAGCCCGAAGCTATTATACGGTGCTGGAAAACTACGGGCTGCTGGATGCAGACGGTAACTTCGTGACAGATATGAAGGCTGTTATAGACGGAGAGGAATATGATATCGAAGAGCTCTGCGAGCTGCTTTCCGGCGAATATGACGGCAATTCCCTTGCCCAAGTGGACGGGCAGTACATCACTCTGGACAACCTGTGGAACATCATAGTGATCGAGGGTTATCTGCAGTATCTGAGAGAGGAATATTTTGACGGCGCAGAATGGACAGCAGAGCACGAGGACAGCTTTGAAAGCCTCAGGCAGCAGCTGGCCGGCAGCGGTCTTTCCTTCGGCCTTGCAGCGGAACCCGTACTGGTTGGCGACTATTCGGGGGTGAATCACGGCGCCTATGTGGCCTTCAAAGCCGGAAAGCCCGACAGCAGCGGACTTGTCACCGTAACCGCAGATCTTTATTCCGCTGAAAGCGGTCAGCAGGTGAGCTTCGATTATCAGGCACTCAGCGGAAGCGCCGGGATCTCCGCGGGCTCCGGCAGCATAAGCATGACAGCCGATGAGAACGGTACAGCCACCGCAAGCTTTACCGTATCCATCGCTTCCGAGACCGAGGATACCCTGCTCATACAGACCCCTCCGGTCTGGTATCTCAATGTCTCCGGTATGAAAAACGCTTTGTGCGAGGTTAATGATCTGGATGCGGCAAGCTATATATTCCAGGGCCGGGCGACTGTCGGAAGCGGGAAGACCCTTACTTCCCTGCTCAGCAAGTCCGGGCTGCTCTCCGTGGATTTTGCCGACGCGCAGCACAGCGTCAGCCTTTCTGGCAACCTGGCATATTACATCAATCACGGATTTGTGAATACCGTAAGCGAGACCGCTCTTCTTTCGACCGGAGAATGGAACCGAAGCTGCTCGGGCATCAGTCAGAGCGGTGGCACATATTCTTATACATTGGAGCTTCAGGACGATTCCGGGCAGTGGCATACCCTGCTGGACAACAGCGTTTATCTGAGCTACGAGCATCAGCAGTTTCATGTGGATAACATGAGGCTGATCAGTCCTCAGATAGGTCAGGATTATCAGCATTCCGCGGATCTTACAGGACTCAGCGTTTCGGGCAAGGCGCGGATAAGCAACAGCGTCCCGCCCTTTACTGCACAGCGCATGAACTTCGAGTTCTCCGACACCACCATACCTCAGGTGACGGACATCTATGTGCCTGCTACAGACTATATTTACGGCCAGCTGGTGCCTGTCATCGTGGAATTCTCCGAGCCTGTTCAGGCCGATTATTCGTACATTTATATAAACGGAGTGGGAGTTGAGCCTGCGGAGACCGGAATATCCAACCGCCTCAGCTTCCCCTATCCTGTTAAGGAGCTCGACAGCGTATATCCCGTGGCAGAAAAGCTCACGACCATGGACGCCTTCGACAATGTGAGAAGCTATGACATAAAGCTCAATCCCTCTTCTGAAAGCGGCAGCAAGGTACTTACAGACGCAAAAATGATAAGCTGCCTGCCGGTCAGCGCAGTGGAAAGCTTCAGTGCTGATATAGACTATACGGATCCCAAAAATCCCGTGCTTAAGGCGAAGCTGGTTTTGTGTGATGACGATCAGCTGACGGCATGGGTAGCATCCGATCTGGACCAGAAGAGCGTATGTCCGTCCATATGCGCGGCTATAGGCGGCGCGGAGCTTCAGCCCTTTGTTTTGGATGGTACAAGGGTCGCAGGCGGAACTCTTTACGCAGAGATGCCGCTGCAGCCGGTGGAAACCGGGACCGTGCGCACGGTGGAGGTATATATAAGCGGCGCTCTGGCATTCGGTCTTTTTGAGTCTGTCACCCAGCAGCCGGTGAGCTATATCAGCAGCGGCGACCTTTCCGCCTCTGTAGTGGTTAAGGCAGCCGACGGGGGCTTCTATCAGTACGCAGACGAAGAAGAGCCCGTGATATACATACAGGATGCTCCTTCCGTAAAGGCATATTTCAGCCTGGCAGAAGGAGGCTTTACATACTCTGATACGAGCAGCGTCACAGTTCTGGGCGCGGACGGGCTTCCCATGGATGCGTCCGCGGATTTCGCGTGGGCAAGCTCAGACCGGAGCATTGCGAACATAGACAAAGACGGCAGCGTTTATCCCACAGGGACCGCCGGAAGCGTCAGCTTTATACTCTACGCCCTGAACGGTGATTTCGCCTCAAAGAGCGTGAGCACAGAGACCCTGCCCGTAAGCTTCGGAACGGGATTGAGTCCATTCCTGATGATACCCTCCAGGATCATCAATGCCTCAGCGCAAAGCGATGTGGCAATCTTCTGGAGCAGCAATGCCCTCGAAAAGGATGAAAACGCAAGCTATACCGTCAGTGTGACAGACGGGAGCGGAGATCAGGTCTATTTTGAGGAAGGCATCCGCGAAACAGGCATCGTTATTCCCGGCTCCGCCCTGAAATACAACTACGAGGAGGGTGCCGACAATCACTTCACCGTGGAGGTGTCCTGCATGTGCGCAAACGTGAAGCTCAAGGACAGCGCCAGGATCATGATCAGCTCCGCGCCGGCTGTTATACGCCTGGCAGAGCCTTCTTCATATTACTTCACCGATTCCGAAGGCTCTGTGGATATAAGCTGGACCGTGGACAATTTCGACCGCTATTCGGCAGACAACGGATCTTTGTTCCGCCTGCTGGTCACCAGAGGCAGTCAGGTGGTGCTGGATTCTTCGGATGCCGGCAGCGGCCTGGACGGAAGGTATTCCGGCAGCGTCAGCATATCTCCTGCAGATGTTATCACCAGCTCCGAGCCTTCATCTTACAGAGATGTCTATACCGTGAGTGCCCAGGCTAAAAACGGCCCTGACAGCACATGGAGCTATGCTTCCTTCGTGTTTTACGTTTACGATGAGAACGCCCTGAAGATCTGGGTCGAGGGCAGTGATGCAGACAGCGTGGAGTTTTCCAATGTTCCCCGCATATCCGAAATGTCTCAGGAGGAGATACTGGCGCTCAAGCGCGATATCTCCCTTAAGACCATGGTATCTGCCAACTACGGGGAATTCGCATGGAACGATCTCTCCGACCGTATTGAATGGAAGAGCTCCGATGCTTCCGTGAGCAAGCTCAATTACAGCCAGGGCTCCGGATACGCAGGCCTTGAGAATTACAGCTATACAAGCTACAGACCTGCTACGAGCTTTATGCTTTCGGGCCTTTCCGACGGCGATGCCACTATAACGGCGTCCCATCTGTTCACCGGGATCTCCGACAGCCTGGAGGTTTCCGTCGACACCCTCAAGGATCAGCTTTATCTGTTCTCGGTCGTGCCCTCGGTGCAGACCAGGGCTTACTATACCAACGGCAGGGGAGAAGAAAAAACTGCGGTAAGCAATGAGGACGGTGAATTTGCCGTTTACGAAGAAAGCGGCATCGCCTCTGATGTGTTCTTTACATCTGTTTCTGAAGGATACAGCTATTACGGTACCATATTCAAAAACAGCCTTTCCAGCGGCGAAAAGGACCCTGTGGAGCTGGAGCTTTACCCCTGCAACAATCTTGTCCTGCGCCGGGCAGCCTATGCCACCGTCTACCTAAAGGACGGGCAGGGCAGGCCCTTTACCGATGCCGTAACATTCAGAGGCGGCGTATATGTTAACGGTATTTATCAGGAAAATGCCATGTTCGGCTTTGCCGAGGGGCAGCCTGTCCAGACGGACGGCACCGAAGACTGCAGCGTCACACCCGACAGCAGCGGCAGACTTACCGTGTTCATGGACAGCACCCAGTGGGATCTCGGGCCTTCCGGCCTGAGCCAGCACGAAAAAGTAGAGTATCGCTTTATACTGCAGCCTCAGGGCAGCACCGAATATTTCCCGCTGTATATATGCATCGATGCCTCTGCAAACGAGGAGAGTTACCTGCGCAGCGGCGAAGCTGTGCGCAGCCTGCGTCTGAACAGGCAGCAGGGCGAGCATCCCTTTGTATTCACCCAGATGATGGATGTCCTGGACATCGATGGTGAACAGAGCCGCGGCATAGACATCCTGGACTACACCGGCGCCGTGGGCGTATCCCCCGAGATCAGAGAGGCGGATATCACCGTTTCCGTGCTCTGGTGGGGAGATGAAAACAGCGTTTTGTCAGAGCACGGCATGAGCCTGCTCACGGACAAGCGTTATCAGATAGCTGAAAACGAAAAGATCGTAGAAGACATAAAGCTTCCCTTTGCGGATTACGCGATCACGACGCTGAGCGTGCCCTTTACCGAAAAAACCGCAAAGACCTGCGAAATAGGTCCGGAGCCCGAAAATCTGGTGCTTTGCTATGAAGATACCACAGCCGGGATCAGCTACCGGGAGGATCTGAGCTTCAGGATAGCCGACACCACTCACACCCTTATAGATCCCGATGATATAGAAGATCTGACTGAAGACATCAACGATAGTCTCGATATGACCACAGGCGAGGTTTTCGGAAGCCTCGACATCGGCGACAAGCTTATGAAGCTGTTCCTGGAGCAGATGGCTGACGAGGGCTACAAGCCCGACAAGCAGCATACCACAGGCTTCTCTCTGCAGATACAGCCCACCAAGGATCCCACCGTATACAGGGGTTATCTGGCCCTGGGCATCGCAAGCATGAGGGACGACAATGTCACCGGCGTTTACGCAAGCGGAGAGAACAAGAGTCAGTTCATGTGGGTACCCGGTTTAAGGGAGGTAGGCTTTATCCCCTTCAATATGTCGAAGAAAGGCTGGTATGAATATGCCGGTGCTTACGGAGATGATGTCCGGAACGTAAGGAACGGTAAGCTGGGATATAAGCCCGAATATAATGTGAGCGGCTATCTGGAGACCCGCATATACTACGACAAGGATCTGGGCAGCTGGAAGGCCGAGATCAGGAGCGGAGGCTTCGACGCGGGCTTCGGACTTACGGTCATCAGGTATTTTAATACCATGGTGGGCCCGGTGCCTGTCACTGCCGAGCTCAGAGGCGGCGGTACGGCTCAGGTATCTTTGGATACACTGACCATACGCTACCTCAGCGACATAGAGAACGGCGGCTGGATGTATTCCAACGGCAATGAGTTCCTTACCCAGTTCCGCGTATACGCATATATTAAGGCCTTCGGCGGAATAGGCTTCGATTACTCCGCCTTTGCGCTTAAGATAGGCATTTACGGCCAGATCAATTTCGACCTGACCTGCCAGTGGCTGAACCGGAGCTATATGGCAAGCCTGGACAATCCCCGTTATGCGGACGGATCCGAGATTGCGGACAAGAGCAAGGTGATGTCAGGTCAGCATATCACCATAGACGGCCAGGTGGGCATAGAATTCATAGTCAGCTTCCTGTGGCTGCGCTACGAGCAGGCTTTGTATTCCTATCCGTTCAATGCCTACAAGGTGGACTTCAACGACTGGAAGGCCTTGAACGATCAGTGGAAGAGCTCTCAGGAGCAGTTCGAAAAACAGATGAAGAAGCTGCTGGAGCTTGGAGCAGCCAGACCTGTCAGCCTCAGCGGCGAAAGCATGGTGATGCTCGATCTGGCGCCTACGATGCCCAGCCTTGCCTACCTTCAGAGCGGTCCTGACAGGGCCTGGCATTCCGACAGCCTAGCTTCAGAGGGCGCGGGGATCATGCAGACCAATTCCAATCCTTATTCCGAGCCTGTGCTTTCAGACGACGGAAGCATTCTGATATACCTTTCCGATGAGACCGGCGGAGACAACATACTTGCAGCCTATGCGCTGAAGGGCGACGAGGGCTACGAGGATAAGGGTATCATCTGCGGTCTCGGCAGCGGAGACAGCAGTCCTGATGCGGCAGGCACTGCCGGTTTTGCAGTTGCCGCATGGTCTTCTCTGCGAGATCCTGTGGCAAAGGACGCAGGTTCCGTGGTCACTGCCCAGGATCAGATAGTGATGCTGGAGAGCAGCGAGATCAGGGCTGCGATCTGGGACGGAAAGTCCTGGAGCGCTCAGGCCCTTACCGACAACGGAACTGCCGATATAGCGCCCGTTGCAGCAGCCTGCGCAGACAGGGCCCTGGTTGCATGGAGGAGCGTTGCCACATCCAATGTGGGCGGCAATATCGCAGATTTCAACCTGATGGATACCATACTCTATCGCATCTACGACAGAGCATCCGGGGAGTGGAGCTCAGTACACAGCCTTTACAACGGCAGCTCCGGCTGCATTAAGGGCCTTAATGCAGCAATGCTGGACGACGGCACCGCAGCGATTATCTATACTCTGGACACTGACGGAAACGATTTAAGCTCCGAGGACAGGGAGATACTCTGGGCCGTGATAGGCAGCGACGGAAATGTAAGCCGCACCGTTCAGGCCACATCGGACAGCTGCGCCGACGAAAATCCCCAGATCTGCGCTACAGCCATAGGCGGCGAGCCCTGCTTTGTCGCAGCCTGGTATTCCACTGAAAAAGCAGGTGACAGCCTGATCTACGACATCAATCTGGCGGATCTGGGCACCGACGGCGTTATGAAGGGCAGACTGCCCCGCTCGGTGAACCGCGCCGTTGAAAGCGGACTGCTCATCAGTCCGGACTTCCGCCTTACCAAGAACGCGGATTCTGTGGAGGATCTGGCTCTGGTATGGACTGAGCGCATTGCCGCCGAAACCGAAGGGCTTACAACGGAAAACGATATACTCAACTCCGTGCGCTTTTACACCTACGGAGGCAGGGGCGAGCTTATAGGCATGACAATGCCCCAGCAGGTCGCAGAGGCTCCGGAATCCACCCTCATAGACAGCTTCGACGCTGCCGCTGACGGAGACCGGGTGATTGCCGTATTCGAGGGCACCACCTACGACCCCGAAAAGACGGTGGAAAAGACCGGGCAGACCGTGGACGGCGATGTGGTCATCTATATGGTCCCCGAGAGCAGCTGCGGACTTTATACCGCTTCTGCTCCCTATACCGGAGGCGTCAGCATAAATGCCGTCCGGGCGGATCAGAACGGACTGCGCTGCGGTGCTTCGACCATTGTGAGCGTAAGTGTGGAAAATACCGGATGCGAGACGATAGAAAGCATAGAGCTCAGTCTGGACGGACAGCTTGCAGAGTTTGAAGATCTGGGAATGCTGCCTGCAGACAGGATCACCCTGCACGCGGAATACAGGGTGCCAGAGGATACGGTTTCCGATATCAGCTGCACCGTAAATGCACGTACTGCCGCAGGAAGCTATACGGCGAATACTATTGCAGCCTTCGGCAAGCCTGATCTTCAGATTACCTCCGCTCAGATCGCACAGGAGGCGCTGGGAAGGAGAGATATAGAGATCAAGCTTTACAACAGCTCAGATTCAAGGCTTGCGGTCAGCGGAAGGACTGTCGATATCGGTTTCTTCTCCGACTCCACCTGTGAGACACCCATCGAGGGAATAAGCTCTGTTAGCATCAGCGATTATGCTTCGCTCAGGATGATAGACGAGGGCGGCTACAGCTGCCGGGTAAGCTTCGATGCGTCTGAGTATCTCGGCGGACTTGCCAGCAAGCCCGAAGAGATACCCGAGGGAGGCATCCCCATTTACATCAAGGCCGTCTGCCTTAAGGACGGTGAGGAATGCGCCGAGCTCAGCACCGTCGGCAACACGGAAAGCGTCATATGCGAAAACCTCTATGTCCGCACCGGTAAGGAGGTATCCGTTCAGTCCTACCTCAAGACTCAGGCCGATTCCACCACCGTTACCGCGCGTCTGCGCAACAACCGCCTGTCGGAGACCACCACGGGCAATATAATCGTCACTCTGTACGATGCCCAGGGCAATACCATAGACAGAATGCAGTCTTACGATCCGGCACTTGCGGGCAGCGGGCTCGCATCCATTGCCGGTGAGGATACTTTGGAAGAGCTGTTCATCTTCGATCAGCCGGGCTGCTATGCCGAAGTCGTCTACACAGACGCAGTGCTGGACGATCCGTCAGACGCAAATCTGGACAAGCTCGAGGCCACGAATCTGCCCGGAATCAGTCTGGCAGCATTTGAAGAAGACACTGCCCAGCCCGGGACCTTCAGAGCCTCCGCAAACGCAGAGGAGGGGCTGGAATCCGTGCATATCATACTCAGCGCCTCAGACCCAGGCGCTGCTGTCAGCCTCAACGGCGAGGCAGTGGACGAATCCGTGGATGCAGCTCTGGCAAAGGGTCAGAATCAGCTCGATTTTGCGGTCACTTCCAGAGACGGATCGACGGTCTGCCATTACATACTCAGCATTTTCCGCGATGGCAGCTACACCGTGTGCTTCGATACCGGCGGTAAGTGCCAGGCCCCGGAGGCTTTACAGGTGGCAGCGGGACAGAAGGCCGCAAGGCCCCAAGACCCGGCAGCAGAGGGCATGACATTCGGCGGCTGGTATAAGGATGCGGATTATACGGAGCTTTACGATTTTGAAAGCCCCGTAAGCAGCGATATCACCCTGTACGCCAAATGGACAGAACCTTCGCCTGTGGATCCTGTGGATCCGCCGATAGACCCTGTGGATCCTCCTGTTGATCCTCAGGAAGACCCTGCAGGGGATGAAGACGATGATGACAGCGGAAACGGCTCCTTCGGGCCTTCTGCTGACTTCCCCTTTACCGATGTGGAAAAGGATGCCTGGAGCCGCGGGGATATAGAATATGTTTGGGCAAGAGGCCTGATGCAGGGTATGTCCGATACGGTATTCAAGCCCGGACTGTCCACCACCCGTGCCATGATAGTCACCATACTGTGGAGGCTGGAGGGTGAGCCCTATGTGAACTACGCGATGCGTTTTGAGGACGTCAAGGCTGATATGTGGTACACAGAGGCGGTGCGCTGGGCCAATGCGGCGGGCATAGTGGAAGGCTATAGCGCCGAAAGCTTCGGACCCGAGGATAATGTGACCAGAGAGCAGCTTGCTGCAATTTTCAACCGCTACGCGGAATACAAGGGTCTGGAGGATCCCGGCAGAGCAGATCTGTCAGTATATGAGGATAAAGACCGCATATCCGGCTGGGCAGAGCAAAACATGGCCTGGGCCAATGCCGCCGGACTTATAAACGGTGTGAGCCCGAGCTTACTGCGCCCCGAGGGCGATGCCTCCAGGGAGCAGCTGGCAGCCATACTTCACAGATTCTGCGAAAAATTCGGGCTGTAAGTGAGTATGCCCGGAAACCGATATCTGAAGACAAACCCATTGAAAAACGGGTTTGTCTTTTTTTAGGTGCGCCCGGCGGCGCACACTTCTAACGGGTGAAAGTCCCCAATCCGCCCGGCAGTGGGAAGGATACAGCCGAAGGCAAGGGTGTCCATCGCGAGGTGGAATCTGAAGGAAGCCGGATGTTCGGGAAAATACTAACCGGACGGGCAAATCTCCGGTCTGACGAACAGAAATCGCATAGAGGTTATGCATGAGG
>JAZRXE010000079.1:0-20948 GCA_045600065.1 Anaerovoracaceae bacterium
TATAGATGGTGCCTCCGGTCTTTCCGAGGCTGCGGGCGGCATACTCCTCGCTGAGAGGCAGGGTCTTTGCCTTCTGAGGTACATCGCCGCTGACGCTGACCCAGTTCTCCCCGTCCGTGACTGTAAGCGTGGCAGGCTGGCCCGCGGTAACGCTTAGCATCATGTCTACAGCACAGAGGGATGGTTCTTTTGTGTAAAGCGCGGACAGCTTATCATACACTCCGGGAGCCGCCACCACGTCTTCCCTGGTGCGGTAGCCGAACATATCCTGGCCCCTCTTTCCTGTCAGATGACCGTCGGTAAATCCGCTGCGGGAAAAGACTGCCCGCAGGGTCTCCATATCCACAGGCTTGCCCTCGATTGCATTTTTGCAGGCTGTTACAGAGGCTGCCACGTATTCGGCGCGCTTCATGCGGCCTTCGATCTTAAGAGAGACCACACCCGCCTCGGCAAGCTCGTTGATATGCTGAATATATGAAAGATCCTTAAGCGATAACACATAATCTCTGCCCCCGTATTTCCAGTCCAGCCGGCAGGGCTGGGCGCATAGACCGCGGTTTCCGCTGCGCTGACCTATTACGGCAGACATGTAGCAGGCGCCGGAAACGCTCATGCAATGAGCCCCGTGCACAAAGATCTCCGCCTGAACACCGGTTTCGGCTATGACCGAGCGTATCTCCTCCAGAGAAAGCTCTCTTGCCAGGACCACCCTGTCAAAGCCGTAGCTCTGCAAAAGCCTGACTCCCTCTGCATTGTGGCAGACCATCTGGGTGGATGCGAACATCTTCAGGCCCGGCCAGCGCTTCCTGACATAAGAGGCCACGGCATAGTCCTGGATTATGATGGCATCGGCTCCTGCCATGGCAGCCGTATCGACGGCTTCATGCATGGCGCCGATCTCGGAGTCCTTAACCAGGGTGTTGATGGTTATATATACCTTGACTCCGTGGGTATGGCAGTATTTGATTGTGTCTTCAAGGCCTTCGCCTGCGAAGTTTTCCGCGTTGCGCCTTGCATTGAAATTCTGCAGCCCGAAATATACCGCGCCTGCGCCGGTGCGCACGGCAGCCTTTAGCTGTTCTTCTCCGCCCACAGGCGCCAGAATTTCGGGTTTTAATATATTGTCTTTCATGGTATAATCCTTTCGTTTGGTAGATTATACCACGAAAGGCGGTAAATATGGCAGAATTGAAGAAAGTTGAGCTTCTTGCTCCCGCGGGAGATATGGAAGGCATCAGAACAGCTGTTAAATACGGTGCAGACGCCGTTTATTGCGGAGGCCCCTTTATGCAAATGAGGGCTTCCAAGGTCGGCTTCACCGAAGAGACCCTGGCTCAAGCCGCAGACGAGCTTCATGCCAAGGGCAGAAAGCTCTTTGTGACCGTGAACTGTTTTGCCGACAACGGCGAAGTTCCCCTGATGGGAGACTATGCCAAAAGGCTTAAGGATATAGGCGCGGACGCGCTGATAGTATCGGACATAGGAGTCATCTCCGAGATCAAATCCGCCCTGCCCGATATGGAGATCCATCTCAGCACCCAGGCTAACTGCATGAATTACAAGGCCGCAGAGGTCTATTACAACCTGGGCGTCACCAGAATAGTCCTGGCAAGAGAGCTGAGCATAGAAAAGATAGCCGAGATCCGGGCCAAGGCCCCCAAGGGCCTGCAGCTGGAGGCCTTCATCCACGGCGCAATGTGCATGAGCTACTCGGGCCGCTGCCTGCTGTCCGCATTCACCACAGGCCGCAGCGCCAACAGAGGCGAATGCGCCCAGTCCTGCAGATGGAACTATTATCTGATGGAAGAAAGGCGCCCCGGCGAATACTTCCCCATAGAAGAAAACGAGCGCGGCACCACCATACTCAGCTCCAAGGAGCTTTGCGCCGTAGACTTTCTGGACAAGCTGGCAGATGCAGGCATCATCTCCTTCAAGGTAGAAGGCAGAATGCGCACACCCTATTACATTGGCTCCACCATCAACGCATACAGAATGCTCATGGACGGAAAGATCACTAAAGAACAGGCCATGAAGGAGCTCAACACCTCCAGCCACAGGCCCTATTGCTCCGGCTTCTATCTTGGAGATCCCGATGCCGTCATGAGCGATTCCTCAGGCTATGTCAGAGACTGGCAGTTTACTGCAGTCGCAAAGGAAGCCTCCAAGGACGGTTTTGTCACCATAGAGACCAGAAACGCCTTCAATGTGGGCGATGAGTTGGAGGTAGTAACACCCGGTATGCCCGGAAGACCCTTCAAGGTCACAAGCATCACAGACGAAGAAGGCAACAGCCTGCAGCGTTCGGCGTCTCCCATGAAGACCATCCGCATCAACGCCCCCGAAGGCGTGGAGCCCATGGACCTTTTCAGAAAGCAGCAGGCAGAATAGTCTGTATTGCAAAATACTATAGAAAACAAGCTCGTATACTCTTGCAGTTATGTTTCTGCAAGAGTATAATTTTGTAGTTATATAGATATTTTTCAATATAAACTCCATCATTCAAGAACTTAAAACAATCGGGGCCTTTTCCCGGCCCAAGGGACGATAATGCTGGAAAAACTCAAACAAAAGAACAAGTATCTCCCGCTGATGATGACTTTATTTTTCTATTCCATCGGCGGATCCATGGGTCACCCTGTGACTCCTACCATGATCATCGAACGCAACCTGGACAGCTCTCTGTTCGGTACTGCCTTCGCTGCCATGAGCATCACCAACTTCCTGACCGCTCCGCTCTGGGGCAAGCTCTGCAACTACATGCCCACCAGAAAGATCATGAGCATCAGCTGCCTTGGCTACATGCTGGGTCAGAGCATCTTCGGCTTCTGTACCAACGGTGCAATGGCCATCGGCGGCAGAGCCATCTCCGGTATCTTCATTGCCGGACTTCACACTGCCCTCCCCAGCTATATCATAAACACATCCGGATCTCTGGATGAGCGCAGCAGAGCCCTGACTCTGAACATGACCATCCAGAACGTTGCCAGCGCCTGCGGCTACTTCATCGGCGGCATGATGGGCGCATACTTCAACGTAGAGATCACCTTCACCACCCTGCTGATCATCATCTTCATCTCGGCCATACTCTTCTATGTGACCAGCGAGGATGACACCCCCTACAAGCAAGTGCCCGATCACAAGCTTACCTTTGCCGAAGCCAACCCCTTCGCAGCCTTTATGGCAGCCAGGAGCTTTATGACCAACACCCTGGCAATCTGCTTTGCGGCTGTTGTATTCGGAAGCCTTGGCCAGGTATGCCTTGAACAGGTATTCAACTACTATATCCAGGATCAGTTCGGCCAGACCTCCGCATCCAACGGCATCTTCAAGGCCGCCATCGCCATAGGCACTCTGGTCTGCAACACCACTGTCACCATGAAGCTGGTCCGCAAGACCGACATCAACAAGACCTATCTGCCCGTTATGCTGGCACAGATACTGCCGCTGGCTCTGATACTGGTCACAGATTCCCTGCTGCCCTTCGCAGTGGGCTACATTCTGTTCTCCATCATCAATGCAGTCCGTCTGCCCATACAGCAGAACATAGCTGCCCAGTACGGCAATGCCAACAACTCCGGAAGCGTCATCGGATTCTACAACTCCATGAACTCCGTGGGCTCCATTTTCGGCGCCCTGTTTGCGGGACTGATCTACGAATACGATCCCTTCCTGCCGTTCCAGCTTGCCTTCGGCGCATTTTCCGTCGGCATATTCTTCGCTTTCATCTATTTGAACAAGTATAAGAAAGGGCTCTCCCAATAATGAAAATCGATAAGAGATATCTTCCTTACGTGATAGTGCTCTGCTGGTTCTCCATCGGAGCCTCAATGGGACACCCCATCACCCCTGCCCTGATAGTGGAAAGAGGCCTGGACAGCTCGGTATTCGGCACTGCATTTGCCGCCATGAGCATCAGCTCCTTCTGCATGTCACCCTTCTGGGGCAAGATGTGCAACTACTGGCCCACCAAGAGAGTCACACTGGTCTGCGGACTCGGATACTTCATGGGACAGACCATATTCGGCCACGCCACCACCAATATGATGGCCCTGGGCGGCCGTATGTTCTCCGGCTTTTTTACCGGCGGGATCTACACAAGCTTCGCAAACTACGTGATCAATACCTCTCAGAGCCCCGAGGAACAGTCCCAGATGCTCACCCTGAACACCACCATTCAGAATGTAGTGGGCGCCATAGGCTATTTTGTAGGCGGCATGCTGGGCACAGTATCCATAGAGGTGACCGTTTACGGAATGATGTTCAACCTGTTCACCTCTGCAATACTTTTCTACATGGTCTGCGAGGACGATACGCCCTACAAGCAGATACCCGACCACAAGCTTACGTTCAAAGAGGCCAACCCCTTCAGCGCCATACTCTCATCCAGGGAATTCATGACGCCTATGCTGGTGACCATTTTTGTCACCTATGTATTTGCAGCCATAGGCCAGACCTGCTTCGAACAGGTATTCAATTACTACATCAGAGATCAGTTCGGACTCAGCTCCGCCTACAACGGAACCTTCAAGGCCGTGATCGCCATCTGCACCTTCATCTGCAACAGCACGCTCACCATGTATCTTATCAGAAAGACTGATATCAACATGAGCTTCGTTGCGATAACCCTGATACAGATACTGCCCCTCGGTCTGATGCTGATGTTCAATACGATAGTTCCCTTCGCTGTCTGCGATGTGATATTCTTCACCCTCAACGCCGTCAGGCTCCCCCTGCTCCAGAATATGGTCGCCCAGAGAGCCGACGCAGAGCACAGCAACAGCGCCATGGGTTTATATAATTCAATGAATTCCTTCGGTGCCATCATCGGCGCACTGGTAGCCGGTCTCATTTACGATACCAACCCCAAGCTACCGTTCATGGTCGCCTTTGCAGCCTTCGTTATCTCCGGAATCGTTGCCCTGGTCTTCTCCGGACGCTACAAGGCCGAAAAGAAGGCGTCCGAAGCAAAGTAAATGGAGAAAAAGATGAAAAAAAACAAAACGATCCTGTTCCTGTGCATAGTTGTGGCCTTCAACTGCGCCGCAAGCTTTGCACATCCTGTTACCCCCACCCTGATAGTTGAAAGAGGGCTGGACAGCTCTATGTTCGGCGTCGCCCTGGCAGCCATGATGTTCACCAATTTCAGCTTCGCGCCCTTCTGGGGAAAGCTCTGCGGCTATATTCCCACCAAGCGGATAATGTTCATAACCGCCCTCGGCTATGCCTGCGGACAGGCCATTTTCGGTTCTGCACAGAGCGAGGTAATGGTAGTAGCCGGAAGAATGTTTGCCGGGGTTTTCTGCGGCGGAACCTTCACATCCTTTACCAATTACATTATCAACATCAATTCGGATCCCCAGGAAAGAGCCAAGTATCTGACTGCTCTGGCGACCATTCAGACCGTTGCCGGTGCCGTAGGCTACTTTGTAGGCGGAATGCTGGGCCTCATCTCCGTAGAGGCAGCCTTCATCGCCCAGGTATGCACACTGGCAGGCTGCGGCGTGCTCTTCTTTATTCTGCTGGAGGATGATACTCCCTACAAGACAGTACCCTCCACTCCGCTGAGCATAAAGGAAGCAAATCCGTTCAGTGCTTTTGCTTCAGCCAGAAACTTTATGAATCCCACCCTGTTCTCCCTGTTTGCAATAGTTGCCATCTGCGGCATAGGTCAGAACAGCTTCGAGCAGGTATTCAACTACTACATCAAGGATCAGCTGAATCTCAGCTCCGCGTATAACGGCATATTCAAGGCCATCATCGCCGTGGTGAGCCTGGCAGTCAACAGCACCATCTGCATGCATCTGATCAGGAAGACAGATATCAACCTGACCTTCCTGCCCGTGATGCTGGGCAGCATAGTTCCCCTGGGACTGATCATGATCTGCACAGACATGCTGATTCCCTTCGTTGCCTGCGACGTCGTTTTCTTCGCACTGACAGCAATGCGTCTGCCGCTGTGCCAGAATCTTATCGCGATCAGGACAACTCCGGAAAACAGCAACCAGATAATGGGCTTCTATCAGTCCATGAACTCTCTTGGCGGCATTTTCGGCGCTCTTTTTGCAGGCCTGATCTACGATACCAACCATATGTATCCCTTTATTCTCGCCTTCCTGTCCTTTGTAGCCCGAGGGGTTATCTCCCTGAAGTTCGTCAAGGATTACAAGGCAGGAAAGACCGCATAAGGCATATCCGCCGATCACTAAGCCTTCGGCTGCGTTATGCAGACAGGCCCCCAAAGCATGTAAAAACGGAAGCAGCTTGGACTGCTTCCGTTTTTGATTTCCTGTATTAGCGTATCGAGACAATAGCTCTGCGACTCCGGCCGTCCGGGAATCGGAGCTATACTGTCCTTCCGAAGGGAGGCTCGTCGCCGTCATTGAGCTTGTCAAGCTTTCTGAACAAGGAAAGCACCAGGGGCAGAGCCATCAGGAATCCGGATACGAAATCCGCAGTGGCCTGAGCGCAGGCAAGGCCTTCGGCACCGAAGAATCTGGACAGTATTATTACCAGAGGAATAAAGCATATCAGCTGTCTGGACATGCTCAGGATCAGATTCTCCACCGGCCTTCCTATGGCCTGATACAGATTGCTCGTTGCCATAACCAGGCAGTGAGGTATCAGGGTTATGCTCAGCGTTCGCAGCTTAAGGCAGGCAATCCGCAGCACAGTCGGATCAGCCTCGGAATTGAACAGCCCTACAATGGGCTCAGCAAAGATTATAGACAGAGCGCCAAGCACTATCGCAACTGCACATTCTATGCCGAAGGTAACCTTGAAGGTCTCCTTGACTCTCTTGTAGCGCCTTGCGCCCCAGCAGAAGCCTCCGATGGGTGCTATGCCCTGGGAGAAGCCCATAATGGCGGAAGCCACAAATCTGGACAGCTTGTTTGCGATGGCAATTCCGGCCAGCACGGATGTGCCGAAGCCCTTTGCCACATTGTTGGTAAGAATGGCGCCTGTAGACATAAGGGCCATTCGAAGGAAGGTGGGCACACCCATGCGGGCGACCTCCTTCACAGCGTCGCTCTCCACCTTGAAATGCTTAGGAGCTACCGAAAGCACCGCCTTGCGGGCCGCATAGGGATACAGCAGTATGCAAAAGCTGAATACCTTGGAAATAGCCGTTGCCAGAGCCGCACCCTTGACCTCCATGCCCAGCACGGAGATGAAGACAGGGTCAAGAAGGCAGTTGAGCACGCAGCCCGAGCTCATGCCCACCATGGCAAGCATTGAACTTCCCTCGCTGCGCAGCAGCTGATTGAGTATGGTATTTGCTATGGTAAAGGGAGTGGCGATCAGTATCCATGTAGCGTAATCTACGGAATACTGCTGGGATTCGGCTGTACTACCCAGCCAGAGCACTATGTCGGACTTTCCGATAAATGCCAGAGCAGCCAGCACGGAAGAAAAGAGGCAGCCTATATAAAGGGTCGTGGCGGCTACTCTTGTGGCCTTGTCGTTTTTACCTGCTCCCATAAGCCTGGAAATATAGCTGGAAGCGCCCATGGCAAAGCCCATGCCTACAGCCCTGATGATATTCATCAGAGAATCGTTGATGGCTACGGCTGCCGTGGCAGTCTGCCCCAGCCCGCTTACAAAGAAGGTATCTGCAAGATTGTAAATGGAGTCAATAAGCGCGCTTATGATCATAGGCACCGCAATCTTAGGCACCAGCCTGAGCATGGGTGTTTCGAGCATCAAAGCACGTCGTTCCTGAGAATTGGAATTAGTGGCCATTATCGCTCCTTTCCTGATAACGCCTGTTAAGGCCTTATGATTATATGAATATGTAGTTCAGCTCCCAGCCGGGAATGCAGGGGCCGTGTCTGAAATAGACTTTGTAATCCGGTCGGATTTTCAGAATCTGAAGCGGGATCGCCCACAGATCGTCAAGTCTGTGATAGGCTGCCGCATGTATCCTGGGGCGATACTGCTCTATGGTACGGGCAGCGCCCTCTATGGCACGGCCCTCAAGGCCCTCTACGTCCATTTTAAGAAGGCTCAGGGGCTTGCCGTTCAATATGCCGTCTACGCTGCGTATATCGACGCTGACAAGCTTTGAGCGACCCTCAATGGCTGCCGGAGGCTGAGCTGTATACAGCTCGCCGCCTCTGCCGCTGCCCTGCAGAAACCAGCCTCTGCCCTCGCTGCGGTCTATGGCGGCATTTATATACTCGATATCTTTAAGATGCCGAGTGTTAGCCCTGAGCTTTTTCATGGTCTTTGCATCCGGCTCAACAGCAATAATGCGCTGCCATTGTCCGGCGCTTCGGGCGAACTCAAGGACGGTATCCCCGTTATAGGCACCCAGATCCATATATATCTCCGACGGCCCCGGATCCAGCAGACGCCAGTCCTCATCTTCGGAGGTCTGTATCTTGTAAAGATGCTCAAGCTTGCCGCTGAGCTTGTATCGTATCACTCCGTCGAAGACTTCTCTGCTTTTTTCGTCTGCCAGCAGGGAGCGCACTTCCTCCAGCCTGCTGCGGTTCTGCTCCCGGTAGGCTCTGTCGAAAATGCCCTCTCCGATGACAGGTATGTCAGGTGCGTACAAATCCTGTTCTTCGGCAAGCGTATTTATGTGCTCTATAAGCTCCTGCCTGTGTGTACCAAAGCACAGCAGTATCACAAAATCGCCAAAGCGGTCCTTCGCCTCGGCGTAACTCATTACTTTATAGCCGCAAAAAAACTGGCCGCGGACAAAGGTGTCAGATGCGAATATGCCCTGAGGCTCTATTCCGCGGCACTTAAGTTCGTTCAGTATTCTTTGTGAGGCATTGCCCATGCCGTAAAGCAATATGGGTCTGTCGGTCTCCTTCAGATGATCCCACATGCCAAGGGTTCTATCCCTTGATCTTTTCTATCTCAGCCTTGAATCCTTCGATCTGGGCTTCGTAATCTCTGATCGCATTCAGCTGCTCTGCGAAATTCTCTGCAGCATATTCAGCCTGCTCGGTGACCAGCTTCTTTCCGACCTCGGTATACAGCTCCTTGATCTTGCCTTCTGCATTGCTGATGCTCAGCTTTAATTTTGCGGTATCGGCTGCTTCCTTAGCCTTGGTTGCAGCAGCGCTTCCGGTGGATTTAAGAGAATCAAGAAATGCCATGCTATCCTCCTTGAAACACGATTCGTCATGAATCTTTAAATAAAAATATACCTCTTAATTTTACAACCAAAAATAATCTCTTTCAATATATTTCTAAATGTGCAATAATCAGTTCAACAAAAACGGAGGTGCAATATGCGTTTTGTAATACAGAGAGTGACACAGGCGGAAGTCAAGGCAGACGGAGAGATACTCGGGAGCATAGGCAAGGGCTTTATGGTGCTCTGCGGCGTGGCCCAGACAGATACCCGGGAAATCGCAGACAAGATGGTCAAAAAGATGGGCGGCCTGCGTATTTTTGAAGACTCCGAAGGGAAAACCAATCTGTCCCTGGCAGATGTCGGCGGCTCACTGCTTCTGGTTTCCCAGTTTACCCTTTACGCAGACTGCAAAAAGGGCAACAGACCAAGCTTCGTATTCGCAGGCAAGCCCGATATGGCAGAACCTATGTACGAATACATAATCGAAAAAGCAAAGGAATTCGTTCCTGATGTCCAGCGCGGACGCTTCGGCGCCGACATGAAGGTGAGCCTGGTCAACGACGGGCCGTTCACCATAGTTCTGGATTCCGAAGACTTATAAGAAGGCCGCCATGCGGGATCATCTGAGTCTGTTCATGTCAGCCGCCATGATCGTATCCATTATGAGAGCAACCGAAGCGCTTTACAGCTGTCAGTACCGGATGCCCCTTCTTGCCAGCTCGTATTCCAGCTCTTTTTTTCCGCGGAAGACTATGGAATCTATTCCGCACATCCAGGCAGCGGCGCAGTTGGTGTTCTGATCGTCAACAAAAATACACTCTTCGGCCTTAAGGCCAAAGGTTTTCAGAGAGTATTCATAAATCTCGGTTTGTGGCTTGTACATATGAATATAGGCAGAGACAACCTTGCCGTCAAAATATTCGCTGCCGGGCACATGAGGCCAGTATTCATCGTGCCGGGGCCCTGCATTGCTCAATAGCCAGATGCCGTAGCCTGCTTCCTTCAGCCTTCTTACCAGATCGGCCATGCCCTCTATGGGCAGAATGGGCTTATCCCAGTCCTTTACCAGATGCTCGGCGTAAGCCCAAAGCCTTTCGGGAATGTCTTTTTTCATATGTTCCAGGGCTTCTTCCTCTGTGAACACACCGTAATCCAGCAGAGCCCAGTTACGGTTTCTGAACACGCCGTTCATAAGCCATACCTTATCCTCCTCGGGAAGCTCCAGCCTGTCCACAAAGGCACGGGGATTAAAATCCATCATCACGGCTCCCATATCGAAAATAATATTTTTAATCATTTTTCAGCCTTCTTTCCGAAAAGACGCGCAAAGCGCAGCTTCCATTTCCTTCTGTCTTCGAGTCTTTCGGCCAGGTCTCTGGCTCCTACTCCATAGACCAGATACAGTATTATACCGGATATCACCATTATAAACACGGTGGAGGCGCACTGCCTGCCCAGGGCGTTCAGATTGTAGTAGGCTCTGGCATCGGTCTCCGTCATGGCCTTTATTACCATGGCATAGGTGGTGGCAAAGCTGGAATGGAAGGATGCGCCCATATCGTATTCCTTGAACAGCTCATTGAAATTGAGGGCAAATACCGCCAGCACGCTGGGTAGTATTATAGGCAGCTTGACCTTCAGGAAGGTTCGTACCGGTCCGCTGCCCAGGTTTCTTGCGGCATCCTCCAGCTCGCTGTCTATGGAATAAAAGGACGCCTTGATCATGCGCAGCGCAAAGGGCAGCTTTACTACCGTATAGGCCATGATCATCAGAAAGATCACATTCCTTCCGGAATACAGATTCTTTCCGAAGACATACCAGATCTTGCTTGAATTGAAATAGGTGCGGTAGGAATAACAGATCAGTATGGTGGGCAGCAGCCATGGGAAGAGCAGAGAATACTCCAGCACGGTCCCGCCCTTTTTGTTCTTGAAGATGTATGTGCAGGCCACTGTGACTATTACGCAGGACAGCGCGGCGGCGCACAGCGAAAGCACCATACTGACATTGATGCCCGCCAGGGCTTTTTCGTTGCTGAACAGGCCGGATATAGCTCCTATGGACTGCTTTGTAATGCCTCTGGGCGTCACATATTCAAAATCGTAGGTTCCGAAATAGTTTATGAAGGTCCAGGCACCAGGATCTATACGCTTCATCTTTATGGCCCCGTATTCCTGGAAGGAGAACAGCAGGATCAGGATCACCGGCGTCATGTAGATCACGAACAGTGCATAGGCATAAACATGGGCCAGTATATTTGCAGCCTTGTTTTCTATCTTCTGCTTTACGAGCTTGGTTTTGGTCTTGCTGACGGACAGATAGTGGCCCTTGCGCTCGTAATGGGTGAGCACGGTCAGCAGCAGTATGGTAAAGCATGCCAGTATTATGGACAGCAGAGCAGCCCTTGCCTGGGGAAAGCTTTCGTCTGCGGAGGAAGAACCGGCAAGCCTAACGATCTCCGGGTTAATGGCATTAAAGCCTATAATGGTGGGCGCAGACATCGCGCAAAGACCGGTAATAAAGGTCATTACTGTCAGAGAAAACAGAGTGGGAAGCAAGGTTGGCAGCACCACCTTAACGAGAACCGTAAAGGGCCCTGCGCCCAGATTTCTTGCTGCCTCCACGGTATTGTAGTCTATTCCCCGAATTGCATTTCTCAAAAACAACATGTGATTGCTGGTGCATGCAAAGGTCATGGTAAAAAGAACAGCCTTAAAGCCCGTGAACCAGTAGGGATCAAGGCCGGGGAATACCTTCAGCAGAGCGCTTGTTAGTATGCCGTTGGAATCGTAGAGGAACAGATAGCCTGTTACCAGCGCCACACCGCCGTAAACAAGGGTGGTCATATAGCCAAGTCTGAGTATGGCCGATCCCCTGATATCGAAGTATTCGGTAAGCAGGACCAGCGAAATACCCACCACATTCACGGTGATGGTCAGACATACGGCAAGCTTAAGGGAGTTTAGAACAAAATCCTTCATATTGCCTGCCATAAAGAACTTAATAACGGCAAGCGGATCGGTGTTGCCCGCGGCATCCTTTACCGTAAATATACTGGTAAGGGTGTTCAGGCAGGGCATAAGCATGAATCCGAAAAACAGATATGCAAAGAATAATCCGCCTATCATAACCCAGACCTTGCCCGGATCGAAGTGTTTTTCCTTTATCATTGCTCTTCCTCCGCGGCGGGAGCATAACTCATAACATCGCCAGGATCGAGAATAATTCTGACGCTGTCTCCTGCTTCGTGGGGACTGCTGCCGTCGTTCTTCTCAATGATCTTAAGGCTCTGCAGACCTGTATTCACAGTGTATTTTATATATAATCCATAATATTCCATGCTCTCGACTGTGCCTGGCAGGCAGCAGCCGGACTGCAGGGGGTCTCCTACCCTCAGCCTTTCGAGACGGATATAGTGGTGATATTCGGGATCCAGTGAGGCGCCCTGTCTGTTCAGCTCTTCCACGGTCTGGCAGGAGAGCCTGTTTATGTCGCCTATGAAATTGCACACGAATTCTGTGCCGGAATCGTTGTAGACCTGGTTGGGATTTCCTATCTGCTCTATCCTTCCGTTGTTGAAAACAGCTATGCGGTCCGAAAGAGTCAGAGCCTCCTCCTGATCGTGTGTTACATAGATGGTCGTGATGCCGAAATCCTTCTGCATCTTCTTGAGCTCGTTTCTGAGCTGCACTCTGAGCTTGGCATCCAGATTGGAAAGAGGTTCGTCCAGGCAGATGACTCCGGGATTTGTGACCAGCGCTCTTGCTATGGCCACGCGCTGCTGCTGCCCGCCGGAAAGCTGGGCAACGGCCTTCTGAAGCTGCTCGTCGCTTAGCTCGACCTTAGCGGCTATATCCCTAACCCTGCGGTCGATCTCGTCCTTTTTGAGCTTCTGTATCTTAAGACCGAAGGCTATGTTGTCATATACAGTCATGGTCGGAAACAGCGCATAGCTCTGGAAGACTATACCTATGTTGCGCTTTTCTATGGGAACATTGGTGATGTCTTTTCCGGCCATATAGACACTTCCGCCTGTGGGCTTTATGAAGCCGGTTATAGTCCTGAGTGTGGTGGTCTTGCCGCAGCCGCTGGGGCCCAGAAAGGTGAAGAACTCACCCTCTTTTATATGAACGTTGATATCGTGGAGGGCTGTAAAATTGCCGAATTCCACCCTTATGTCCTCTAATCTTATCATCTTGCCTGATACCTTAAAATAAGGGGCGATACAAAAGATCGCCCCTTTGGAAAAAGCCTGATTACTTAGCCTGGGTGAGGGTTGCCCAATCCAGGTTGTCCCAGTCGGGTTCTGCGGCGGCCTGACTTGCGTCTGCCCAGTAGAATCCCAGGTTGGTCATAATGTTGGTCCACTCTGCGGAGTGATCAGCAACATATTCATAGTACTTCATATCAGTACCGGCAACATTTTCCTGTGCCATGTTCTTGAGGCTGTAGATGCCTGCATAGTCTACCATGTCGGAAGCAGCTGCTGCTGCGGTGTTGCAGGGATAACGGTCGAATTCGTTAGCCCAGCCGGTCTGAGTCTCGTCGGAGCCGAACCATTCGCAGAATGCCTTGCAGGCCTCGGTCTCTTCGTCGGTTCTGCCTTCCTTGGCAAGAACGCCGATGTACTCTGCGATGAAGTAGCTGCCGTCGTCGATGTCTACCAGTGCCCAGTTTCCGGGAGCCTGTGCCTCTGCATCGTAGGTCAGGGGGTTCTCGGAGCTCTCGGCCGCAACGTCTACATTGCCGTACAGGGAGCTGGAGTAGAAGGTGGAGAGCTGAACGTCGCCTCTGTTCAGAGGATCGAAGCCGTAGCTGTCGCCGGTGAAGGTGCCGCCTGCGCAGTACTTCCACAGAGCCTTCCAGCCGTCAACACTGATACCGCCTGCAGGGGATTCGGGATCCGCATAGGGGAACAGCATGCAGTTGTTGATGTTTCCGTTGGTAGTGCCGCCAACCTTGCCCTGACGATAGAACTTGTAGCCGGCATCGGCCATCTCTGTCCAGTGAGCAAAGTGGAGAGCTTCGCCGTTGGTACCCAGCTCGTCGTTTCTGTAGAGCATCAGAATGTCCTGAATGGTGACGCCGTAGGCCAGGTTGTCATACTTGAAGGTGCCGACCTTTTCGGCCCAGGTGGGAGCCCATTCTACCAGAGACAGGTTCTCATAGGTGCCGTTGATGACCTGGTTCCATCTGGTCTCGTTCAGACCGAACAGAACGTCGCCGTCCTTGTTCTCGTTGGCAGCCTGGATAGCAGCGCTGTCACCGGAGATGACAGTGTTGTCGTCGATGCTGATGGTAAAGCCTGCTTCAGCGGCCTTGGTCTTCAGCCATTCGACTTCAGATTCGTCGTTGGTGTTGGAGTAAATACGGATGGTGTATCCGGAGTAATCCTTTACCTCGGGCTCCTCTGCCTTCTTTTCACCGCAGGCAGCCATAGAAATAACCATGGCAAGAACCAGCAGCATAGCTAATAACTTTTTCATGTTTCCTCCTTGTAACGCTTAGAGCCGCATAATGCGGTCAGTTTTACATATAAAAGAATTATACATTCTGAAGGCGGCTATTTCAACTGATATGTGAATTTACAATGAAGCAGCGCAGTAAGGATCCCCGCGTCAAACGCGGGGTTTTCAGCATACAAAAAAAGACCGCCTCCCGGCGGAGATGGTCTTTCTGATGAGCTCGTAATTATACAGCGTATGGGAAACCGGCCCGAAGTTCCAAGCGCAGCAGGCTTTGCAGCTCGCGGCGCACAGGAGAACCGTCCCCTTGTGTTCCCTGTGTTATTTGCGGTTCTTTTCGTCGAATCTGCGTATCTTGGAGGCGGTGGTCTTTTCGAAGGGAAGATCCCTGACAGAGACCTTGTGTATCTGCTTGAACAAGGGCAGCCTGTCGTTGAGCAGGCTAACCTGCTCCTCCAGCACCTCGGCAGCCTTGTCATGGTCGTATTCCACGCCGAAGACCTCTCTGAAGTAATCCTTGTCCGGATATATGCTGGCTATTATGTCCGTATCGTTGCCGTCCGCGTCCTTTTCCGCCCAGACCATGGATTCCTCAACATAGGGTATTGCGGACAGGTAATGTTCCAGCTCCTCGGGGAACACATTTTTGCCGTTGGCTGTAATTATGACATTCTTTGCCCTTCCGGTGATATAGATATAGCCTTCCTCATCCACATAGCCCAGATCGCCTGTATAAAACCAGCCGTCCCTGAGCACACGCGCGGACTCCTCCGGCATATTGTAATAGCCGAGCATGACATTGGGACCTGACAGGCATATCTCACCTATTCCGTCCTCTCCCGGAGAGTCTATGCGGACCTGCATTCCCGGCAGGAAGCGTCCCACGGAGGCATTGCGCATAAGCGCCCTGTTTTCCGGATTCAGGGCGGCAAGAGGCGAGCATTCAGTAAGGCCGTAGCCCTGGACCGCGAAATAACCGAGATCGTTGAAAAAGTCCAGTATCGAAGGATTGATGGCAGCTCCGCCGCTTATCATGAGCCTCATGCGGCTTCCGAAGGTCTCATAGATCTCCGAAAGCGCCTTGCGCCGGAGCTCCATTCCGCCGGGGCCCATAAGCTTGAATCTTTGCATTGCCTGTATCACATCCTGCTCTTTGCCCTGCTTTCTGATTTTTTTCCAGATATTGCGGTACAGAGATTCGAAAATCAGGGGTACACCCAGCATGATCGATGGCTGTATCTCTCTGAGGTTGGAGGGAATATGCTTAAGACCTTCGCAATAAGCAACGGCCGCTCCGCTGTAAAGGGGGACCAGCATGCCGCAAGTGCACTCATAGGTATGATGGACAGGAAGAACGCTGAAAAACACATCCTCCTGGCTGACCGCGATGTAAGAGGCTGTCATCATGATATCGCTGCAGATATTGCTCTGGCTGAGCATTACGCCCTTGGATATGCCTGTGGTGCCGGAGGTAAAGAGCAGTATCCCCATACCGTCTCTGTCGGGACAGGCATCGATATAGCTGCGCTCTCCTGCCTTTATTGCCTCTTTGCCTTCCATGCTCAGCCTGCGCAGGGAATACTCAGACTCCGTATGCTGCTGACTGTGCATATTGATCAGATATTTTATTGCCGTGCGGCCCCCTGCCTTGATCTGAGCAAACATATCGCTGTATTTGCCGGAATAAATAACCGCACTTACCTGAGCCTCGGCGCAGAGCTGTTCAAGCTCCGGAGCGCCCAGCTCCTTATCCATAGGAACTACGGTGCCCACGCCTCCGGCGATCGCAAGATAGCTCAGCGCCCATTGATAGCAGTTCTCGCCTACAACGGCTATGCGGCTGCCCCCGAGCCTCAGGCCAAGCAGGGCTGTACCAATGCCGTTGAGGTCTTCAAAGGCCTTTCCATAGGTTATGGATCTGAAATCCTCATCCTTGCTGAAGCGCTGCATGAATGCCACGTTGTCTTTATAAAGCTCCGCGCTGCTTCGCATCATGTCCTTTAGGTCTCTGATGGGGCGCTTGTCCCTGAAAATAACATATTCATCAGAGCTTGCGCTCAGTTCCTTCATGAAATTCTCTGCGCTGAATGCATTCTGCGCATTGGTATTATTATTCATTATATCCGATACCCGTACTGATTCGGGTCTGCATACTTAAAGAAATAGCTCCTCTGAAGCTTCCATAAAAAAAATAAATGCTTACATAGTATTGAAAACGATATTATCACATATTTCTTACGAGGTCAAGCTTTACAATCAGCTCCTGCTGTGCTATATTTCAATTATGATCAACGAAACCTTAGCAGAAAATCTCATACCCAAATTTCACATACTCAGGTGGAACGAGCTGCCCGACATAGGGCTGTATATGGAACAGGTGCTCACTCTGATCGAAAACAACCTGGGCCGTTTTTTCAGTGACATGGGCGAGACTCCCCTTACCAAAAGCATGGTCAACAACTATGTCAAGGCAAAGCTGGTAGAGGCGCCTATTTCCAAAAAATACAGCCGCATGGCGGTGGCTTCGATTATCGTGATCTACATATTAAAGACCTGTTATACCACAGATGATATGTCCCAGATCATGAAAATGGGCCTTACCATTATGCCTGATGATCCCGGAACCATATACGACCGTTTCTGCACTGCCGTTGAAAATGCCGTCAACGATGTTTTCTCCGGTATGGCACGCTTTGCCAATCAGAAGATACCCGGCAGGGAAAAGAAATATCTGCTGGATAACTTCGCCTTCAGCTTCGCCTGCAAATACTACGTCCACAAAACATTTCTGCATTAGCGCACAGTTATCAAATATCGGACAGTATCATGAACAACAACTTAACTATCGATCAGAAAATAATGCTCAGCCACTGCGGCAACGGACTGCAGCTGAGCCTGCCTGCGGCGGCGGACATGTTTATGGACATGGCAAGCCTCCACGATTACACTTTGGGCAGCGGCAGCGAAGCCCTGAAAAGCCGTGGAATGCAATGGGTAGCCGTAAAAACGCAGATCAGAATATACAGAATGCCCTCGCTTTACGAGGATGTGCAGCTTAAAACCTGGCCCAAGATCTCCGGAAAGCTGAGAGTGGAGCGAAACTACAGCATAAAAAACGGAGAAGAGCTGCTTGTAAGCGGCCGCACCCAGTGGATAGTGATGGACGACAACAAAAAGATCCATCCCCTGTCCGAAGCGACCCCCGAGGGCTTTGTGCCTCTGGATGAAATCCAGTTCGAAGAGCCCTTCCCGACGATACACAAGGATTTTTCCGGCTGTCCCCTGCTGGGCACCCATCTTGCAAGCACCTCGGATATCGATTTCGTCGGTCATATGAACAATGTGGCATACATCAGAGCCCTGCTGAGCATGTTCAGCGTGGAAGAGCTCAAGGCCAGACCCGTCAGAGAACTGACCATCAATTACAACGCCTACTGCTACCGCGGAGACACTCTTTATTTTTACGGCAGGCAGACCGATACAGGCATGGAGATCGCCGCTAAGCTGGAAGACGGAACCGATGTGATCATGGCTGCTATAAGCTATTGATCAGAATAAGTGTAATAAGTGTAAATAACCCCGAGAACGCATATCAACATCTCGGGGTTTTCGTATTTTTTCTGAAACCTTTTATGCTATAATAATGTGTTAATATCAGAAGATAATACATCCGTTTATTAATAAAAACAGAACAGAAAGCAGGATATACCATGCCATTCGAAGAACTGAAACAATTACTGGCCGAGATCGCAAACACACCTTACGAGAAGGAATATCAGAGGCTGTGCACAGCTCTGATCGGCCTGCTGCAATCCACAGAGCAGGACAAGCTTCCGGAGCTGAGGGAACTGTCGCAGCAAGCCTGCAGTACCCTGCCTCCGTCTTTCACCAGCCTCTATTACAGAGAGCTGGCAAAACCCGAGAATGAAGCCGCCGTGAACAAGCTGTTCGGGAAACCCCTCCAGCTCACCGTTACGGGCTTGAGCGGCCTGATATCTGAGGCGGAAATAAAATCCAGCTCCGAAAAGATCGATACGCTGATCCAAAGTGAGATCCTGCTGCTGTCAAATGTCGCTTCCGACGATTCGGAAAAGCTGTACGCTGCGGTAGCCAGATCGATCGACATTCTGGATGATGATTTTCAAACACGGTTCTTTGAGGAGCTGAAAAAGCCGGCAAACAGGAGGATCGCTGAGCAGCTGTACAGCACTGCCGTAGAAAACACAGAAACAGCGCTTAAAAATTACCGGACAGCCAGGAACATCCAGCCGCGCAAGCAGAATGAGATCAACAAAAGCAACAGTAAACTGAGAGAGACTTTTGCTCTGGCAGCCAGGTTCAGCGAAGCCTGTGAGAGAGACACCGGCATCGAAAACAGCATGGATGACCGGCTGACCAATGTTTACTTCTCCGAAGGAAGCCCATTAAGGGGCATAAGCCTGAATAAGGCTCCGCAGATCAGAACACACATAGAGGGGATAAAGAACCAAAAAAACGAAGACAGAAAAAGAGAAATCAGACAGCGTGCCGCAGAAAAGGACAATGCGATACTGGCAGACCTGGAAAAGGCTCTGGACCAGGCGGCAGAAAGACAGGACGAAAAGATTGCCGAAGCCCTTCAGACGGCGATCATGGCTAAAGAGGATGCGGCGTACCGGAGAAGGCAGTTCGATGCCGCGCGCCTGGATTCCGCCGTAGATCGCATACTTCAGGATCCGGGCCTTTCCAAAGACTCCCTGACAGCGGGCATGGTGCGCGTCTACAAAGCAGCCGAAATGGATGCCATAGTCCGGAACAAGACCGGCCTGGAGGAAAGGGAAAAAACTTCATACGCGAAACATTTCAAAGACCTGGTATCTTTACATGACGAGCAGCCCACAGCGAGCAATATAACGACCAAAGCCATACTGAGCCGGTATTTTGCTGCGCGTGGCAAGGTGGGCAGAAGCTTGCTCAACCCCATCATCAGCAGCTCTGAGGATCTGAAGGCAAAAGCCGATGCAGCCAGTGCTCTGAATCTTTCAGTCGAGCAGATCCGGAATAAATTTGACGAACTGAAAAATACGGAAGCCCCTTCTTCCGAAGACCTGCGCACGTTCGGAAAACAGCTGTCCGATGCATGGAAACAGGCAGATCTGCGTCCCAATGCAACCGATTGGATCGAAGCGCTGCATGCGGTGATGAATGAAGCACAAGCGAAATACCTTTGGGAGAACGATCTGTGGGATTCCATGGATTATCCCGAAGATCAACTTGTTACATCACTGATCGTGGGCAGTCAGATCAACTGCCGCATGAAGAAGATCAACGACGCTTGGTATGACAAGCATTTCGAAGAAGCAGCCGAACAAATAAAGGATCTTCGGGATCTGTGGAACCGGTCAGCCGGACGGCTGACCAGCGACGATCTCCGGAATTTCCGCGCAGAGCTTGCTCAGGTCTATTTGCAGGGTTCCGCTGATTACGGAGAGAGATTCGACCGTGTCGTCGGGGACGCACTGCTGAACAAAGATCCGTTCGGACTGGAAGGAGAGATATATTCCCAGCGCTTTTCCAAGGGTCTGGCTGTACTGAATGCCGTTCCCTCCGAAAAAAAATCCTCCGCCGTAAACGATTACATCAGCCGATGTGCCGAAAGTCTGACGGACATGCTCGCTGAAACAGAAAAGATCAAAGCTTCTCCGATCTACGGCAGCAGCGTACTGGTCTCATCGAAAACACCCATGCTTGGCACCTGGTACAGAAATCTCTCTATCCAATATGAGGGAGGATTCACACAGAGATTCTTCGAAGCGGCAGAACGCCGTCCCGAAGCCCTGAAATGTCTCGTGTCCGCATTGCTGAGCGAAATGGATAACTGGGAGAAAATATATGCAGACAGAAAAAAGAAAATTGCTGAGGAGCGAGAGAATGATCCGACATACATAGATAAGGACTTCAATGAATTCGCCAAGAAGAATCTGGATAAATTCGCCAAGACTTTCCATCATGCAGTTCTGGCAGCATCCCGCGAGGGCATGGGTGCGGAGGATTGGGGCCGGATCGCCCTGCAGTATCAAAAATACCTGACAGAATACACGAAAGAGACCGGGATGGATCCCCAGATCGTAAGCAGCGCTCTGGCAGAAGATCTGCGCTCAAATCCCTCCCTGACTGCCCAGATCGAGCTGATCCAGGGCTTAAAAACCCAAAAAGAGAAGACCGAGCCTCAGGCTGCAGGTTCAGACACTCAGCCGCAGGCTGCAGGTTCAGACACTCAGCCTCAGGCTGCTGCACCTAAGACTCAGCCTCAGGCTGCCGAGCCAGCTTTTACAAAGCCCTTCATCATTAGCCCGCAGAACACCACAGACATCAATACCCGCATCCGGGCAAAGTCGGATCGTAGCCATGT
>JAZRXE010000080.1:0-6114 GCA_045600065.1 Anaerovoracaceae bacterium
ATCCTGACCGGCGGAGAGCTGGCGGCAATGGTGCTTATAGACGCTGTTTCAAGGCTTATACCGGGTGTTTTGGGTAACGAGGATTCACCCATGGACGAATCCGTATACAGCGGACTGCTGGAGCATCCGCAGTACACCAAGCCCAGGGAATTCCGCGGGCTGTCTGTTCCCGAGCTGCTTTTCGGAGGCAACCACAGGCTTATACGGCTTTGGCAGTTCGAGCAGTCCTTAAGGCTGACAAAGGATCGCAGGCCGGATCTTTTCGAGGCGTATCTGAACAAGGAGCACGATTTTTCGAAGGACGAAAAGAAAATACTAAATAGTGTGGTTTCGGAAGACGAACTATTGTAGATATTGTGTTCTTTTGATATAATTCATATATGAACGGAAAGCTTAAACTCAGGCTCTCGGCTGCAGCTCTGATAGTTTTTCTTGCAGCGGTCGGCGGGCTTTACACATATTTATATCTGATACCGGATATAACAGGCGCGCTAATGCCTACTGCCGTTATCGGCTACGGGGAGCTCAGCGTTGCGGACAGCTCAAAGTGCATAATAGTGAGGAGCGAGACTCCGGTTTTCGCGGAGCAGGACGGCTCGGTAAGCCGTTATGCCGCCGAAAACGAAAAGACCCGCAAGGGCTCTAAAGTCCTTGACGTTTATCCCGCGGAGGGCTCCGGACAGGCGTACAAGGCTGCTTCCACAGGCTTTGTCAGCTATTACTATGACGGTTGGGAGGGGTACTTCACCCCCGATACCATAGGCACCATCAAGCTTGATGACCTGCCTGAGGAGCCCATAGAGGTAGTCAGCACTGTCAAAGACAGTGCTTCAAAGGGCGATGTGCTCTACAAGCTTATAAACAGCGATACCTGGTACATAGTGCTCATCGTTTCCGAGGACCGTATGGAATACTATTCCATAAACGCTCAGCTCGAGGTTGAATTCGAAGACGGATTCAAGGTCAGGGGAAACGTAATGGAAATGCTCAACAGAGGCGACTATTACTACGTGGTGGTAAAGACAGGCCGCTTTTACGAGAATTTCAGCCGCATCAGGCAGGCAGACGTAAAGGTCATAACAAAGGAATACAGAGGACTTGCCGTGCCCAACTCCGCCCTTGCCTTTGATGAGACGGGCGCGGAAGGAGTATATGTTCTTGAGATAGACGGCGGATATTCGTTTACCCCGGTAAACGTGCTCGTCCGGGGAGCCTACGAGACAATAGTAAGCGAGGACGACATCAAGATCACCCAGGAGGACGGTACTGTCAAAACCGTAGGCACGGTATCCATTTACGACGAGGTTTTAAGAAACCCTGAAAGCAAAAGCAAATAATCAGCACTCAATAGCTATTAATATATAACGAGGTAGAAATATGAGCATCATTTCCAAGTTCAAGTCCGTGGTGGGCATCTCCGAAATCGACGAGGAAGACGATATCGAAGAAGCTTCCGGAAGCGACAAAAGCGTAAGCATCATCCCAACCGAAAAGACCTCCGAGCAGCTTAAAGCCCTCGGTACCGGCAAGAGCCAGTCTGCCGCTGCTCCCTCCGGCACATCCAAGGCCTCAGTTTCAGGAGATCGCTTTACAAAGCAGAGCGGTGTGGTCAAGATGGTTGTAATAGAGCCTCAGGGCTTTGATGAAAGCCCTAAGCTCGTAGACAGCCTTAAGGCCAAAAAGCCCATCATAATCAATCTGGAAAATCTGGAAACCGATGTAGCCAGAAAGATTTTCGATTTCCTCAGCGGCGCTACCTATGCGCTCAACGGAAACGTTCAGAAGATCGCCAACAATATTTTCCTCTTCGCTCCCGAGAATGTGGACATAGCCCATAACATGAATCTCAAGGCAGCGGAGCAGACAGTCAAGAGCCCCTGGAAGTAAGGAGATCGCCATATGCTTACAGCAGAAGAGATTCAAAGCATCGAGTTCAGCAAGGCAGTCAGAGGTTACAGCGCCGAAGAGGTCGATGTATTCCTCGACAAGGTGACCGTTGAATTTGCCCAGCTGCAGAACGAGCTTACCACGGCTAAGGCCCAGCTGGCAGAGTGTCAGGAAACCATCGAAAAATACAAATCCCAGGAGAGCATGGTGCTCAGCACCCTGGAGGCTGCAAAATCGCTCATGTCGGATATAAGCGCCAGCGCCGAAAAGAGAGCGGACATACTCATCAAGAATGCCGAGCTCGACGCAGAGCTGAAGACCAGAGCCGCTTCCGAAACGGTAGAAAGACTCCAGCAGGAGGAAAAGCTGCTTACAGACAGGGTCAGCTCCATGAAGAGCCGCCTTCGCAGCGTGCTTCAGTCCGAGCTTGACAGGCTGGATCTGCTCGGAGACGATTTCTTCGGCGGCACAGCCCGCAGCAATGACGCTCAGGAGGAGCAGCACGCCAATCTGGACGAATCCGCCCAGTCCTTCCTTCAGGGCTTCGGAAGCTCCTTTGATATCGAGCCGGTAAAGCTGAACGAAGAAGAAAAATTCAAGACCATAATCAACCCCAGGAGGGCTTATTAATGCTTTTTTACGGAATGGCTGCCGGCGTTGTAGCAGTTGATTTTATTACCAAGATCATCGTCAAGCTTCTGATGGTGGAGGGACAGACGATCAGCATCATACCGGGCTATATTTCCATAACCTATGTGTTCAATACCGGAATGGCCTATAGCCTTATGTCCGGAGAAGGCAAGCTGATCACAGGCTTTGCCATCGTTGTACTGATATTCATGATAGCCTATTACGAATCCGGTAAGGGCAAAATAAATCCCTACGAGGTAGCGGGGATGGGTCTTATGATGGGCGGCGGCTTCGGAAACGTGCTCAGCAGACTGCTTTGGGGCGGTGTTGTTGATTTCCTGGATGTTAAGCTGTTCCCTGTAATGAATCTGGCGGACATACTGCTTTGCTTCGGAGCTTTTCTTGTCCTTATGGTAAGCATGGATTTCTTCGAGACCAAAGAGCAGAAAGAAGCCAAGGCTGCCGCAAAGGCTAAAGCCAAGGCGAAATACAGTTCTTCAAAGCACGGTTTCGAGGAGACCAACCCCCAGCGTGTAGCCTACATGAAGGCAATGGAGGAGGCTAAGGAAGAGGAGCGCAGAGAAAAGGCAAAGAGAGAAAGAGGCCCCCAGATATCCTTCGAAGACCTGAGCTCAGATCTTGAGGATCTGCCCGTTTTCGATTATGACGAAGATGATGCCTTCGGTGAAGAAAGCTGGGAGGATGACTCCGAAGACGCTTCCGAGGACTTCGGGGAAGAATAGTCCAAATGGAAGAAAGAGACAGTATTTACGATTTTCAGATCACTTCAGAGCACGCGGGAGAAAGAATAGACCGCGTGCTTTCTTTGCTTATGGAGGATGTTTCGCGCAGCTATATTCAAAAGCTCATTGAGGACGGAAGGGTTAGTGTAGACGGAAAGCCCATGCTGTCCAAAAAACAAAAGCTGGAAGTGGGCAGCACTGTGCTTATCAGCGTTCCGCAGGCCGTGCCCTGCGAGGCTGCACCCGAGGATATAGATCTGGATATTGTCTATGAGGATGAAGATATAATAGTCGTCAACAAGCCACGTGGCATGGTGGTGCATCCTGCTGCCGGAAATCTGAGCGGAACTCTTGTGAACGGATTGCTGCACCATTGCGGCTCCATGTCCGTGCTTAACGGACTGGACAGACCGGGAATAGTCCACCGCATAGATAAGGATACCACAGGTCTGCTTGTGGCTGCGAAATCCACACAGGCTCACATGGTGCTTTCCGAAATGGTTGCAGCCCACAGGATAACGCGAATATACAATGCCCTTGTCTACGGCAATTTCAAGGAACCGGAAGGCACAGTGGACGCTCCCCTGGGCAGAGATCCCGGAAACAGGCTTAAGATGGCCATAGTGCCCGGTGGAAAACGGGCTGTCACACATTATAAGGTCCTGGAAGAGTATAAGGGCTTTTCCGAGCTTCAGTGCATGCTTGAAACAGGACGGACCCATCAGATAAGAGTTCATCTTACAAGCATCGGGCACCCTCTGGTCGGAGATCCCGTTTACGGCTCTTCCGCCAATACCGCCAGGGCTCGGGGCCAGATGCTTCATGCCCGTACTCTGATTTTCGAGCACCCTGTAAGTCATCAATATATGGAATTCAATGCGCCTCTGCCGGAAGACTACCTGCAGACAAGAGAAAAACTGAGGAGAAGATAATGGCTAAAAAGACTCTGAAGCCTTCAACCATGCTTTACCCGCTGCCTGCCGTCATGGTCAGCTGCGGCACCATGGAAGAATCCAATATCATAACTATAGGATGGACGGGTATAATCAATTCGGAGCCGCCCAGAACCTACGTAAGCGTTATGCCGAAAAGATATTCTCACGATATCATTGAAAAGAATATGGAATTTGTGATCAATCTTACCAGTAAGGAGCTTGCAAAGGCGACCGATTACTGCGGCTGCACCACCGGCGCCAAGGTGGACAAGTTCAAGGAAACCGGCCTTACCAAGATACCCGCGGAGCTTGTGAAATGCCCTATGATAGAGGAAGCGCCCATCAATCTCGAATGCAAGATTTTCGAGATCAAAAGGCTGGGAAGTCACGACATGTATATGGCGGATATAGTTGCGGTGCATGTCAATGAAGACCTTCTGGATGAAAACGGCAGAGTGGCGCTGGAAAAGGCCGGGCTCATAAGCTACAGTCACGGTCAGTATTACCCCGTAAGCGGCAAAACATTAGGACGATTCGGCTTTTCAGTAATGAAACCGAAAACGGCAAAGAGGCTGCGCAGGGAAGCTGCGGAAAAAAGGCAGAGCAAGGAGAAAAAGTAATGGAAGTCAATATACTTCAGATGATAGAAGGCGCCAGGGCGGCAAGAGGACTGGCCGTAATAATCGATGTTTTCAGGGCTTTTACAGTAGAGGCCTATCTGAGCCGCAACGGCGCTGCAAGGATCTGCCCTGTGGGCGATTCCAAGATAGCCTATGACTATAAAGAAAAGCATCCCGACGCAATTCTTGTAGGTGAGCGGCACGGTGTCAAGCTTCCCGGCTTTGATTACGGAAATTCTCCCAGTCAGCTTGAAAACGAGGATCTGAGCGGCAGGGTGGTGCTCCATACCACAAGCGCCGGCACCCAGGGTATCGCCAATGCCTCCGGCGCAGAAGAGATCATAACGGGCAGTCTTGTAAACGCGGCAGCAATAGCCCGCTACATCAGGGCGCGCAATCCTCAGGTTGTCTCTCTGGTATGTATGGGTCTTGAGGGTACCGCTCCAATAGAGGAGGATACTCTGTGTGCTGAATACATCAGATATCTGCTCACAGGCCAGCCTGTGGATCTTGAGGGCGGCATTGCCGATCTCAGACGCACCAGCGGCGCAAAGTTCTTCGATCCGGCCCAGCAGGATGTCTTCCCCGAGGCTGATTTTCACCTCAGCACCCAGGTGGACAAGTTCGATTTCGTATTAAGGCTCGTTCGCAGCGAGGACGGACTTGACTATGTAGAAAGGGTGGATGTGTGATCAAAGCTCTTTCCTGCAAATGCCAAGAGGCTGATCCAATCTGTATGCACATATTTTTCTTGCAAAGTGCCGGAAAAGATAGTAGTGTAAAAACTGTCAGCATAAATCTTTAAAGAGGTATTGGCGTGAGTATTCGGGTTTTACAAAAGGATACGCGATTTACAATACACAGGGTTTATTTTGCTGTGAAGCCAGGAAGCAGCATATTACGGATGAATACAGAAAATGAAAGCGCAAAGGCGGTATCCTAAAATGCCGGCCGATGCGCTTTTTTGATATAAACAAAAATGAACAGATAAATTTCAAAGCAGTCCTAAAAAATCGGCAAAAGTAAATTAAGATAAACATTAGCAGAGCAAACAGCCTTGCGGAGGACGTAAAATGAACGGAATATGTCAGAAAATAACTGCAGTGCTTTTGAGTATCGCCATGGTCATCGGAAATGTGCCTGCACAGGTCTATGCGGCGGAAACGGTACCGGTGCCCGAGCCTGAGGAGTTTAAGGAAATGAGCCTCAGATCACTTCGAAACAACGGAAGACGAATAGCCTACTACCAGCAGGGCAGCTATGAGAACATATTTATTGCAGAATCAAATCTGCTTACGC
>JAZRXE010000081.1:0-8346 GCA_045600065.1 Anaerovoracaceae bacterium
TCAGCGTATCGGACAAGATCAGTTACTATCCCATTTATATGTTGATGTTCGTCGAAAAGAAAAAAGCGGAAGAACCGCTCTTTTACAAACTTGACCTCGGCGCACTTCAGGATGCTTCCGAAAAAACGCACTGAATGGAAATCAGAAATCTGGTTGAATGGCACTAAGTTTATGGATTTCCTGCTGTTAGGCAAGGACTGAAAAAATCAGCGGTTCCCAAAGCTACTTGACGAGCGCGAAACGACGTTCGCTCTGGGAGATAGAAAATCAGTATTGAAGTACACCTGCGACAGCCTGGGCAATCTGACATGTGACCCACGATTTATCTCAAAATAATTAACACAACAAAGAAATACTGATATATTATCAAGAATACTGGTATATTATTTATAAGAGGTTTTTGCGCATAGTGCAAAGCTGCAGTATTGTATTTCCCTATATGCACGGCGGCGCTGCGCTTGAGTGCATCAGGAGACATAAATGACCTTAGATAAATCCTTATTCAAAGACGGCTTCAAAGACGGTGTGCCAATATGCCTTGGCTATTTTGCCTGCGCTTTTTCTCTGGGTATCGCAGCAGCCAACGCCGGACTCAGTGTATTTCAGGGCGTTCTGACCAGCCTGCTGGTGAATGCCTCCGCCGGTGAATACGCGGGCTTCACGTCCATAGCCGCTCAGGCGAGCTATATAGAGCTGGCAGTAATGACAGTCGTTGCCAACGCCCGGTATCTGCTGATGTCCTGCGCACTTTCCGCCCGCTGTCATCCCGATCTTTCCACCGGCCACCGCATGCTGCTGGGCTTTTATATTACGGACGAGCTGTTCGGCATCACCATAGCCAGACCCGGCTATGTGCAGCCCTATTACACCTACGGGGCAATACTTCCAGCTACTCTGGGCTGGGCCGCAGGCACAGGCTGCGGCGTCATCGCTGGCAATATGCTGCCGGACAGTCTGGTAAGCGCTCTGAGCGTGGCCCTGTATGGCATGTTCATAGCCGTATTCATACCCCCGGCAAGAGAAAACAAAGCGGTCTGCGGCGTGATCGCCGTCAGCTTCGCGTCATCATGGCTGATGAATATGCTGCCTGTCTTCAGCTCTCTGTCTTCCGGAACGGTGACCATAATACTGACTGTGGCAATTTCCGCGGCCGCGGCTATCCTTTTCCCCGCAGCGGAGGCCGCCGATGAATAACACCTATATTTACATATTTGTCATGGCACTGACCACCTATCTGATACGTGTGCTGCCCATGACCCTGATACGCAGACCCATAAAGAGCCGTTTCATACGCTCCTTCCTGTATTACGTGCCCTATGTGACCCTGGCCGTGATGACCTTTCCTGCCATAATACATGCCACAAGGGTGCCCGCCGCCGGTGCGCTGGCGCTGATGCTGGGCATAGCATCGTCCTGGGCGGGGCTGGATCTTCTGAAGACCGCCGTGGTCTGCTGTGTCACCGTTTTCATTACCGAACTGATATTATAACCGCAAGCTATGTACACCGAAACCAAAGCCATCGTATTCCGGCAGATCAAAACCGTTTCGGGAAGGCGCATGATAGTGCTTTTTTCCGAAAAATACGGCAAAATAAGCGCAGGCAGCTCCATTAACGAAAGGAGCAAGGGCAAGAACGCCCTGTCCCTGCGTCCTTTCTGCTGCGGAAAATACGAGCTGTATAAGGGCCGTGACTCCTACAGCATAAACGGAGCCGAGGTGATAAGGAGCTTTTACAGCCTGGGTGAGGACGTTGACAAGTACATGGCTGCGTCTTACGTGCTGGAGCTTACTGACAGCGTGCTTGCCGAGGACGAGCCCCAGCCGGGGATATACAGGCTGCTGGATGATTTTCTGGATCTTACTGAACAGAGGGAAACCGCCTGCAGGACACTGGTCACGGGCTATCAGATAAGACTTCTGAGCCTGCTGGGCATAGGGCTTTCCCTTAAGCGATGCGTCCGCTGCGGAGCTGAGATCGAAGGCTCGGCGCTGTTTTCCGTGGCCGAGGGAGGCCTTGTGTGCCCGGACTGCGCCCTGCCCGCCGATGATGTAAATCCGTTGATATTCCGGCTCAATGCTGATATAATTCAAATGCTCGGATACATGCAGGAGCATCCTATACGAAGCCTCAGGGATCTTGCGGTGCCGGAGGATAAACAGGCTCTTCTTGACAGGATACTCAGCAGGTATATTTCCTATCATTTGGGGGTGGGAAAGCTCAAGAGCGAAGGGTTAAGGATATAGGAGAAACAAATGGAAAAAAGTGAAATCACACTGGAGAAAATCGAACTCGTCAAGGACAGAACAGGAGTCAGCTACAGGGAGGCCAAGCAGGCTCTGGAAAAAAACAATGCTGATGTGGTGGAGGCAATTATCTACATCGAGGACAGCATAAATCAGACAGGTCCTGCCGAGGGAGACGGCAAGGTCAACGGCATAGTCGCAGAGATCAAGGAGGCAGTGCGCAAGGGCAACGTAAGCAAGATCACCATCAAAAAGAACGATGACATTCTGCTGAATCTGCCTGTAAACGTAGGTATCCTGGGCACCGTGCTCTTCCCCTGGGCAGTCATAGCCGGCATAATCGCCGCTGCGGGCACTAAGTGCAAGGTGGAGCTGGTAAAGGAAAACGGCGAGGTCGTCGATGTGTCCGCCAAGGCTTCCACAGCCTACGATGCCGCGGTGGTAAAGGGCGGCGTCGTGGTAGACGAGGTCAAGGACAAGAGCGCTGTTTATTACAAGGCTGCCAGGGATAAGGGCGCTGAGTATTACAAGGCCGCAAAGGACAAGGGCGGAGATCTTGTAGAGCATGCCAGAGACAAGGCTTCAGATTTAAAGACCCGGGCCGAGGAAAGCGGACTGGGTGGATTCGACGATCTGGATCTTGATCTTTCCGATGTGGATATAGAGGAGCTTGACAAGGAGCTCGAGCAGACCTCGGAAGAAATAAAAGAAGAACTGCAGAATTAATCTTTAAGGAAGATGATCATGAAGACTGAACTGACAATGGAAACCTTAGTCAGCCTCTGCAAATCCAGAGGCTTTCTTTTTCCGGGCTCCGAGATCTACGGCGGCCTGGCCAACGCATGGGATTACGGTCCTCTGGGCGTAGAGCTGAAGAACAACATCAAGAAGGCCTGGTGGAAGAAATTCGTCCAGGAGAGCCCCTACAACGTGGGCCTGGACAGCGCCATACTGATGAACCCCCAGGTCTGGGTAGCCTCCGGCCATGTGGGCAGCTTCTCCGACCCCCTTATGGACTGCAGAGCCTGCAAGGCCAGATTCAGAGCCGATAAGCTGATCGAGGACTATGCCGCCGCGCACGGCGAAGAGATGACCGGTCTGGACGGCTGGACCAACAAGCAGATGGAAGAATATATCGCTTCTCACGATATCGTCTGCCCCGAATGCGGCAAGAAGGATTTCACCTCCATCCGCCAGTTCAATCTGATGTACAAGACCTATCAGGGCATCACCGAGGACAGCAGGAACGAGATCTACCTGCGTCCCGAGACTGCGCAGGGCATTTTCGTCAACTTCAAGAACGTACAGCGCACTACCAGAAAGAAGGTGCCCTTTGGCATCGCTCAGGTGGGCAAGAGCTTCCGCAACGAGATCACGCCCGGAAACTTCATCTTCCGCATCCGCGAATTCGAACAGATGGAGCTGGAGTTCTTCTGCGAGCCCGGCACCGATCTGGAGTGGTTCTCCTACTGGAGAGAATACTGCCGCAGGTTCCTGGAGGATCTGGGCATCAATATGGATAAGCTGCGTCTGAGAGATCACGATCCGGAGGAGCTTTCCTTCTATTCCAAGGCTACCACGGACTTTGAATACCTCTTCCCCTTCGGATGGGGCGAGCTGTGGGGCATTGCCGACCGTACCGACTACGATCTTACCCGCCATCAGGAGGTATCCGGCGAGAGCATGGAATACATAGATCCCATGGACAATACCAAGAGGTATGTGCCCTACGTGATCGAGCCTTCCCTGGGCGCCGACCGTGTGGCACTGGCCTTCCTGTGCAACGCCTACGACGAAGAGGATCTGTCCGATCCCGAGACCGGCAAGGAAGACAGCAGAGTGGTGCTGCATCTGCATCCTGCCCTGGCTCCCTTCAAGGCCTGCGTGCTGCCGCTTTCCAAGAAGCTTTCGGATCAGGGCACAGAGATCTATGCTCGGCTCTCCAAGAAGTTCAATGTGGATTACGACGAGGCCGGCAGCATAGGCAAGCGCTACCGCCGCCAGGACGAGATCGGAACTCCCTACTGCATCACGGTGGACTTCGATACCGAGACAGACGGCTGCGTAACGGTCCGGGACAGAGACAGCATGGAGCAGATCCGCATTCCCGTGGATCAGCTTACAGCCTTCCTGGAAGAAAAAACGGAATTCTAAACAATGCGGGGCGTCCTTCGGGACGCCCTTTTATCAAAAGGGGAAAAATATGAATGATAGAGAGATCTGCTTACTCAACGATTCCTTTCCGCCTCTCATAGACGGAGTGGCCAATACCGTGGTGAATTATGCCAGGGTGCTTCAGGCTGACGGCTGCAGACCCATAGTGGTGACTCCCGAATATCCGGGATCAGACGACAGTGCTTTCGGCTATCCGGTGATACGCTATCCGGCTCTGGACACCAGGCAGTTTGTAGGCTACATGGCCGGAATGCCGTTCTCCTCTAAGCTTATGGGAGAACTTCAGGACAGAAATATCAGCCTTATCCACAGCCACTGTCCCATAGCATCTTCTCTGCTGGGGCGCTGCCTGAGGGAGCTGGTGCCTGCGCCTTTTGTATTCACCTATCACACCAAATTCGATATCGACATACAGAAGGCACTCAGAGGCAGGCTCATAAGGGAGGGTGCTGTCCGTGCCCTTGTGGATAATGTCCGCGCCAGCGACGAGGTCTGGGTGGTGAGCCGGGGTGCCGGAGAAAACCTCAGGTCTTTGGGTTATCAGGGCGATTACATCGTCATGGAAAACGGTGTGGATCTGCCCCGCAGAAGGCTTCCCAAAGACGAATACATGGAGCTTACAGCAGGCTTCGACATCCCGGAGGGCGTACCGGTATTCCTGTTCGTAGGGCGGATGATGTGGTACAAGGGCATAAGGATCATCCTGGACGCTCTGGCGGGCATCCGGTCTCAGGACATGGATTTTCGCATGGTCTTTGTGGGCAGCGGAGCGGACGAGCTGGAGATCCGGCGCTATGCCAGAGAGCTGGGCCTGGGCCGCAGCTGCATCTTTACGGGCGCCGTCCATGACAGAAGGCTGCTGACAGCCTGGTACTGCCGGGCGGATCTTTTCCTGTTTCCGTCCACGTTCGATACCAACGGTCTGGTGGTCAGAGAGGCGGCGGCCTGCTCTCTGCCGTCGGTGCTGGTCAGCGGCAGCTGCGCCGCGGAGGGCACGGAGAAAAACCGCAATGCCTTCCATATCACCGAAAGCCCCGCTTCTCTGGCGGCTTTGCTGATGCGGCTCATGGAAAACCCGCAGGAGATGAAAAAGGCCGGAGAAAAGGCCTCCGAAGAGATCTATATCTCCTGGGAGGAGTCTGTTGCCCGAGCAGAGGAGCGCTACGGCATTGTCATCGACAATTATATGTCCGGCAAATATGTCAGAGAAAAGAATATATTCGACGAGGCCTTCAAGCTTAACGCCGAGGTGCTGGAGGGCATAGCCCAGTTCAGGGAGGGTGCCGATCAGTTCCTGGAGGGCATGGGAAGCGTCCGGGAGAGTGTAGACAGGGTCCGCGACGATGTTCAGAATGCCGGAAGGCAGATGCTGCAGGACATAGAAGACATATTCCTTTAGTCATAACATCCGGTCTTTTGCCAATTCGATTAATAATAAATGCCTGCTTACATTGGACAAGCAGGCGTTTTTTGTGATAAAATACAAATATTAAATCGTGTTCATAAATGCAGCAAAAAGATCGGGAACGCAAATACGATGCTCCCGGGTTTTTGCATAGATTCACATTATATAAAGGATCAGAGAAATGAAAAAACATTTATCGAAATGGCTCAGCGCTTTGTTGTCAATAGCCCTGGTGATCGGCCTCTGCCCCATAGGAGCTTATGCCGCAAACCACTTCTATTCCTTCGGGCCCTTCCGGCTCACGACTACGGAAGCTCTTACGGACGAAGAAAACCTGCTGGGTATCCAGACAGACTACGATGTCAAATACAAAGACGGCGCGCTGTATATCAACACATCCAAGTGGATACAGATAGCCAACAGCAATACCACCGATGCTCGGATCGTCGTAGAGCACAACGCCAATCTGACCTTTGCAGGCGTGGATATCAGCAGCAGCAAAAGCGCCCTGAAGATCAATAACGGCAAGACAGTCAGCCTGCAGATCTTCGGCACCGACAGCCTTGTATCCTCCGAGGATTCCGGTATCCATGTTGGGCAAGATGCCAAACTGACCATCACCGGCAACGGCGTTCTGAACGCCCGGGGCGGCAGCGGCGGCTCCGGAATAGGCGGCGGAAAGATCATCGTCGATATGAGCGGGACCGTCAATGCCACAGGCAGTGCTGGCGGGGCCGGTATCGGCCACATAAAGGACAATGTTTACCAGAGCATAGAGATCAAAAACGGAGAGATCCATGCGACCGGCGGTGATACCGGGGCCGGCATCGGCGGAAAAGCCAAGCCGATCGGAAGCTCCATCATCATCTCCGGCGGACAGATCAAGGCCACTGCCGGTACAGGGGCTGCTGCCATCGGAAGCGAGGGCAGTGTGGGCTCTAAGATCAGCATCACCGGGGGAATGGTGACTGCATCCGGCGGCGCTCATTCCATCAATCCGGGAAATGCCCTGACAGGAGCTTCCGTGGTGATCGGTTCGAACGCATCCGTAAATGCTTCGAGCATCAACGGCACCCCCAAGGATGCTTCCGGAAACGAAGTCGAACTGAAGGTTGTGTACAATCCCGATCTGGAATCGATCATGATTAATGGCGAGGTGTTCCCCTACCGGCAGCATTTCGACGAAAAAAAGGTATATATCTATGCGCCTGCAGATGCAGAACCTCAGATAATGGAGGGTACTCTCTACGCAGGAGATTTCATCATCAAAGCTCTGTGCGATGATTTCAGCTTCAGCACACTGAGTTTCGACAATGTCACCGGCAGACTGACTGTCAATACCGACAAGCCCTTCTCCATTCAGAACGCGGATCCTTCCGCCCCCACCAAGAACAGCATTCTGATCCCCGCGGGCCAGAATGCGGACATCACTCTGGCAGGCGTGAATATCGCCGAGCCCACGGCTGAATCGGCGCTGGTCATCGGCAATCAGAGCAGGGGGAATGTTGCCCTGACTCTGGCAGAAGGTACCGAGAACAAGCTGATCGCCGGCAATGCCAATGCGGCCATCCGCAAGCAGGGCGAAAACACCGGCAGACTGACCGTCAAAGGCAGCGGTTCTCTGTATGCAGAGGGCGGAAACGATGCTCCGGCCATCGGCGGCACGTTCACAGTCAATCGATACAACGCCGAAAACATCCTCTTGGAAAGCGGCATCATCACCCTGAAGGGGAACGGCGCTCCTTCCATCAGCGGAGATTATGCCACCAAGGGCATCGTGATTTATCCCGGCGCATCCGTGAAGGCTTCCGGGAGCACTGCTTTCGGTACGCAGCCCGTGAACGGATACGGAGAACCGGTCTATCTGCTGGCTCACGAAAACTCTGCTGCAGAGGAGCTCTCTATAGACGGCACCCCGGTGGGGAGCCCCGGACACGGCAGCGAAGATACCCGCTATTTCTATGTCACCGGCAACGGACACTATATCGATAATCAGAGCGGAGAGCGGACGTTCTACCGCTTTGTTCTCGATACGCAGACCTTCGAGATCTACGATCCTTCTTCCGGCATCGATACCGGAGACTTTACCGTGACCGGAGGCACACCGGGCGTGGATTACACCTATACCGACGGCGTGCTGACCATACTGTCTGCCGAACCCCTGACGGTAGCCAATACTGATCCGAGCAGGCCGACTTCCCATCGGATCGTCCTGCAGGCAGCGGCCGATCTGACGCTGGACGGCTTGAACATCGACTGCTCCGGCCTTGACGCCGGTACGGCTACCATCGCCATCCCCGACGGATTCGAGCAGGATGTGACCATAACTTCCGCACCCGGATCGGAAAACATCCTGAAGGCGTCTGCAGGCTCGGCAGCCCTGCGCAAAAACGGCGGCACCCAGACCGGAACACTGCAGTTTGAAGGCAGCGGGCGAATCGAGGCCTTCGGCGGCGCCGGCGGTGCGGGCATAGGTTCAGACAGCGGAAAGGATACTGCCAATATCGTCATCGACGGCGGC
>JAZRXE010000082.1:0-11932 GCA_045600065.1 Anaerovoracaceae bacterium
CGCCGGCAGTTCCGAGCTTCTGCGCAAGGCCATGCAGACGATATCAAACGGTCAGAAGGATCTCGGAAAGGCTCAAAATGCTCAGGCAAAGCGCAGCGACAGCCCCGTGCGCCATTAAGCTTTCAGGACGGAGCTTTCTACGCGGGGAATATGACGTGCCGGAAATATAAGTGTATTGGATCTTCGAAATGCTCGATCAAAATATGTCAGCAGACAAGGTCTTTTGTATACAGAAAAGCGGGCTGTGAAAATCAGCCCCTCAGCTGAAAAAATCAAGGAGGGCCCCGAGTCCGTGAGAGCTCAAGGTCCTCCTTTTGTGTTGAAATACAGTCGCTCAGAATTACAGGCGGCTTTGATACCGGGCAGAAACAGGACTGTGAGCCCGCTGCATTTGTTTACCTGCCTGATATCTCTTCCACCAGGGCTTTTACAACGGCTCTCAGGGCCTCGCAGCGCTCTGAGGCGGCATTTTTATCCGCACCCTTGATGGAATAGTAGAACTTTATCTTGGGCTCTGTTCCGGAAGGCCTTCCGGCCACCCAGGAGCCGTCCTCGAAGTAGAATTTCTGAACATCGGACAGGGGCTGGCCGCCGACGCCCTGAGAATAATCCTCGTAGCGCACCGTTCCCGGGAAGAGCTCGTTCCTGCGCTGTCTCATGGCTGCGGTAATGGCTTTGATCTGCTCGGCACCGTCCTTGCCCCTGAGCACATAGGATTCTCCCAGATCCAGATAATAGCCGTACTCCCTGTAAAGCTCGTCCAGCACGTCTATAAGGGTCTTGCCCTGGGCCTTGTAATATGCGGCCATCTCGGCGAATATCATGGCTGAAACCACGCCGTCCTTGTCTCTGGCATGCTCGCCTATCAGATAGCCGAAGCTTTCCTCGTAGCCCATCAGGAAGCTGTCTCCTTTTGACTTGTCCAGCTCTGCCATGCGTCGGCAGATGTACTTGAAGCCTGTAAGCGATTCGAACACCCTGATGCCCTTCTTTGCGGCGATCTCCTTTGCCAGCTGACCGGTTACAATAGTAGTTATCAGCGTTGTCTTTTCCGTAAGCTCCGCCGCCCGTCTTTCGGCCAGATAGTTCAGCAGTATGATGCCCTGCTGGTTGCCGGAGGGCTGGATATATTCTCCGCCGTGCCTGACGGCAATGCCTATGCGGTCCGAATCCGGGTCGTTGGCTATTATAAGGTCGGCGTCCTTTTCCTCAGCCTGCTGGATGGCCATGGCAAGAGCGGCTTTTTCTTCGGGGTTGGGGCTTACCAGAGTGGGGAAGTCTCCGTCCGGAACAGCCTGGGCTTCCACCCAGCTTAGATCCGTATAGCCCTGGGCCCGGAGTACCGTAGTGGTGGGAACAAAGCCTGCTCCGTGAAGGGGAGTGTAGACTATCCTGAGGGCTTTTTTAGCCTCCTCTGCCAGGGGATGAGCCTGCTTCTGGACGGTCTCGATGTATTCGTCCATCAGGTCCTGTCCCAGATCCCTGAGCAGCCCCAGACTCCTTGCCTGAGCCTCGTCCATGGGCCTTACCGATGTGATGTCTATTGCGGAGATCTCTGCGGTCACCGCGTCGGAAGCATCTGTATAAAGCTGGCAGCCTGTATCGTCGTAGGCCTTGTAGCCGTTATATTCCTTTGTGTTGTGGCTGGAGGTTATGACCACTCCGCCCACGCAGCCCAAACGCCTTACAGTCCAGGAAAGCAGGGGGGTGGGTGAGAGCATGGTGTATACAGCCGCGGGGATGCCAAAGGCGGCCATTGTCAGCGCGGTTTCAAGGGCGAATTCCGTGGAATTGTGCCTCGGATCTTTTGCTATTGCCACGCCCCGCTTCTTGGCGTCCTCTCCGTATTTTTTCAGCAGATAGGCGGCAAAGCCTGCAGTGGCCCTGCGTATATTGTATTTGTTCATTCTGTTGCTGCCGGGAGCCATTACCCCTCTCAGGCCGCCTGTGCCGAATTCCAGATCCTTATAAAATCTGTCCTCGATTTCTTTTTCGTCTGTGAGCCTTGCCAGTTCTTCTCTGTCTGCCTGATCGAAATAGAGATCGTTCTTCCAGAATTCGAATTTTTCTCTGTAAGCTGTCATTTATCTGTCCTCCGAAATATCGAAGCCCTGCTGCTGAAGCTGAAGGCTCAGAGCATCAAGGGCCTTTTTCCTGTGGCTTATGGAATTCTTGATTTCCGCGCTTATGATGCCGAAGGTATCGCTGTAGCCCTCGGGGATGAATATGCAGTCGTAGCCGAAGCCTCCTTCGCCTATCTCAGCCCTTGCAATGGTCCCCTTGCATTCGCCTCTTGCAGAGAGCCTGCGTCCGTCTGGGAATACCAGGCTGATGACGCACACAAAGGCGGCGCTCCTGCTGCCGTCGGGGACATCCTTAAGCTCTTCCAAAACCTTGAGCCTGTTTGCTCTGTCGTCTCCGTGAACTCCGGAATACCTGGCGGAGTATACTCCCGGAGCTCCTCCGAGAAATTTCACCGCAAGGCCTGAATCATCGGCTATGGCAGGCTCTCCGGTCAGTCTGCACACGGTTTCAGCCTTGATCATGGAATTCTCCTCAAAGGTGTTGCCGGTCTCCTCTATGTCCAGATCTGCAAGGCCCGCACGGTTCATGGGTACCAGCTCGAAGCCGTATTTGCTTGTGATCTCGTTGATTTCCTTTATTTTATGAGCATTTTGACTTGCTGCAATAATTCGCATTTTGTCCTCCTGCAATGTGTGGTATAATACAATTTACTATAGAATATTTTCGAGATTTTTTCAATGAAAGGACGAAGAAAATGAAGCGCATCCTTCTTACAGGGGGACCTACCAACGAATTCGTTGATGAGGTCATGAAGATCACGAATATGTCTACAGGGGGCACTACGGTGGATTTCGCGGCAGCCGCGCTCGACAAGGGGGACGAGGTGACAGCCGTGCTGTGCAACAGCGTTCTCGGCTCTGCCAGGTATGCCAGGCTCCTCAGCGAACACGATGCTTCAAGGCTCAAGATCATTGCCATAGAAACCACTCAGGATATGTACGATGCCCTGAAGGCCGAGGCCGAAAGCGGCAAGCCCTACGATGTGGTGATACACGCTGCGGCAGTGGGCGATTACAAGCCACAGTTCAGCTTCAGGATGGAGGACATGGCAGCGGAGATCACAGAAGCCATCATGCAGCAGGAGCGCCTTAACAGGGAAGAAACGGAAGCACTGATACTGAAGGTGATGACTGACCCCAGGTGTACTGTCAGAGACGACAGCAAGATAAGCAGCTACGAGCCCAATCTTACGGTAAAGCTCACGCTCACCACCAAGATAATCGCTAATCTGAGGACATGGTTCCCCCGGGCAAGCATAATAGGCTTCAAGCTTCTGGAAAATGTACCCAGAGAGCATCTAATCGAGGTCGCCCGCAAGCTCTGCGTCAAAAATAACGTGGATTTCATAATGGCCAACGATCTGGCCCTTATCAGAAACGGCCAGCCTGTCAGATACATGGTGGACAAGGACGGATACACGGGCATAACCCTGAACGCCGAGGGCTGCCCCGCAATGACCGAATACGTGGCGGACAGATTCTTTTAAACAGTGATGGAGGATACTTAATGAAAAGGATTAGCTCGCTGATACTTGCCGTTCTGCTTGTGTTCAACATGTTTACAGCTGCGGCATTTGCGGCAAACGAACCTTCTCTGACGGCTGAGGCCGCAGTGCTTATAGATCTGAATACCGGAGAGGAGCTGTATTCCAAGAACAAGGATGAGATACTTTATCCGGCAAGCACCACTAAGCTGGTAACCGCCATGGTCGTGCTGGATCACCTTAAAATGGAGGATCCTGTCACCGTGGATGCGGAGGCCGCTTCCATGCAGGGCACTGTGCTCAAGCTCAACAAGGGTGAACAGGCCTATGTCAAGGATGTGTTCAACGCCATGCTGGTGGGTTCGTGCAACGACTGCGCCGTGGCTCTGGCCAAGGCCTGCTGCGGTTCTGTCAGCGCCTTTGTAGATGAGATGAACACCAAGCTACTGGAGCTCGGCGCGGAAAGCACTCAGTTCACCAACCCTCACGGCCTTCACGACGAAAACCACTATACCACTGCCAGCGATCTTGTGAAGATAGCCGTTGCCGCCATGGAGATACCCCAGATCAGGGAGGTCGTGTGCAAGGCAGATTATACCTATCACGATGTCAACGGCAAGAACGAGCGCTATATAGAAAATACCAACCGCCTTATCAATGGCGAAAAGGATGCGGATCTGATATATGTCAACAACATTAAAAGGCATTGCAAATACGACGGCTGCATAGGCGTCAAGACCGGCTATACCAACGCTGCCGGAGGCTGCCTCATCGCCGCCGCCGAAAAGAACGGCACCACACTTCTGAGCGTGGTCCTCAAATCCGACAGCCTGGGCCGCTTTGTGGACAGCATCAAGCTGCTGGACTGGGGCTTTGAAAGCTACCGTACCGTAAAGGCCATTGGCGCGGGCACCGAGCTCGATTATGTAAAGGTCAGGCGGGGAGCCGTAAACAAGGTCATGGCTGCAGCCGGGGAGGATATGTTCATGACCCTGCCGGCTGAGGCGTCTGACTCCATAATAAGCACCGATTTCAGCCTCGATGACAGCATCAAGGCCCCCGTGGAGGCAGGAACCGTGGTTGGCACTGTAAACATGTACGAAAGCGGGACCCTTATAGCCACAGCCCCTGCTGTCACCGCTCAGGCGGTATCCTCCGGAGGCATACTGTCCGTCTTTGGTGTGGAGGATGCCACGGCTCACAGATTTTTCGTCACAGTGATAGTTCTGCTGGTGCTCTTTGTCCTGGGTCTCACCGGCTATGTGTTCTACATGAGGGCGAAAATCAAAAAGAAGAAAGCGGCCAAGGCTGCAAGAAAGAAGCAGCAGCAGGAAGAAGAAGCCCGCAGAAGGGCCCTCTGGGAAAGCCGCTACGAAAGCAAATACGACCGCTATAAAGACGAGTAGATGTTCGATATACAGGAAGAATTGAAAAAATTGCCCGACAGCCCCGGTGTATATATGCACAAGGACGCTTTCGGGCAAATAATATATGTGGGCAAGGCGATCTCCCTGAAAAAAAGGGTTCGTCAGTATTTTCAGTCGCCCAAGGGGCAGAATCCCAAGACCCGCAAGCTGGTGGAAAACATAGCCGAATTCGAGTACATAACCACCGGCTCGGAGATGGAGGCTCTGATCCTGGAGTGCAGCCTCATCAAAAAGCACAGGCCCAAGTACAACATTCTGCTGATGGACGACAAGACCTATCCATACATAAAGGTCACAGTCAATGAGGAATACCCCCGCATCCAGAAGACCCGCCGCATAGTAAACGACGGGGCGAAATATTTCGGCCCCTTCAGCCATGAGGGCGCGGTGAATGTGATCATAGACCTGCTCAACGATGTGTACTGCCTTAAGCGCTGCAATACCCAGGTCTTTCCGCCGGGCTTCACTCCCTGCCTCAATTATCATATAAAGACCTGCAGGGGCATATGCCAGGGCAATGTGAGCAAAATCGAATACGATGAGGTCGTAGGCAAGGTAATCGATTTTCTCCAGGGAAGGGACAAGGAGCTTCTTGCTACGCTTACGCAGCGCATGGATAAGGCCTCGGAGGAGCTCAGATTCGAGGACGCGGCAGCCTGCAGAGACCATATAAGGGCGGTCAAGGCCATTACCGAAAAGCAGAGAGTGGTGCTCAGCAATCCTGAAAACCTGGACATAGTGCTGCTGACCCAGGGGCTTTCCGGAGTTCACGCTGTGCTGTTTACGGTCAGAGAGGGCAAGCTTTCCGGCCGAGAAAGCTTTTATCTTGGTGATCCCCACGAGGAGAGCAGGGAAGAGATTCTGTCCGGCTTTCTGAAGCAGTATTACTACGCAAATGTGATGATCCCCAAAGAAATACTTGTCCAGACTCTGCCAAAAGACGCGGAGCTTTTGGAGGGCTGGCTTTCGGATCAGAGGGGCAGCGGAGTAAAGCTGGTCTCTCCTGCCAGAGGGGAAAAGAGAGCGCTGATGGATCTTGTCCGCAAGGACGTGGACGAGATGCTCAAGGACATAGACGAGCGCACCCGCAGGCAGATCGAAAAGGAAAGATCTGTCAAGCTGGGGCTTTCCTATGTGTTCGGAGAAGAGGCGGCAGACTCCATCCATCGTGTGGAATCTTACGATATTTCAAATATCAACGGGCTGGATTCCGTGGGCGCCATGGTGGTGTTCTGCGACGGCAGACCCATGAAGAAGGATTACAGGCGCTTTCGTATAAAGACCGTGGAAGGGCCGGATGATACGGGAAGCCTTCAGGAGGTGCTGTTCAGACGCTTTAGGGAGGCCCTTGACGGCAATCCGGGCTTTACGGATCTGCCGGATCTGATACTCATGGATGGCGGAATAGGTCAGGTGCACGCGGCGCAGGCCGTGCTCAATGCTCTCAGGCTGAACATAAGGGTGGCGGGAATGGCCAAGGATGACAAGCACCGCACCAGGGCGCTGGTCTATATGGATCAGGAATACGATCTTAAGCATCAGCAGGATCTGTATTCCTTCCTGGGCACCATACAGGAGGAGGTCCATCGCTTTGCCATCGAATATCACAGAAAGCTGCGCGGCAAACAGATGACCAGATCGGTGCTGGACGGCATCGATGGCATAGGCGAAAAGCGCAAGCTGGCCCTGCTTAATCACTTCGGCTCTGTGGACAATATCAGAGCTGCCAGCGTGGAGGAGCTTTCCGAAGCTCCCGGCATGAACATGGCCGTCGCGGAAAAGGTCAGCGAATATTTTGCCAAGCATCCCGGCAGCAGTAATATTTAATGCTGAAAGGAGCAGTCAATGAAAAAACTGATATCTGCGGCTTTATGCCTCGCTGTTGTTCTGTCATTGACGGCTTGCGGCAGCAAGGCAATAGGAACAATAAATGGCGCTGAATTCCAGGAGATAGTGATAGACGATATTGAATATATCAGGACATTTGATTCCGGATTATCCTATTCGGATAAGGATAAGTATCTTGGTGATGTATCCGATGGCAAAACCACCTTTAAGGCGTATTCCGTAAAATCCGATCCGGCGGCAGAGTACGTTTATTGTATGTGGGATCATGAGGGTCTGATATATCAAAAGTCAGGTTCAGTACCGTCGGATGGTTGCGGACAGTACTGCAAATCAATCGGTTTTAAGGCGCAATATATCAGAACCAATGCAAGCTCCTATGACGAGGACAACGATAATTTGCTCTGGATTACAAGTGTCGGGGAGCTGAATGATTACTACGAACAGAATAAAGACAAATACTATCTTGAAAGTGTTGAAAATTTCTCTTCAGATCAGACAATCGGTTTTGTTGATGCTGTAAAGAAATATGATGAAGCATTCTTTGAGAAAAACGATTTGATACTTGTTGTGTTGGAAGAACCGAGTGGTTCATACAGGCATGAGGTGACAAGTGTTGATTTGTTCGGTTCTTTACTAAACAGAGTGGTGTACTTTATTCAGCCGAATATCAGACGGATAGTACCTTCGGTTGGCACAGACGATATGGCAAATTGGCACATCATCATTGAAATTGATAAGGAATACGGTATGGATTACTCGCAATTGAAATACCCAAAAATAACTATAGAAAAGCAATAAAAAGGAATTATCCGGTAATACATCTGAATGCAGGCAGATGGAAGAAAAGCAGGAAAACAGAACAGAGGAGGACTTGATTCCTCATCCTGAATATGAGAAGTATTCGGTACTGACACAAAGATTTCCGGTGCGTCAAAAGGCTTCGCCTATTATTCTTATTATGTTTATTGCAAGTATGCTGATACTCTGTTTTCAGGCGGTACATGGGTAAAGACTATAGTACTGAAATCCGGGAGCGCATTGATTATTCTCTGATAGTATTATCCAAAGTCCGGCTGTTTTGCAGCAGAGATTATTCGTCTCAACCTGAATAATTTTGAATATGGCCGGTGTCAGTTTCTTTTATGCCGGTATCAAAGCCATATACAGCGATACTTACTGATATCATATCGCGGTGATCTCAATATTTCTGAAACGTTTGCCGTATTATTATGGTTTTGATAATATATAAGAAAAACGAAGGATCAAACAGGAGATAAGGAAAACCCATGGATCTGGAAATAATCGTCGGATATATCAATGAAGTTCTCAGAGCAGCCGGACAGCCCGAGATCACTGTCCAGCAGTATCAGGAGCGACTGCAGAGCGAGGACAGCAATATAAAACTCCATAATGCCGGCAAAGAAGCGGCAAGGCGTGCCTATGTAAGAAATGCGCTCCTGAAAAAGTACCCGATCTCGGTAAAGACCCCTCTTTCACGCTGCTACTATAACCTGATGAAAGAGGAAAAGTCTCCCGAGGACGAGGCCTACAACCGGGGCATTGTCGAAAAGCTCAATAGCCGGGAAGGCGTATGCGAGATGACCGAGGATATAATCAGGCAGGCTGCCGGGCTTCCTCTCAGCGTGTATTTCCCTAAAGACGATGCCGAAATGTGTTCGAATTACGAGAAATACGGGCCTATCATGGACACTTTGTGGAACATCAAACTCATGAAGTCCGACCTTGCCACATACGGCGTCAGCCTGAGCCCTGAGGTCGAGCATTTCCTCGACAGCAATACGAAGGCCTTTGAATCCCTGAACCAGCAGGGAAGTCAGGTCAGAAAATGGGGCTCTCCCTACTACCCTTATCTCAATGATGAGAAATATTACAATTTCATCATGAAGGCCTCCAGCAGCAGTCGTCCCGATAAGAACGCTGAAATGGATGTGTTAAGGACCTTTGCCTCGGACTTTATGGCCGAGCAGGCCTTTGATGAAAAAGACAAGGCATTCAATAAGGGCGGTCAGATTCTCCTGGAGAACGGCCAGCTTGACGACTATACCTATCTTTCCGAAAACCTGTATGAGACAGCCTCCAGCGCGACCAAAGACACAAAGCTTCCAAAGCCCGACGGCGATGCGAAGAAAACCCTTGATGAAGCCTTTAAGGGTAGTTTTGTCATAGACAAGATCCGGGAGGAATTGAAGCGTATGCCCGAGTACAGGGCCCAGCTTGAAAACGGCAGATGGGCTCCTGAGCTTCAGGATGAGATCTCCGAACAGACAGCCAATCTGAACCATCTTTTCGGACCCGAATTCCAATTTGACGAGAAACGTCTGCAAAACGGGACATATACAAAAGAAGTTTTTAAAGTAAACAATTACACTCTGCCCAAGAACTCACCCTTCACTGAAAAAGAAGCCGCCCTCATAGGCTTGGCAGCCTTTGCTCTTCCGGGGATCGGAGACGAATCCAGAACAGACCAACCGAAAGAGACCCGGATCAACACGAATTTCGGTATGGTGGCAGAGAATCTCCTTTTCGGGAGTCCGAGACACGGCCTCGGCAATCTGGTCCATCCGTCTGTCGATTTAGCCAGAAAAGCCATCGTTCCCCTGATCAGCCAATACACGGAGGGCCAAAAAAGGCCTCTGGCGCATGCCATTGCAAGTGGAATAGAACGATGCTGTGCATTTATCAATGATGCTGAAATATTCAATAAAAACGCTCTCGGCAACGCATCTGCCGTCAACGAATACATGGGCATGCTGAATAAGGATCCCGAGCTGATGGAGCTCGTAAAGAAAAGCAAGATCCTTACGGAGAACCACTTCAAGCTGGCAAAGCTTTCCTCCCAATACGTCACCCTGTACAGGGAAAAGCAGGAGGCCTTGAAGAAGTATTACGATGAGATCGGGGAAGGAAAGATCCCGTCTGCGGAGATCAAAAAAGATCTTGCCTTGAAGTCGATGGCCTTGGATATCATGAATGTCCAAAAGAACAAGGCAAAGTCGGAATATATGAGGCAGCCGGAGACAGCAGCCCGAATAGCAGAGAGTCAGAAAATTTACAGAGATAATCAAGACGATCCGGCAGCCCAATCGATCAGCCAATTCAGAATGCAATCGATCCAGCAAGCCGTTCCCGTTTCCCGCTTTCTGGGCGATGTTTCCACCCCTGAGGGCATGCGCGAGCTCGAAAAAGTGATCGAAAGCAGTCGGGAATTCAACGAACTCATTCATCAGGACGAAGCCAAATTCATTGACACATTGCAGCTTGGCAACTCGAATGATCCCCGGAGCGGATCTGTCTGCAAAAATGTCCTGAAGGAGCTGAACGGAAAGAAGGCCCTGCAGAAATTCGAGGATTCGATCTTCGTCCGGGATCCTTTCGGCAGCGAATCCGTATTTTTCGACCCCAAGACCGAAACAGCCGCGCTCACATCCCGTACGGATGCGGTAATCGATGCCCAGAAATCGGTCCGCGGAGGCTCCGAGCAGTATAACAACGTCCAGAAGGATCTGGAAATGCTCAAGGCCGGAAGCAGCAGGCTCCAGGCTGATCCCAACATGACGTTCAAAAGGGTGCATCTGATGCGTAAAGGATATTCCCAGCTCGTTTCCGACTGCAAAGCCTACCTGGAGAGAAAACAGAAGCAGGGCAGGCTCAACGCGGATCCGGGATCAAAGACCGGAAAGAGGATCGCCGCCGTAAGGAGTGCGCTCGAGTTCGGAAGCAAGAGCCTGGAAGCATTCGAAAAGATGGAGAAGAATGTCACCAAGGAGACCGCAAAAGATGAGCTGAAAAGGCTCACCGATATGGCTGCCGCCAACCACGATCCCGAAACAGGCAAAAAAATCGTTTCCGAAATAAAGAAGATAGGCTCCACCATGATCAGACACAATCTGAGCCCCAGACAATGCGGACTCAATGAAACAGAAGCAAAACAGCTTGCCGTCGCCTACAACAACGGCGGTGTAGCCAAAGCGGTACAGCCTCAGAAAGCAAACAGCCTCGGACTGATGAAATAATAGACCCCGGAGCGGTATAATACGGCCCGGGGCATCAAGGCACCAACTCCGGAAAACGCACGAATCAGGGGCGCAAAGCGTATTTATCCGTCAGATGCTGAAGCACCGCGCACTTTTCGGGATCCAGATCGACATAGAGCTTTTCCGGGTCTGTCACCGGAGGAAGCACGGCATTCATGACGGCAGAACCTCTGGCAAAGGCTTCGAACTGCGTGGAGGGCTCAGGCATATTGCCAATGATCTCCCTGACCTTTGCCTTACCGGCGGCAAATTCTTCTGCGGTCTGATCGAAAAGCCTGCAGGACCTGGGGCTTACGCCCTGAACGCTCTCGTTGAAGAGTGTGGCAAAGGCGCACAGGGCGATGACGTAGGAGCCGTATTCGTTGGCATGCTCCCCGTCGTAGAAATACAAGTTGATATCCGGGTAGTTTTCAAACACATCCTCGAACACGTTGCCCACCGGATTGAGCCTGACATGGTTTTCTTCCGCAAGCCTGCTGAAGATACTGTACATTTCCTTCTGGTGAGAGGGGAGTCTTTTTTCCGCCCAGGGTACGGTCTGAATGGGCTCCACGCCGCATTTCCTGGCAAGGGCGATGATGGCGGCTCCGTCCCGCAGGGTCTCCTCGGCGGGAGGACAAGGCACATGGGCAGCCTGCTGCATGAACATGCAGTCGTAGCCTCCGTGCATCAGGGCATAGCGCAGGGCCGAGCTCAGGCCGTAATGCCAATAGTAGGTGACGCCGGGATAAGCCAGCATATCCGCCCGGACATCCTTGCCCTTTTCCTTGCAGATCATCTGAAAAATATGGGGCATATCGTTGAAATAAGTGTGGCTGTTGCCTAAAAACAGGACCTTCATATTGCCTCCTAACTGAAAAAGGAGCTGTTTTTCACAGCCCCTTTCTGATTTGCGGGTAAAGCTATTCTTCGTCTTCCTCTGCGGTGATCACTTCGAATTCGGCAACTACCTTTTCGAATTCCGCATCGTCTTCGATGTCAAGAAGCTCAAACTCCTCGTCGTTTACTTCCTGATAGCCGTACAGATATACATC
>JAZRXE010000083.1:0-4879 GCA_045600065.1 Anaerovoracaceae bacterium
TCTTCGGCAGCGACCACTGTCCGCTGATTCTTGACATAGATCTGTAGATCAGGAGGCAGGCCTTGAAGATAAAGACTCTTCCCATGGATTACGATAAAGTCATGGAGCTGAAGCCTTATCAACGCATCGCACCAAAAAAGCCCGGCGCTTTTTTCAGATGGCTCGTGCGCGCTTTGAGCGCACGGGATCTGAAGGCGACAGGCTTTTCCTATACATGCAAAAATATGGAAAAGGCAGGTAAAGGCCCATGGCTTGTGCTCATGAACCATTCCAGCTTTCTGGATCTGGAGATCGCTTCGCAAATGCTCAGTGACAGACCGTATAACATTGTCTGCACATCCGACGGCTTCATTGGCAAAGAAGCATTGCTCCGGGCCATAGGATGCTTTCCCACCAACAAATTCACTACGGACACCTCGCTGCTGCCCAATATGAAGCATCTTCTCAGGGACGAAGGCTCCAGCGTGCTCATGTTCCCGGAAGCCAGCTACAGCTTCGACGGTACTGCCACCGCATTGCCCCGGCGCATGAGCATAATGCTCAAAAGGCTTGGATATCCGGTTGTGATCATCAACACCCGGGGTTCCTTTGCAAGAGATCCGCTTTTCAATATGCTTCAGCTCAGAAATGTTAAGGTCAGCGCTGAAATGTACTGCCTGTTCAGCCCGGAGGAGCTGAAAAACACCCCCGGAGAAGAAATCGACAGAGCTCTGGACCGGGCATTTTCCTTTGATAACTTCCGCTGGCAGCAGGAGAATATGGTCAAAATAAATGAGCCCTTCAGGGCAGACGGATTGCAGCGCATATTGTACAAATGCCCGGTCTACGGTAAGGAAGGCTGTATGAAGGGCAAGGGCACGGAAATACTGTGCGAAAGCTGCGGATTCAGGGCGGAGCTGGATGAATACGGCTTTCTGAGGCCCGCAGAAGGCTCTTTCAGCCCTCAGGACAGGGTTTTCGACCATATTCCCGACTGGTACGCCTGGGAGCGCTCAGAGCTGCGCAGAGAGCTTGAGCAGGGCAGCTACTTGCTGGATGTCCCTGTTACCATTCGCATGCTCACAGACCTTAAAGCCATATATGAGATAGGCTCCGGCAGGCTCATACACAGCCCTGACGGCTTCAGTCTCTATCTTGGAGACAGGCTCATATACGAGCAGGGCCCGGGAAGCTCTTACGGTCTGTATGCCGATTTTTACTGGTACGAGCTGGGAGATATGATATGCATAGGCGACAGCAGCAGGCTGTATTATTGCTTCCCGCCGGATGATGTTCCTGTAGCCAAGGCCAGGCTCGCTGCAGAAGAGCTGTACAAGATCAAAAAACAAAGACAGAAACATATATAAACAAATCTACATTTGATCAAACGGGAGGGACACATGAAAAACATTGAAATCGCTGAAAAGTTCCAGGATTACATGGTGGAGATCAGAAGATATCTCCACGAAAACCCCGAGCTTACGGGAAAGGAATACAATACCGTTGCCTATATCAGATCAAAGCTGGACGAGATGGGCATGGAGTATACAGAGATCGAAAACGGCGGAATACTTGCATTTCTCCGGGGAAAAGAGCCTGGCAAGACCGTGCTGCTCAGAGCCGACTGCGACGCTTTGCCCATCATAGAGAAGGACAATCTTAAGGGCTGCCGTAAGGTCTGGTCCAAAAACCCCGGCGTCATGCATGCCTGCGGTCACGACGGGCATACAGCCTGCCTTCTGGGAGCCTGCCGCATACTGCAGGAAAGGCAGGATGAAATCAAAGGCACCGTCATTTTCCTCTTTGAGAGAGGTGAAGAGGGCGGTGACAACATCCGATACATGTTTAAATACATGGAGGACAACGGCATCGTGCCAGATTCATGCTTCGGCCTGCACACCTCTCCGCTGCTGCCTACCGGGACAGTCTGCGTCAACGACCACGGCGTTAACGCATCTGCTATGCTATTTGATATCACCATCGAAGGCAAGGGCGGCCACGGCAGCCGTCCCGACCGTTCCAACAGCCCCATCGACTGCTTTACGGCCATTTATAACCGCCTGGAGTCCATACGCCTGACCAAGATCGATCCGTATATGCCCCTGACCTATACCATAGGCATGCTGCAGGCCGGCGTGCAGGCCAACGTGATCCCTCAGACCCTGCGTTTTGCCGGCACCATGCGCACCTACGATCGAGAGACCGCAGGAATGGTATTCCACAGAGAATTCAAAAAAGCCGTGGACGGCATCTGCGCCGCCTACGACTGTGTTCCCACCTATAACCGTTATACGCTTCCCAGCCTGGCAAACATCAACGATACCGAATACGCGGCGTTTGCCAGAGAGGTCTTTGCACTGGAGTTCGGAGCTGATCACGTGGGCCAGATGGAGCCTTCCATGGGCAGCGAGAGCTACGCCATGTACACGAAGCAATGGAACGGCTGCTTTGCCAACCTGGGCGTCCACTGCGAAGAGAAGGGCACCGGCGCCAACGGCCACAACGAAAATTACGATCTGGATGAGGACTGCCTCAAATACGGAGCCGCCTGCCACGCGTCCTATGCACTGGCCTTCCTGCACACGGACCGGAGCTTCTCCGCCGGAGAGAAATGGAGCTACAAGCGCATACTGAAGGAGCTGGGCCGCGCCGAGGATCTGAAGGAGATCTACGGAGAATAAAAGGGGCCGCAGTGCAAAGATAATGATACAGTGGTGTAATTCAATGAATAATCACAGAAATTCAAGACTTGCGGCGCTTTTGCTGTCAGCTTGCATGCTGCTTTGCAGCGTTTCCGTGTACGCAGGATCAAACGTCGATACGTTCGAGGGTGTGACTCAGGATATGTGTACTCCGCAGTACTGGATCGAAAACGCCGGAGAGGGCGCGGATGAGATCCTTATGACGGCGGAGGAAATAAAGGAATTCAACTCTCTTGCCATCGCGGCAAGCGGGACCAATGTTTACGGGATCGAAGATTTCAAAGAGGTCTTCAACGCCGAAAGCGTAAAGGCGAGCCTTTCAAATAAGACGGCTCCCGCCCGCGACTGGTTCATAGACGGTATAAAGATCGATAAGGAAAAATATATAGAAAAGATAAACAAGGTATTCGACAGGACCGCCTGGACGGATACCTCTCACGAGTCTGTCTATGCGGTGGCAGTCAGAGTCACAGCCGTGCGCAATATCCCGACCAACGATGTGCTGCGGTATTCCGCTACCGATACCGACGACGAGAACATATCCACGAGCCTTCTCGTAAACGAACCGTTCCTGATCCGCCAGTATTGCAGAAAAGGAAGCGATGAATTCTACTGGGGATACGCGAGAAACTGTACCGGCTGGGTCAGCGCTGAGGATCTTGCGATCTGCAAAGACAAGGATGAGTGGCTCGACGCCTGGAAGGTCGAGCCCGGAAACGAGGATTTCCTGGTCGTTACCCAAAGCCGCCTTACACTCGAGCCCGCAGATCTGACGCCCGATATCTCCGAAAGGCAGCTGACTCTGGGAACGATACTCAAGCTCGTTCCGCAGGAAGATCGTCCCGAAAACATAGCGGGACGCAGCGGCTGGCATAATTACGTCGTATATCTGCCATGCCGCGATGACAAAGGGCGCTACTATAAGCAGCCCGCCTATATACAGACGCGCTATGACGTAAACATAGGATTTGTCCCGCTCACGTCCGCAAATCTTATCAGACTCTCGTTTTCCTGTCTGGGAGACCGCTACGGCTGGGGAAATATGCTGGGCGCCATGGACTGCTCGGGATTTATGAGAAACGTATACCGCTGCTGCGGCCTTGAGATCCCCAGAAACACCAACCTGCAGCTCAACGTTCCCGGGACCGTGATGAACCTGAGCCTATACAGCGATGAAGAAAAGCAGGCGGAGCTTGAAAGAATGGCTCCCGGGACACTGCTCTTTTTCTCGGGTCATGAGTTTATGTATCTCGGAAGCCTGGACGGCACAGCCTATTGCATCAGCGACCTTGGAAACGTAGTTGAACCTTCAAACGATTCTGTGATACAGTCCGTTTATACCGTAAGCGTCAACCCGCTGACTGCGAAAAGAGCTAACGGCAATACCTGGCTCGGGGAAACCGGGAATGCGGTAAATTTCTGGGGCATCGAAATGAAGTTCGATGACGTTCCCGAGGACAGCTATTATTATGACTCCGTGATGTGGGCGCTCGAAAAGGGCATTACCATGGGGACATCCTCATACACATTCTCTCCGCTTAAGACCTGCACGGTAGAAGAGGCGGTATTAATGATCTCCCGGTCACTGGGAATGCCTTACACGGATCTTGATGACGCCGGAGAATTATGCACGAGGCAGAGGCTCGCCGAGCTGATGTACCTGGCATATTCGGACGATGCGTCCGGTGAAGCGACTGCAGAGCAGCAGGTAGAATGGGCCTATGAAAATGGTATCACCGACGGACTGGAAGACGGAAGCTTCGGAGGGGAGCGTCTCTGCAACCGAGCACAGGTAATAACTATGATATACAGGGCTAATAAATGACAACGAGAACGCTTCTGTTTTTGATCAGAGGTACAAGAAAAGGGCTGCACGCATAAGATTTACTCTGATGCGTCAGCCCCTTGATGGTGCCGGCGGCGGGGGTCGAACCCGCACGGTATTGCTACCACGGGATTTTGAGTCCCGCGCGTCTGCCAATTCCACCACGCCGGCATATTTTATAACCAGATAATATTAGCACAGCTGTGTTATTAAAGCAAATAGATTTGGAAATCGGCGGTGTCAAGTTGTTGTGGAGTATTTCCAAGATTCCCCATATTGAGTTTTCATTATCAGCAGATAAGTCTGTTCCAGTTACCTTCTCTTGAGAGCCGGAATGATGTTCCCGCAGTCAGATTCGATGCTTCACCGCTGA
>JAZRXE010000084.1:0-19864 GCA_045600065.1 Anaerovoracaceae bacterium
GGGACGGTTCTTCTGTGTTACCAGGGCATAAGAGCATAAGGGGACGGTTCTTCTGTGTTTATGAAGAACCGTCCCTTTGTTTTGCTCAATATGATTTTTAGGACACAGAAGAACCGTCCCCTTGTTACGTCTGGACACAGAAGAACCGTCCCCCTGTGTTCCCTGTGTTCCCCTTGTTACGCTATTTGCCCTGCCATACCACGACCTGGGGGAAGGGGATCTCTATGTGAGCTGCATCAAGAGCCAGCTTAAGCTCGCGATTCATAATGCGGCGGGCAGCATAGATATTGGCCTCATCCACGGCAGCGGTCAGCTTGAGATCCACAGAGGATTCGCCGAGATTCTCCACACCGGCGTATACCGGAGCAGACGGGAAGACCTCGGGGTACATCTGGGGAAGCTTTTCCGCCATATCCCTTATGACCTTTTCAGCAACAATCAGATCGGCATTGTAGGATATGCTCACAATGGAAACCGCCACCGAGCGGACTTCGGAAAGGTTGACCAGTGTACGGATGTCCGAATTGTTGATTATCTTGATGTTTCCGCCGGCATCCGCGATCTGGGTCGACACTATTCCGATGGAGCGCACTGTGCCGCGGAAGCCGTCAACACTGATTATGTCGCCCACATAGAAGCGTCCTTCGAATATTATGAAAAGGCCTGCAAAGATGTCTTCGATCAGCGACTGGGCTCCGAAGCCTATGACCAGAGCCAGGATGCCAAGGCTTGCGATGACTGTCAGGATGTCAGCTCCGAGCATGTTCAGCCCGAACACTATGGCGAATATGATCACCACATATCGCAGCACATTTGCAAGCAGTATCTTCAGAGTTTCGGCATGCCTGTCTTCGAGCTTGATCTTGTCGAATACAAGGGCAATTATGCGCATTACCGCAGCGCAGCAGGCGACCATAAAGATGACTGCCACTATCCTGAGAAAATCAAAGCCCCCGCTTTCCGTTCTGATGGGCATATAGCGGGAAAAATACGTTTCCTGAAATGTTGTCACAGCCTCCTTTTGTGAGGGATTCAGGAAGAACAGCATATCGGGGAAGCTCAGAAGAGCCATAAGCACCAGGATCACTGCCGATCCGATAAGGCTGCCCATACGGCCGCCTTTCTTTTTATTATCTGAAATTTTCATTGTATTATCCTTTCTTGAGGTTTCTGCTTACTGAGGGATAGAGCGCACGGAAATGACTGCAGAAGCTGCTGCATATTCCTGACTGTTCGAGTACCAGGATAAAACCATATAGCACTGACTGCCGGGGCTGATATCCATGTCCTGCGCCGTATTGATGAATCTCCCGGAGGTGGCAGTCCCGTTCAGGTCGGCCCTGTTCAATGTAATATAGCCGCTTGTTGTTGTATTCTGGGGATCCTTGACCATGAGGAGGGCAATGCCGCCTGTCATCCGGTCTCCGCTGTTCCCGTTTACATAATCGGGTTCTATGCTGAAGCTGAAAACACCCGTAGAGGAGTTGTAGCTCAGCTTTAGCGCGGATTTACCGCAGCGGATACACTCAGCCTCGTATTGTTCGCTGTATAACAGAGGGTAATCATGACCCAGCGCAGGCTCTGTCTGTTTAGTCTCCTGGCTGAGAACCTTGCCGCAGCGCTCGCAGCTTACGGTGTCGGTCCTTGTTCCCTCGGATGTGCAGCTCGCCTTCTTTTCGGTATATGAGGTCTTTTCGAGATGACCCAGAGCCGGGATGATGCTTGTCTCTCTGCTCAGCTCCTGATTGCAGACGCTGCAATAAACTGCGGTATCATAATGACCGTCAGCGGTGCAGCTGGGTTCGGCACGTTTTTCCTGCACTGCGGCTGACGGAGTGTGTCCGCCCCTCGAGGGTATAGTCTGTGTGTTTCGTTTGATCTCTTCGCGGCATACGCTGCAGTAAACTACGCTGTCGAAGTGACCGTTGTTCGTGCAGTCCGCCTCGACTCTGTTTTCTTCAACAGCCGGCGCGGGCGTATGGCCAAGTGCCGCTATGGTTTGAGTCCGGCGGCTTATTTCCTCTCCGCAGACGCTGCAATAGACCACCGTGTCGGCAGAGCCGGGAGTCTTGCAGCCCGGTTCGGTTTTGTTTTCCTCAACCGGTGAAGCCTGGATATGCCCTGTAGCAGGCAGTATTTTAGTCTCTTTGGATAAAAGCTCTCCGCAGACGCTGCAGTAAATGATCTCGTCCTCAGAACCGTCTGTAAGACAAGACGCCGCAATGTAGTTTTCTTCCTGCGGCTCTGCGGCAGTGTGGCCGGTGCTTGGAATGGGAATACTCCATGTGGTGCCGCATTCAAGGCAGCTGACCTGATACATTCCGTCGTTTGTGCAGTCGCATTCGGCGATTACAGTGCTTCCCTCCCAGTCGAATTCGTGAGGCGCATTGAAATCGCCCGTCCACAGGCCCTTTATCGAAGCCGCGTCTATTCCGGTCTGGACACTTGCGGCAGGCCTGTCCGCGCCGGAAAGCGCTTCTCTCAGTGCCTGAGCCGAGTCAGTTGCGGATGCATCGCTGTTTCCGACGGCTATTGCCAGAACTATTCCCGACACCGCCATGACCGCCGCTCCCCCCTGCAGAGCAGATTTGATCCAGCTTCGCCAGAAATTGTTTCTAATATTCTTCTCTCTTTCCCTTCGCTGCCTAAGTCCCTGCAGCCCGGGATCCTTTTCGTGTTCCGGTATGTTTGCGTAATGCAGATCCGCCTCATCCTCTTTTTGCAGCGTATCTGCCAGCTCCGAATACTCCGGAGCGCTGCTGCCTATCTCGGGCGCTGCCTCCGTGATCTCCGGATAGACAGGGTTTTCCTCCGGAACCGGGTACTCCCTGTCTTGGTAAAGATCTCTCATTATCCTCCCTCCTTAATATTATTAATATTCAATTGCTATAAATATATAAGATAACAATATTTTTTACAAGTAATTCCTGTTATGAGGCCGTCGTATGATGATAAAATTGCATTTCCCTGTATCATTGTGTCAGCAGAATATGATATATTATTACTAGTTATAACCGTTACAGCTTTATTAGGAGGACAATTATGAAAAAAGTGACAACCCCTAAAGAGTTTTTCGGATTCACACCCGGAGACGACTACGAGCTTGCCAGATGGGATAAGATCGTAGAGTACTTCTACCTGCTGGAAAAGGAATCCGACCGCATTCAGGTCAAGGATGTAGGTAAGTCCACCCTGGGCAACCCCTTCCTGGAAGTGACCATCACCTCTCCCGAAAACCTGAAGAACCTGGAAGAGTACAAGGCTATCAGCATGAAGCTGGCTGACCCCCGCGGACTGTCCCAGAAGGAGATCGACGAGCTGGTTAAGAAGGGCAAGGCAGTATCCATCCAGACCATGAGCATGCACGCCAACGAAGTAGGCGGCACTCAGATGGCAGTAGATCTGGCCTATGACCTCTGCACCAAGGAAGACGAAGAAGTTCTCCGCATCCTGGACGAGACCATTCTGGTCATGTTCCCCTGCGAGAACCCCGACGGCGAGATCATGTACACCGACTGGTACTACAAGTGGAAGGGCACCGAATATGAAGGTTCCGAGTATCCCATGCTCTATCACTGGTACACCGGCCACGACAACAACAGAGACGCTATCTCCTTCAACATCGTGGAGACTCAGTACGTAGGCCAGGCCATGTATCATGAGTGGATGCCTCAGTCCTATCAGGATCACCACCACATGGGCCGTTACGGAGCCAGAATCTTCATCGCTCCCTACAAGGCAAGCCCCCTGAGACCTCATGTAGATCCTCTGGTCTGGAGAGAGCTCAACTGGTACGGCGCAAACATGGCTTACCAGATGGACGAGAACGGCCTGGACGGCGTTACCTCCGGCGCCCAGTATCCCTCCTGGGGTCACTATGGCTTCCACTGGATCGGCAACTCCCACAACATCCCCTCCATGCTGACCGAATCCGCTTCCGCAAGAGTTGCAACTCCTGTATACATCGATCCGACTCAGCTGAAGGGCGACGGCGACAACTTCATGCCCAAGTATGAAGCTCAGACCAACTTCCCCTCTCCCTGGCCCGGCGGCTGGTGGAGAATAGGCGACATCGTAGCCAGACAGTATTGCTCTGCCTACGCTCTGATGGATACCATGGCCAGAAACAGAGAGCAGATCCTTGCCAACACCGCAAAGAAGGCTTTGAATCAGGTCAAGAAGGGTGAAGAATCCGAAGAGTTCGCATATATCATCCCCGCAGAACAGCACGATAAGTTCGAGGTCAGAAACCTGATCAAGAGACTGCGCAACCACAACATCGATATCCATGTTGCTTCCAAGGCATTCACCGTAGGCGCTGCTACCTATCCCGCAGGCACCTTCGTAGTATTCCTGGCTCAGCCCAAGATGGGTCTGATCAAGAACCTGATCGGCAAGACCCTCTATGTAAAGAACGCATGGACCAGAGATCCCCAGACCGGCGCCTACACCGCATTCGACTCTGCTACCGATACCATCAACGAATACATGAACGTTGAAGCTATCCCCGCAATGCAGAAGTTCGAAGGCTCCTTCAAGAAGCTGGAAGGCAGAGAGGTCGAGTACAAGTATGCAGTTCCCAAGAGCGGCAAGGTAGTCCTGTCCGCCAAGGAAAACAGTGTATTCAAGACTGTCAACGCCCTGCTCAAGGAAGGCTTCAAGGTCTACAGAATGGATGAATGCCCCTGGCATGATTTCTATGTAGAGGGAGACGAAAAGGCTCTGGCCAAGGTCCTGAAGGCCAACCCCACAGAAGCCAAGGCTGCAGACAAGAAGCCCGCCAAGCTGACCGCTGTAAAGGCTCTGAAGATCGGTATGTATCAGAGATTCGACTTCGGTAATGCCGATGAAGGCTGGACCAGACTGTTCTTCGACAACAACGGCTTCGAATACAAGACCCTGCTGCCCGAAGATATCAGGAAGGGCCTCAAGGACATCGACGTCCTGATCCTGCCCTCCGACACCGCAGGCTACCTGCTGGGCGGAGAATACATGGACAAGGATCCTGCCGCTGCAAGAATGAAGAGCTTCCTGGGAACCTTCCCGCCCGGATACGAAAGCGGCTTCGGCGTAGGAGGCATGAACAACATCAAGGAATTCGTCTCCAAGGGCGGAAAGCTGCTGGCATTCAACAACAGCTCCAACGTCATTGTCGACTGGTTCAAGTTCGAAGTCAAGAACGTCACCAAGGGCGTTCCCAACACCGACTTCAACACCCACGGTTCCACCATCAGATCCAAGGTCGATATCACCAACCCCGTTTGCTACGGTATGAACCCCGATACTCTGATCTTCCACTGGAACGGACCCTCCTTCGAGATCGCATCCCCCGCTCATGCAGACAACTACTGCATGCCCGTTCGCTTTGCCGATCACGATCTGCTGCGCTCCGGTCTGCTGGTAGGCGGAGAGGAATATATGGCAAACAAGGGCGCTGTGGTCACCTGCAAGTACGGCGAAGGCCAGGTTGTGCTCTATGCATTCAGCCCGCAGCACAGATGCCAGACCGCAGGTACCTACAAGCTGCTGTGCAACTGCCTGTACAAGTAGTTCTTCAGCCGCGCAGTTCCCTGCGTAAAAGCAATCCAAAACGCAGTTCCTTTCTCGGGGCTGCGTTTTTCGTGTGGAGGACACAAGGGACACAAGGGGACGGTTCTTCTGTGCACCGGAGGAATTTTATCCGTGCACAGGGGGACGGTTCTTCTGTGCACCGAAGGAATATTATCCGGAAAAGTTCAAGAACTGATTTTATGCGTATCAGAAGAACCGTCCCCCTGTGTCCCTTGTGTCGCGTGTCAACCCTTCTGTTGATGCACAGAAGAACCGTCCCCTTGTGTTCTCCTTGTGTTTGAAAAAGCATTCAATTATAGGAATTTGTGATATAATGTATTCAGGTTTTTATAAGTTATAGCTTTTTAGGAGGAAATGTCATGAAGAAAATCACAACCCCTAAAGAATTTTTCGGATTCACTCCGGGAGATGACTACGAGCTTGCCAGATGGGACAAGGTCGTAGAGTATTTCTACCTGCTTGAAAAGGAATCCGACCGCATTCAGGTCAAGAATGTTGGCCCCTCGACCCTTGGCCAGCCATTCCTGGAAGTGACCATAACCTCTCCCGAGAACATGGCCGAGCTGGACGAATACAAGGCTATCAGCATGAAGCTGGCTGATCCCCGCGGACTGTCCGAGGCAGAGATCGCCGAGCTGGTAAAGAAGGGCAAGACCGTTTCTCTGCAGACAATGAGCATGCACGCAGATGAAGTGGGCGGCACCCAGATGTCCGTGGTACTGGCCTATGATCTGTGCTCCAAGGACGATGAAGAAGTCCTGCGCATCCTGGATCAGACCATTTTCGTAATGTTCCCCTGCGAGAACCCCGACGGCCAGATCTGGTACACCGACTGGTACTATAAGTGGAAGGGCACCGATTACGAAGGCACCACCTATCCCATGCTGTATCACTGGTACACCGGCCACGACAACAACAGAGACGCCATCTCCTTCAACATCGTGGAGACCCAGTATGTAGGTCAGGCAATGTTCCACGAATGGATGCCTCAGTCCTATCAGGATCACCATCACATGGGCCGCTACGGAGCAAGAATCTTCATCGCTCCCTACAAGGCAAGCCCCCTGAGACCCCATGTAGATCCTCTGGTCTGGAGAGAATTGAACTGGTACGGCGCCAACATGGCTTACCAGATGGACGAGAACGGCCTGGACGGCGTCACCTCCGGCGCTCAGTATCCTTCCTGGGGCCACTACGGCTTCCACTGGATGACCAACTCCCACAATATCCCCGGTATGCTGACCGAGTCTGCTTCCGCCAGACTGGCAACCCCCGTTTACATCGATCCCACTCAGCTGATCGGTGACGGCGACAATTTCATGCCCAAGTATGAAGCTCAGACCAACTTCCCCTCCCCCTGGCCCGGCGGCTGGTGGAGGATAGGCGACATCGTAGCCCGTCAGTATACTTCCGCATATGCTCTGCTGGACACTATGGCCAGAAACAGAGAGCAGATCCTGGAAAACATGGCCAAGAAGGCACTTCACCAGACTGCACGCGGCGCTGAGGACGAAGATTTCGCATACATCATCCCTGCAGATCAGCACGATAAGTTCGAGGTCAGAAACCTGATCAAGAGACTGCGCAACCAGAACATCGAAGTCTCTGTTGCCCAGAAGCCCTTTACCGTAGGCTCTGCCACATATCCCGCAGGCACCTTTGTGGTATTCCTGGCTCAGCCCAAGTTCGGCCTCATCAAGAACCTGATCGGCAAGACCCTCTATGTAAAGAACGCATGGACCAGAGATCCCAAGACCGGTGCCTACACCGCCTTCGACTCTGCAACCGATACCATCAACGAATACATGAACGTGGCAGCCATCCCTGCAGGCCAGCCCTTCGAAGGCAGCTTCAAGAAGCTGGAAGGCAGAGAAGTCGAGTACAAGTATGCGCTGCCCAAGGGAGGAAAGGTAGTCCTGTCCGCCAAGGAAAACAGCGTGTTCATGACAGTCAACGCCCTGCTCAAGGAAGGCTTCAAGGTCTACAGATGCGATGAGTGTCCGTGGCATGACTTCTATGCAGAGGGAGACGAAAAGGCTCTGGCTAAGATCCTGAAGGCTTATCCCACCGAAGCAAGAGCTGTGGAGAAGAAGCCCGCCAAGCTGACCGCAGTAAAGGCTCTGAAGATCGGAATGTATCAGAGATACAACACCGGCAACGCCGATGAAGGCTGGACAAGGCTGTTCTTCGACACCTACGGCTTCGAATACAAGACCCTGCTGCCCGAAGACATCAAGAAGGGCATTAAGGGCATAGATGTTCTGATCCTGCCCTCCGACACCGCAGGCTACCTGCTTGGCGGAGACTATCTGAAGAACGATCCCGCTGCTGCTTCCATGATGAGATACTACGGCAGATTCGCCCCCGGCTATGAGAGCGGCTTCGGCGTAGAAGGCATGAACAACATCAAGGAATTCGTCTCTAAGGGCGGCAAGCTGCTGGCATTCAACAACAGCTCCAACGTGATCATCGACTGGTTCGATCTGGAGGTCAGAAACGTGACCAAGGGAGTTCCCAACACCGACTTCAACACTCACGGCTCCACCATCAGATCCAAGGTCGACATTACCGATCCCGTCTGCTACGGCATGAATCCCGATACACTGATCTTCCACTGGAACGGACCTTCCTTCGAGATCAGCTCCGCTATCGATGCTGACAAGTATAAGATGCCCGTTCGCTTTGCGGATCACGATCTGCTGCGCTCCGGTCTGCTGGTAGGCGGAGACGAATATATGGCAGGCAAGGGTGCCGTTGTCACCTGCAATTACGGCAAGGGCGATGTGGTGCTCTATGCATTCAGCCCGCAGCACTGATGCCAGACCGCAGGTACCTACAAGCTGCTTTGCAACTGCCTGTATAAGTAGTTCTTCAGCCGCACAGTTACCTGTGTAAACAGCAATACAAAACGCAGCCTCCCGGGGCTGCGTTTTTTGTGCATGACACAAGGGGGCGGTTCTTCTGTGCTTCGCGCACAGAAGAACCGTCCCCTTGTGTCTTTGTGTCTTTGTGTCTTTGTGTCCTTATGCTTTCAGCACGCATTCCTCCAGGACTTTGCCGATTGGATCCCGGATCACCAGGTCGGCAGCCTGATCGGCACCGGTGGCGGACATATTCAGCACCACAAGCCTGGAGCCTCTGAAGTATCCCAGGAATCCTGCGGCAGGGTAGACCACCAGCGATGTGCCGCCGACTATGAGCACATCTGCCGTGCTTATTGCCCGGATGGCGCCTCTTATGCAGTCATCATCCAGGCTTTCCTCGTAGAGCACTACGTCGGGCTTGATCATGCCTCCGCAGGGACAATAGGGCACTCCATCCCTGCAATTGCTTTTGTTGATGATGTAGTCCAGATCGAAATGCCTGCCGCATTTGAGGCAGCTGTTGCGTCGCACCGAGCCGTGAAGCTCGAATACGTTTTTGCTTCCGGCGTCCTGGTGCAGGCCGTCTATGTTCTGGGTTATTACAGCCTTAAGCTTACCCCGGCGCTCCAACTCCGCAAGTGCAAGATGGGCGGGATTGGGCTTTGCCTGTCGGGCAACGAGGTTTTTCTTGTAGTAGTCGAAAAAGGTCCTCGGGTCTTTGTAAAAGAAGCTTGCGGATATTATTTCTTCCGGCGGCAGTCCGTATTCGGTAATGGCGCTGTACAGGCCTTTTTCCGAGCGAAAGTCGGGTATGCCGCTTTCAGTCGAGACTCCGGCTCCTCCGAAAAACACGATGTTATCCGATGCATCCAGTATCTGTTTCAGTTCTTCGTACATATTCCCTCCGTATTTGACACAAGAGAACCGTCCCCTTGTGCTGCCTTGTGTGCTTTACTTGTGTGACACAAGAGAACCGTCCCCTTGTGATCCCTTGTGACCGTTGTGTTATTTGAAGGCGGGCGGATCGAACCGGCACGGCGCCGGCTGCTGTTCAGCTTCGAAGCGTGGCTCTCAGCCGGTCGGGCTTCAGCAGCAGATCCAGAGCGTCTGCCGGGGATCCGACCACCACGTCCACGCATCCGATCAATCCTGCGCAGATGCCTTCCGCTTCCATAATGCCAAAAGCCAGCTGCGCCGACCGGCACATGGGAATGTCGTTGAAGCCGTTCCCCACGGCACAGACTCCGTCGCCCAGCTCCTTTACGATCTGTTCCTTGAACAGGGCGGCCCCGGCTTTGGGAAAGGTCCGGATCTCCGCGCCCAGGCCGGCGCACTGCCGGCGCACGTTGCCGTAGGTGTCGGCGGTGAGCACATACACGTTCACCATCTCTGTCAGCCGGGTGATGCGCTCCGCCGCTTCCGGCAGAAGCTGCCCGTCCCGGGCGATGGTGCCATTGTAATCCAGCACCAGGTGTCTGATCTGTAAAGTCTGTTCTCTTCCGGGGATTTCGATCTCGATCATGTCTGTCTTCCTTCCAAAATGCGGTCCTTGGCGTATTCCGCTATTTCTAATTCTGATAAATAATATATAATATAAATAACAAGTCTGTACACTCCGGATGTGAATATCCTATAAATAAAGTCATTTATTAAAAAGATAAATAAATAGGCGGGCTTGAATCCGCCTGCCTGCGCAAGATAATCAAAGGAGGAAAACATGAAAGTCACAGTACTCAACGGTCAGAAAGTCAATTTTGACGGGACCATCGATTATTCCGTGCTCGGAGACGAGGTGGTCGTCTACGAAGACAGCACCCCCGAGCAGATCATCCCGCGCTGCGAAGGTGCCGAAGTCATCGTCACCAAGGAACTGGTGCTCACCGCCGAGCAGGTAATGGCTCTGCCCGAAAGCGTCAAGCTCATATGCGAAGCCGGCACAGGCTACAACAATCTGCCTCTGGATGCCTGCAGAAAGAAGGGCATCATAGTATGCAACGTACCGGCATACAGCTCCGAACGGGTGGCCCACACCGCCGTCATGCTCATGCTGATGCTGGCATCTACCATGCAGACTCAGATCTCCATGCTGGCAAAGGGCGATCACCGCAATTTTACCGAGCATCTGCTGGTGCCCCATGTTGAGCTCAACGGCAAGACCCTGGGCGTGGTAGGCGCGGGCAACATAGGCCGCCAGGTGATCAAGATCGCAAGAGCAATGGATATGAACGTGCTGGCATACGACTGCTTCCCCGGCAAGGATTCCGAAGGCGTGCATTTCTGCAGTCTTGATGAAGTCCTTGCAAAGTCCGATTTCGTGACTCTCCACTGCCCGCTGACCGCAGATAACCGCCACATGATAAACGAAGAGTCCCTATCGTCCATGAAGAAGGGTGCATTCCTCATCAACTGCGCAAGAGGAGCTCTTGTAGATGAGCAGGCACTTATCAGGGCTCTCAGAGACGGTACCATAGCCGGCGCCGCTCTGGATGTGCAGGAGACCGAGCCCCCCGCGGAGGATAATCCCCTCTATACCATGCCCAATGTCATTCTCACACCCCACATGGGCTGGAAGGGCCTGGAGACCAGACAGCGTCTGCTTGCCATACTCAAATCCGATGTGGATGGATATATTTCCGGAAAATATGTAAATCGCGTGGATGATCTGTAATTATTCCCGCTGTTGTTGATTATTTACATAAATAATGCTATATTTTAATTAGTTTATATAAGCTATTGTTTTTTTTAGGAGGCTATTATGAGCAAGATTACAACCCCTAAAGAGTTCTTTGGCTTTACTCCCGGAGACGATTACGAACTGGCAAGATGGGATAAGATCGTAGATTATTTCTATCTGCTGGCTAAGGAGTCCGACCGCATCGAGGTAAAGAACATGGGACCCACCACCCAGGGATATCCTTTCCTGGAAGTCACCATTACCTCTCCCGAAAACCTGGCTAAGCTGGATGAGTACAAGGCCATCAGCATGAAGCTGGCAGACCCCCGCGGGCTTTCTCAGGCTGAGATCGACGAGCTGGTCAAGAAGGGCAAGGCTGTTTCCGTTCAGACCATGAGCATGCACTCCACAGAGGTCGGCGGCACCCAGATGTCCATCAACATCGCTTACGATCTGTGCGCCAAGGATACCGACGAGATCAAAGAGATCCTGGATAAGGTCATCTTCGTATTCGTACCCTGCGAGAACCCCGACGGCGAGATCATGGTATGCGACTGGTACTATTCTTCCAAGGGCACTGCCTGGGAAGGCACCAACTATCATTCCCTGTATCACCACTATGTAGGCCACGACAACAACAGAGACGCATTCTATCAGAACATCATCGAGTCCAAGTATGTGGGCCACATCCTGTATCATGAATGGATGCCTCAGTCCTATCAGGATCACCACCACATGGGCAGCTACGGTGCCAGAATCTTCATCGCACCTTACAAGAACCCTCTGCGTCCTTACGTAGATCCCCTGGTCTGGAGAGAACTGAACTGGTACGGCGCCAACATGGCATATCAGCTGGATGAGAACGGCCTGGACGGCTGCACCTCCGGTGCACAGTATCCTTCCTGGGGCCACTACGGATTCCACTGGATCTCCAACTCCCACAACATTCCTTCCATGCTGACCGAGTCTGCTTCCGCAAACCTGGCATCCCCCAAGTACATCGATCCTTCTCAGCTGAGAGGTGACGGTGATAACTTCATGCCCGAGTACGAAGCTCAGACCAACTTCCCCTCCCCCTGGCCCGGCGGCTGGTGGAGACTGGGAGACATCGTAGCCCGTCAGTACATGACCTGCTACGCACTGCTGGACACCATGGCAAGAAATAAGGATGCCATCCTCAAGAACATGGCTCAGAAGGCTCTGAACCAGACCAAGAAGGGTGAAGAATCCGAAGAATACGCATATATAATCCCCGCTGATCAGCACGATAAGAGCACGGTAAGACATTACATCGATCTGCTGAGAGGCCAGAACATCGAGGTCAAGGTAGCCAAGAAGGCCTTCACCGTAGGCGCTGCAAGCTATCCCAAGGGCACCTTCGTTGTATTCCTGGCTCAGCCCAAGATGGGTCTGATCAAGAACGTAATGGGCCTGACCAGATATCCCAGAAACATCTGGACCATCACTAAGACCGGCGAATTCACCGCTTATGACTCCGCTACCGATACCTTCAACGAATACATGGGCGTTGAAGCTATCCCCGCAGGTCAGAAGTTCGACGGAGATTTCGAGATCCTGGAGGGTCTGGAGGTTGCCTACAAGTACGCTGTTCCCAAGGGCGGCAAGGTTGTCCTGGACGCCAGAGAGAATACCGTTTACAACACCGTGAACGCATTCCTGAAGGCCGGCTTCAAGGTCTACAGAAACGACGACTGCAAGTGGCATAACTTCTATGTAGAAGGTGACGAAAAGCAGATCGCCAAGATCCTCAAGGAAGCTCCCACCGAAGCAAAGGCAGCAGACAAGAAGCCTGCACACCTGACTGAGGTAAAGGCTCTGAAGATCGGTATGTACAAGAGATTCTACGGCGGCAACGCTGATGAAGGCTGGACCAGAATGTTCTTCGACCGCAACGGCTTCGAATACAAGACCGTAGTGGATGCCGACATCCTGGGCAATGGCCTGAAGGATATCGATGTCCTGATCCTGCCCTCCGATACCCCCTGCTACATGCTGGGTGAAGAGTATCTGTCCGCTGAGGACGGTCCCTGGGCCGGTATGACGATCAACAGCTCCAAGACCCTGCCTGCTGAATATCACAGCGGCTTCGGCATCGAGGGCATCAAGAAGATCGCCGAGTGGGTAGAAAAGGGGGGCAGACTGCTGGCCTTCAACCAGGCAAGCAGCATCTGCGTCAAGTATCTGGGTGTTGGCGTCAAGAACGTGGTCGCCGGCAAGTCCGGTACCGAGTTCAACACTCACGGCTCCACTCTGTGGACAGATGTGGACATCACCAAGCCCCTGTGCTACGGTATGAACCCCAAGACTCTGGTCTTCCACTGGAACGGTCCTGCATTCGAGATCGTAGACACCTACAGAGCAGACAACTACAACATGCCTGTTCTCTTCGGAGAAAAGGACATTCTGCGCTCCGGTCTGCTGGTCGGCGAGAAGCTGATCAACAAGAAGGGTGCTGTAGTCACCTGCAAGAAGGGCGCCGGAGACATCGTGCTGTACGCATTCAGCCCGCAGCACAGATGCCAGGTATACGGAACCTTCAAGCTGCTGTGCAACGCTTTGTACAAGTAATTTGTACGCTGTGTGCATAGCTGCATAAAGCTTATAAGCGCGGCCTCTCCGGAGGCCGCGTTTTTGTGTGCCTGTTTGTCGTGATTCCGGGATATATTTCAAAAAGCTTTCGGATTACCCGCGGATCTCCGACCGGGAAATGCGCTGCCTGATCGGGTTCACGGAATACGAAGAGGCTGCAGAGCCTCTCAATGCGGCTAAGGATCCTCAGGATTACTTTGATTACATCATGTTTGCATGGGGCAACTGTCAGGCAGGGGATCGTCTGGTCATGGAGAGGGCGTTGGGCCGTTTTCCGAATGAAGAGGATCTGAGCACGGGCTTTAGGCCCGGAATACGCTTCTATTTCCTCTATGACAGGCTGAAGGATCATCCGTACCGGGTGTTCGATGGTGTGCTGCCTCTTAAGATACGCGGAGAGCTGATCCTGGCAGACTGGGTATACCGCATCGTTATCCCGGCAGCCGACCGTAGCGCACGGGAGCCTCATATCCCGGCGGAGCTTAAGGACCGTGTCCTGTATGTGGAAAACAATACTGCGGATATCTGGGAATGGAGCGGAAAAATCTACCGTATTATTGATGCTCAATAAGCTGAAATCGCTCACATATATTTGTAAAAGCAGACGGTTTTGCTTGACAAGGCTCGCAGTTATTGGGAAAATATAAAGAGTTATTTGATCAATGCAGTCATTGCAGATCGTAAAAAAGGAGTAGAAAATGAAGAAAATCTTATCCCTGGTCCTGATCCTGTGCCTGGCCTGTACCATGCTTGCCGGCTGCGGACAGACCAAAGAAGAACCCAAGCAGGAAGAGTCCAAGGTCATCGACAAGCTGACTCTGGTCTATGCGCCCACCTATGAGCTTGAGACCCTCACCAAGATGGTAGAGCCCATGAAGGAATCCCTTCCCAGAGCTCTTTCCAACTATGGCTACACCCTCAACGAGTTCGATGTGACCGTAGGCACCAGCATGGATGTCATCTGCGAAGGTCTGGCATCCGGAACCATCGATTTCGGCGTTGTAGGCGCAACTACCTATGTTCTGTACGAAGACGAAGTAGTACCCCTTGCTCAGGTATCCAGAGAAGGCTATGAACACGATACCAGAGACATCGCAGACTGGAACACCGGCGAAGTTGCAAAGAGCCCCGACTATCCCAGCCCCGGCTCCAGATCCATTCTGTGGGTCAACATCCTGACCGAAAAGGGCCAGGAGCTTCTTGCCAAGGCAGAAGCAGGCGAACTCACCTGGGACGACCTTGCAGCCGCCAAGTGGGCTCTGGGCAAGTCCACCTCCGCTACCTCCTACATTCTTCCTTCCCTGTGGCTGGATGAAATGTACGGCACCGGCGTAGGACAGGAAAAGAAGAGCGCAGAAATGCTGCCTTATCTTTCCGCAGGCAACGGCGGCTCCGCCATCATGGAAGCCCTGCTCCTGGGACAGGCAGACATCGCAGCCAACTATCAGGATAAGGTTTACGGAGAGCAGGCCACTTTCGATGCTTTCGCAGAGATCTATCCCGATCTGGCAGCAGAAGGCAAGGAGCCTCAGGACATCCTGAAGGCTATCGCAGCCACAGAGAGAAGTGTCAACGAAGTCTGGCTCGCCGGCAAGGGTGAGAAGATGACTCCGGAGTTCTGTGACGCACTTTCCAAGGCTCTGATGGATCTGGCCAATTCCGAGGACCCCGCTGACAACCAGCCCTTCCGTGATATGAACATGGGCGGACTGATCGTTCCCCTGCCCGAGTACTTTGACGGTGCCCGCAAGCAGGTCGAGGCGATCTCCCAGTAACCATCATTCCTGACTTAAAAAACAGGGGATATCCATCCCCTGTTTTTATAAATGGAGAAAATATGATTAAATTTGAGCATGTTTCGAAAATATACGGCAACGGCACAAAGGGTCTTGACGATATCAATCTGGAAATTGAAGACGGGGAATTCGTTGCCATAATCGGTCTTTCGGGCGCCGGGAAATCCACATTGATACGAACTATCAACAAAATGATAGACATAACCGACGGCAGGCTCACCGTGGACGGTGTGGACGTATCTTCGCTCAGCGGTCAGGCGCTGAGAAGATTCAGAAGAAAGATAGGCATGGTCTTCCAGTCGTTTAATCTTGTCACTAAGATCACGGTCATAAGCAATGTGCTTACCGCAAGAGCCGCTGAAATGTCCTTTTTAAGGGTTCTGTTCGGGCTCTACAAAAAGGAAGACAAGATCAAGGCCCTGGAGGCTCTGGACAAGGTAGGCATACTGGACAAGGCCTATATCCGCGCCGACCAGCTCTCCGGCGGTCAGCAGCAGAGAGTGGCCCTGGCGCGTACCCTGGCTCAGGATCCGGAGATCATTCTGGCGGATGAACCGGTAGCTGCCCTTGATCCTGTAATGGCTGAATCTGTCATGAACGACTTCAAGCGTATCAATAAGGAGATGGGCATCACCGTTCTGATCAATATCCATCATGTGGATCTGGCTTTGAAATATGCGGATCGTGTAATAGGCATCAAGGCCGGTCAGATCGTTTTCGACGGGCCTTCTGACAGCATAACCGAGGATGTGCTGCAGACCATCTACGGAAGATCGCTGACAGATGACGAATTTATGAAGGAGAAAACAGATGCTTGATGACATTCTCCATTTCTTTATCCCCGGCAGCTACGAGCTTTCCAACGGCAAGGTGATTAAGGAAAAATTCAATAAGACCCCGTATGTGCTGATCCTGCTGGTGATGCTGATCATGTACTGCTCCGGTATAGCTCAGGTCGATTTCGGAATGTTCTTCAGGCGCTTCAGCAATTTCCTGGAGATGCTGGGCCGGATGTTCCCCTGCAACTGGGCTTACTGGCCTGTTATGAAGAAGGCCATGCTGGATACCATAATCATGTCTGTTCTCGGCTCTGTGGCAGGCAGTCTGGTGGCGCTTCCCGTAAGCTTTTACGTTTCGAATAACTTCGGGATCCCCAAGGGGATCACCCTTACCAGCAGGCTGGTCATCACCTTGTTCCGGACTCTGCCCATAATGGTGTTCGCAAGCTTTTTCCAGCTGCTTTTCGGAATGGGGACCTTTACGGGTACACTTGCCATATCCGTGTTTACATTTACCATATGCAGCAAAATGATGTACGAATACATCGAGACCGTGGATATGGGAGCCTACGAGGCCGTGCAGTCCACCGGGGCATCCAGACCCAAATGCATGTGGACGGCAATATGGCCTCAGGTAAGGGCCTACTACATCTCCACAGTGCTGGTCACCTTCGAGTCCAATGTCAAAATGGCATCCATACTGGGCTATGTTGGCGCCGGAGGCATAGGCATAGTACTCGACAGCCAGCTGGCCCTGCGCAAATACGCAAATCTGGGACTTGTCATCCTGATCACTACGGCTACAGTGGTAGCTCTGGAATTTCTGGCACACTATGCAAGAGAGAGATTGTCGGAGGAATAGGGCGCAAGCATGAGCAGAAATATAGAAGATAAACTGAAAGAATATCCCGCCGTCTGGACCAGGTTCGCGTTAATGGCAGTTTTTATTGCCGTTATGATTTATCTGGGCAGGATAACCCTTGAGTTCAACGAGATCACCGAGCTTGGCATACGGCTGATCAAATCGGCTCTTTACGGACTGATCACCCCGTCGAAGGATCTCATATTCGATCTTTCCGACAGCGGACTTCTTCACATGCTGATCGAGACCTTTGCCATAGGTTTTCTGGGAACTATAATAGGCACCGTTCTGGCTATTCCCCTGGCCTTCCTCTGTTCGAGCAAAACGGCACCCAGATGGATCAATGTGATAGTAGTCACCATTGTGACGGTCATCCGTTCTTTTCCGACGGTCATGATGGCTATCATGTTCGTAAAATCCGTTGGGAGCGGTCCCTTTGCCGGAGCTCTTACCATGAGCGTAGGTTCTACGGGCATGATCACAAAAATGACCATGGAGGCAATAGAGGACCTGGATGACGGAGTGATCGAGGCTTTGGATGCCTCCGGCTGCAACAGCTTTACAAAGATACGCCTGGGCATAATCCCCCAGCTCAGCGCAGCCATGCTTTCCAATATCCTGTACCGTCTTGACGTAAATGTCAAAAACGCTTCTGTTTTGGGCCTTATCGGTGCCGGCGGCATAGGAGCGTCTCTTATCTTTGCCATCGAATACAGAAAGTGGAACGAGGTAGGCGCCATGCTTTGGGGCATAGTGGTGCTGGTCCTGTTCATTGAATATGTTTCAACAGCCATAAGAAAGAGTATTTCTTCACGGAGTTAGTTATGTTAGATATCGTCGATTTACATACACATACCATTATGAGCGGACATGCTCTGAACACCTTTTACGAGATGGCAAAGTCCGCATCTGAAAAAAAGCTGGGTCTGTTCGGCGTCTCCGACCACGGTCCTGCCATGGAAGGCTCGGCTTCCAGTGTTTACTTTTATGTGGGAGACCGGGTTCTGGAATACATGTACGGCGTTCGTACGCTGTTCGGCATCGAATTCAATATTCTGGATTACAACGGTAAGCTGGATCTGGAAGAAAAATTCAGCAAGACCATTCAATATGGCATCGCCAGTCTGCACGATGTTTGCATCACGCCGGGCACGGAAAAGGAGAATACCTTTGCATACATTCGTGCCATGGCCGATCCGCGGGTGAACATCATCGGTCATCCGGACGACGGCACTTATCAGGTGGACATGGATACTCTGGCTAAGGCCGCCAGAGATCAGGGTGTGCTTCTGGAGCTGAACGAGAACTCTTTAAAGCCTTCCGGCTACCGCAAGAATTCCCGTCAGAATGCGCTCCGAATGCTGGAGGCCTGTCAGAAATACGGCACTAAGCTGATCATCGGCAGCGATGCCCATGTGGAGCACCAGGTAGGTGTCCACACCTATGCCCATCAGCTCCTTGAAGAGACCGGCTTTCCCGAAGCCCTTGTGGTGAACAAGTCCGTAGAAGAAACGCTGGCTGCATTGAAAAGATAAGAATAAGACAGGGGGGACGGTTCTCTGTCTAAAGAACGACATTGACGGACTATTTCAGCTGACTGTCAGGAATACAACGTAGGATAACAGGCTTCAGATTGAATAATGATTTGAAATGCGTATATAGGATGGTTAGGAGAAGACATAATATGAAAGCAATCAAAATAGGCGATTATATCAATGATGCTGGAACAACTGCAAAAGATGCTGTTGTTATTGGCGCTGCTGCGGTAAAAGGCGGAGTTGAAGGATTGCAGCAGGCTGTGGATTTGCAAATGCTGAAACCGATTTTTCCATCTGATTTGAAAGATCCGTCATTTACATTTTCTAAGCTTATCTGCATCGTTGATAGGGATTCGAAATATGTGAATAAGGATGCATGTAAGGGCGCAATCGGGTTCTTATCTGAAAAGAAGGGCTTGAAAATCGTTAATATATTTATGGATGCCTACCAGGATTCCGGATTAAGCTTTTATCAGAAAGCAGATTATGGATTGTATTATGTCAGTCCTGCAGATGACAAGAAATATATTACCATGGGACAATACTTTATGTATCTTCGCGACGAGCGTATTAATGAGCTTCAACGCGTGGCACAGTCCCTCGGTGCAAGCTATTTTAAGGTGATATACCAGGAAGAAGAAAAGAAATCGGCAAAGAAGAAAGACAAGGTTCAAGTTAAACTGTTACATGTTGCGGGTGCCAATGCAGAACATGACAGTGGATACAACAGAATTGTTGAGAGCGAAGTAGTCTCAGAAATGAGTATGGATCCGAAAGCGCCTCAAGAACCTGAACTTTCTTTGCTTGCTAATGATGTTAATGTACGCAATTTGATCTCTCTCAGAATGAATGGAGGGGAAGGTTTTCATAGTTATAAGATATCGATTAAGTTAAGCGATACTACGACTATTAAGGTAAAGGATGCCATTAAAATTGATGCACTATTAAAGGCTATGAAAATAATCGGAGATTTCACCATTGAAAGCGAAGTAAAAAGGGCGAATAATCAGTACCTCAAATATGAGGTCCAATTTGATTAGGATATTTTCATTGTGATTTATATTGAATGGATCTGCCCGGTATAGGACAGGGGGACACAGGGGGACGGTTCTCTTGTGCTGACTTTGATGCACAAGAGACCCGACCCCCTGTGTCCCCCTGTGTCCCCCT
>JAZRXE010000085.1:0-12683 GCA_045600065.1 Anaerovoracaceae bacterium
CGATGGCTCTACGATTACCTTCGCATGCTGGACCGCTCAGAGCATATTTTCCTTGAGCCCAGCGCCTGCGCGGCCTTCCACGGCCCCGCCGTGATCCTGAACGACCCTCGTAGCCTGGAATACATCAAAGCCATGGGCCTGGAGGATAAAATGGCTGATTCAGTGCATATAGCCTGGGCCACCGGAGGCAGCCTGGTGCCGGAGTCCATTCGCCGGGAGTACCTGCATACATTTCTGCAATAGCCAATGCTCATAGGATACCCGCAGGCCGTTCTGCATTATCCGGCATCGCCGGATTGACCGCCTGCAGGCTCTTATAGGCAAAAACGTTTCTTCCGTTGATTTATACAGGTTCTTGCATTGACGCTGCTAAAGCGGCTATCCTATAATCATTTCTGTAAACAGCACCATTTTACGGAGGTAAATACATATGAAGTACGATTTTTCCACTAAAATCGACCGCAGAGGTTATGCCATCAACATCGACAGCATTGGTGAAGGCAAGGCTTATCCTGCCGCACTGGAAGGCTTCGAGCCCATCCCCATGTGGATTGCAGACATGAATTTCCGCGTGTATCCGGGCATCATCGAAGAGATGAGAATGCGTCTGGAGCATCCCACCTTCGGATATTTCGGAGATCCCGATTTCTATTATGACAGTGTCATCTGGTGGCAGAAGCAGCGCCACGGCGTGGATCTGAAGAGAGAAGACATCCACTACGAGAACGGCGTTCACGGCGGCAATCTCACCGCGCTGCAGGTGTTCTGCGAGCAGGGCGACAAGGTCCTGCTGCTGACTCCCATCTATGCCAGCTTCATCCGCAACCTGAAGGCGAACGGTTATCAGGCTGTCCACTGCGAGATGAAAAAAGACGAGCAGGGGATCTGGCGCGTGGATTACGAAGCCATGGAAAAGACCATCAAAGAGAACGAGATCCACTGCACCGTGCTGTCCTCCCCCCAGAACCCCCTGGGCAGAGTCTGGGAACGCTGGGAACTGGAGAAGATGTACGATCTGTTCAAGAAGTACGATGTCATGGTCATCTCCGACGAGATATGGTCCGATCTGATCCTGCCCGGCTGCAAGCACGTACCCAGCCAGAGCATCAGCGAAGACGCCCGGATGCGCACCGTGGCTCTGTATGCTCCTTCCAAGACCTTCAACCTGGCAGGACTTGTGGGAAGCTATTCTATAGTGTATAATCCTGAGATACGCAGAAAGATGAACAAGCTCAACTCCCTGCATACCTACAACAAGATGAACGTCATGTCCATCGCTGCTCTGAAGGGTGCCTACACCCCCGGCGGCGAGGAATGGCTGGGAGAGCTTCTGCAGACCATTCGGGAGAACGTGGAATTCGGCGTGGACTACATCCGCAAGAACTTCAAGGGTGTAGACGTGGCTATGCCCCAGGGCACCTATATGCTGTTCATCGACTGCAAGGAGTGGCTGGATGCCCATGGCAAGGATATGGACTGGCTGCTGAACGAAGGCTGGATCCACGGCGTCTACTGGCAGGATGGCAGAGCCTTCGCCGGTCAGACCTGCATCCGCATCAACCTGGCATCTCCCATGTGCATGATCAAGGAAGCCTTCGAGAGGCTTGATAAATACGTGTTCAACGCATAGACAGGAGAAAAAATGGAAGAAAAACTGAAGCTCGTATCCGAGTACATTGATGCTCACAGAGATGAGATCATCGCAGACTGGAAGACCGTCGTCAACATCGAATCCCACACCCCCGATCTGGATGGTGTCCGTGCCGTAGCCGAGAAGTTCAAGGAACTGTTTGAAGGCGCCGGACTGGATTGTCAGATTGTGGAGACCGGCATGTGCCCCTCTTTGGTGGGCATCATCGGTGCGGACAGACCCGGAAAGCCTATCATTTTCAGCGGTCATTACGACACCGTGTTCAAGAAGGGTACCTTCGGCGATAATCCCTTCCGAATCGAGGATGGCAAGGCCTACGGCCCCGGCTGCCTGGATATGAAGGGCGGCATCATCATTGCTCTGTATGTCATCAAGGCTCTGAACAGCATCGGTTATAAAGATACTCCCATAAAGATCATCTTCTCCGGAGACGAGGAAAACGCTCACGACAAGTCCACCGGCGGAGATGTGATCCTGGAAGCAGGTAAGGGCGGACTTTTTGCCTTCAACATGGAGACCGGCAATCCCCGCAATGCCCTGGTAGTGGCCCGCAAGGGCTGCCTGAGAGGCTACATCACCATCACCGGTGTGGAGGCTCACGCCGGCAACGACTTCTTTGCCGGCAGAAATGCCATTCTGGAAGCGGCCTATAAGGCTGTGGAGATCGCTAAGCTCACCGATCTGAAGACCGAAAGCACCATGAACCTGGGTACCATCCAGGGCGGCACCATGCCCAACTGTGTGGCAGGAAGCTGCTCCATGGTCCTGGATATGCGCTTTTGGACCGCCGCCGAAAAGGACAGAATGGTCAACGGCGTCAATCAGATCGTGGCAAAGAGCTTTGTGGAAGGCACCACTGCCACCGTCGAATACAAGAGCTACATGCCCGCCTTCGAGAACACCGAGGGCGTCCGCCGCTTCTACGCCCACGTGGGCAAGGTGGCCGAAAAGTACGGCTTCGACCCCATCGACGAAATGCGGCCCGGCGGCGCATCCGATGCTTCTTACCTGACCATGGCCGGCACCCCCGTGCTGTGCAGCTTCGGCGTGCAGGGTGAATGGAACCACACCACCAGGGAATATGCCATCGTAGAGAGCATGTTCACCAGAGCAAAGTTCATCTCCGCCGTGATCCTGGAGAACAAAGCCTTCTAAGGTTCACAAGGGAACACAAGGGGACGGTTCTTCAGGAACACAAGGGGACGGTTCTTCTGTGTCACAGTTCACATAAGAGCATAGATATCAGGTGGACTGTTCTCAGTAGACAGGGAGACAGAGCATCGTCCCTGCAGCTGCTATTCTGAGAGTTCGTCTGCGATAAGCAAAAATGGAGTTGTAAAGAGAATATCTTTTACAACTCCATATTATTAATGCTTCACATCTCGGATTTGTTGTTCCGGGCGAACATCAGAGGCGCTTTAGCGGTCACCGGGTTGCCTTTTTCTCGATTTGTGAACACTATTTGATTTCATTTGTGAGCACATTCCGAAGGTCAGTACGCCTCAAAACAGCGAGACTGAGAAATAATCTTCCCATTACTTAGAATGCACAGAAGAACCGTCCCCTTGTGTTCCCTGTGCTCCCTTGTGCTCTTTGGCGTAGCGGCTCCATTTAATGTAGCCGTAGGTGGTGTTGGTCAGGTAGGCGGCAGTGAGCACCAGCAGGGCGTACTGGCCGGCCAGTATCAGAGCCGCGGCGTCCAGGATGACCTCAAGATACCAGGCTATCCACTGCTCGCGGTAGCGCAGCAGTATAAAGGTTCCGTTGGCAATGTCCAGAGCCGAGATCATGGCATCCAGATAGCAGACTATAATCTCCACATCCCTGCGCCCTTCGAAGAGGGTGGTCACGGTTATATTCTCGGTTACATAGCACATTATGGTCCCGATCACCACGGTCCAGACCACGATGCCTGCTACGACTGCAACATGCTGCCAGCCCGTAAGGCTGCGAACCTGGGTAAGTTCTTTTTTCTGCTCATCAGGATGCTTGCGCCAGGATAAAAAGCTGATTATATCTATGGGCAGCCAGAAGAACAGTGTGGTAAGCATGGTGGCAAAGCGGTAAGAAAGCAGCACGAAGATGCAGATCTCCGTCAGCTCTATGAATACGGATACTATAAAGTTCCATTTGCTCTGCTTGGAGATCAGAAGCTCGCATGTGACGTTCAGGAAGGTGTCTGCCAGATACAGAGCCATGATCAGCTCTCCGTGGACCCCGTTGACATCTTCTTCGGGGAACAGCACAGCGAAAATGCCTGCCAGTATCAGCACGCAGATGTACCAGCAGCGCTCATAGGGGGTGAAATAATCCCAGAGTCTTTTCAGTCTGCCAGTGCTTTGTAAACTGTTATTTTCTGAATCTTTCATTTTTCTTTACCATTTTTCTTTACATGATAATGCCTGAATTGGATCAGACAGCTTCGCCCGATCCGGCGGATATGGGTCATTTGTTTTTGTTAAGCACGCCCAGCAGGGATATGAGCCCGCAGAACAGGGGCATGGACACGAATACCATGTTCCAGCCCAGGCTCTCTGCCAAAGCCCCGTAGACAGCCGACTGAATGGCTGCACCCATGTAGGCGCTGAAATTGACGATCCCTGTGCTTGTTCCGCTGTACTGCCTGTCGCCTATGTCAGTTGCGTAGGTGCCGGCCGTGCCGTTGACAGCATAGATGCAAAAGCCCGCTGCAAAAAGCATCAGCTCTATTATCAGCAGCCCGGAATCGGTGCAGGGGTCTGCCTTTGTGAATACGGCAATGGACGCGGCTCCGCCTATGGCAGAGATCACCACGGCAGGCAGCCTGTCATCCGGGCAATACTTGTCCGTGAGCCAGGGCACGATCAGTGTGCCGATGCCCATGCCTGCAGGCAGGGCCAAAGACTGCAGCAGTCCGGCGGTAATATCTATGCCGAATTCCTCCACAAAATACAGCGGGACCCAGGTTGTGAGGCCGTATCTTGCCAGCCCGGACAAAAATGCTATGAAACACCAGGCCAGATATTTGCGGTTGGAAAGCAGGTAGATGTACGGATATATCGCGTTTCTTGTCTTGGAAAGCTGTCCGGATTCTTCCGTCTGTGTTCCGGAAAGCTGTCCGATTTTTTCGGTAGCCGCCTTGGAAAGCTGCCAGGTTGCCGTTCTATGGAGGCCATCGTTTTCGTATGCCGAGGCTCCGTCATCTGTGCTCGGGGAAGCCACGGACATTGTATTGGACGCCTTTTCATGGCAAGCCGTTTTTGCGTCATCCGCAGACTTAACATCGGCTGTGCCTGCGGATTCCTCCTCTTCCTTGTAATCCCCAAGCCCTGCGGCGGAAGGATAGGGTTTTGCGATGACCATGTACAGCAACAGCATCACCATGGGCAGCAGCGGAGGCAGCAAAAAGGCAGACCTCCAGCCCTTGTCCGGCAGGATATTGAATGCCAGGGCAACGCTCACGGTGGCGCAGGCCTGTCCGAAGCCCGAGAAGGCGTGGGCAAAACCCGTGGCAAAGCCTCTGCGGCTTTTGGGCCACCATTTTGTGAGCATGGACATCCCCGGCGTCCAGGCCATGGACTGGAAAAAGCCGTTCAGCGCCCAGATGATCATCATTGCCTTAAAGGATGATACCGTTCCCATGACCAGGTTTGCCCCGCAGGAAAACAGCACAGCCAGTATCACGAACCTGTGAGTTCCCAGCAGCTCGCAGAGCCTGCCGTTGACCAGCTGACCAAGTCCGTAGGTCCAAAAGAGCACGGAGGTCAGCACCCCTATGTCTGCCTTGGTAAAGCCCAGCTGCTCTATCATCAGCGCCGAAGCGTTGGACAGGTTCAGCCTGCAGCAGTAAATGCTCATGTACAGGAGCGAGAACATTATCAGGTATCGCCAGGCAAAAGAGCTGAAGGTCTCGTATTCAGCCTCCGTGTAGCCGAGCAGGTTTTTGTCGTCAGGGTTCATAGTATCGATGCTTTCTTCGAAGTGCAATTACTGCACTTTTTTACCACATGCAGTATAATAACACAAAGGCACCATTAGTGACATATTATTTGAAAGGAGGACGGAGTTTTCTTCACGCAGCAGGGATTACAATAAAGGCTATCAGCCCGTATGCCCGGTCTGCGGGTCTTCTCCGCACAGCATGGAATACAAACAAGCAGAACAGCAGTTCAGAGAACTGGTGAAAGAAATCGACTTTCTGGACAACATCAGAAATACCCTGTCCTGGGATATGAGGGTCAACCTTCCGGCGGACGCCGCAGGCTACAGGGGAGATTCCATAGGTTTTCTCTCAGGCGAGATCATGAAAAGGGTCACCGGCCCCCGCATGGACGAGCTTCTGAGCACTCTTGAGCAGCAGGATACGGAAGATCCGGTGCTTGCCGCCATGGTAAAGAGCTTTCGCAAGAAATACAGCTATCAGGCAGAGATAGACCCCAGGCTTTATATGGACTATTCCGCCCACAATCTCAAGTGCGAAATGGTCTGGCAGCAGGCCCGAAAAGAAAACGACTATGCCAGCCTGGCTCCGTGGATGGAAAAGGAATTCGATTACCTTAAGCGCCTGGCCGCCTGTCACGGCTGGGAGAAAGACCCCCTCAGCGGTCTGATGGACGAATGGGAGCCCGGCATCACCAGGCAGAAGATGGATGAGCTCTTTGACGAGCTCAAGGCCTTCGAGCTTCCGTTCCTGGAAACGATAAAGTCATCCTCCGTTAAGCCCGACGGCTCCGCCTATCTGGGCGATTATCCCACAGACAGGCAGGCTCAGCTCTGCACAGAGGTGCTCCGGAGCATAGGCTTCGATTTCGGCAGGGGACGCATGGATGTGAGCGCCCATCCCTACACCACGGGCAACGATATCAACGATATACGCCTGACCACATCCTTCCACAAAGAGGACTTTACCCTGGCGCTGTGCTCCTGCATGCACGAGGGCGGTCACGCTCTGACCGGTCAACAGTGCGATCCTTCCCTGCGCTATACCACCCTGGAGCACATGGTGGGCGCGGGTATGAACGAGGCACAGTCCCGCTACATGGAAAATGTCATAGGCCGCAGCCCCGCCTTCTGGGAATTTGCCCTGCCTCTGGCGGCAAAGTACTTCCCTGAGCTGAAGCGCTTCAGCCCCGAGGAATTCTGCACGGACCTGAACAGCCTTCATTTTTCCGCGAACAGGCTCAGATCCGACGAGCTTACCTACAATCTGCATATCATTATGCGCTACGAGCTTGAAAAGCTGCTCTTCGACGGAGATATCAGCTTTGCCGAGTTGCCCCATTACTGGAACGAAAAGAGCAAAGAATACCTGGGCATAGTCCCGGAGAGCGATTCTGAGGGCGTGCTTCAGGACATGCACTGGTCCAGCGGCTACATCGGTTACTTCCAGACCTATGTGTTGGGCAATTTCTACGACGGCCACATCTACAACGCCATGCTGGCGGATATGCCCGATATGTTCGAGCAGGTGAGCCGGGGGCAGATGCTGGGCGTCACAGGCTGGCTCAAAGACAAGCTCCACCGGCACGGTGGCTTGTATCAGCCCACAGAGCTTCTGCGGATGATGGACGGGCAGGAGCTGAGTGCAAAGCATTACATCCGATACATACAGGACAAGTATTCTCAGCTTTACAAGCTTTAGATCCTGCGCCTCAAGGCACAGCAGGGTCAAGGCTCCGGCGCCCGGTCACACAGAAATGCGGCCTGGTCTGTTTGGCAGAACGATGTACTGACAATAAAAGCACCCCGGACAAGTATCCGGGGTGCTGCAGTATTATTTGACAAAGCCCCTGCCTTTGATCTGTTCGTCGATCCTGGCAATGGTATTCTTGGCTTCTTTGGGGGTCACGGAGGTCTCTGCCTTCATCTTCTCTGCCGAATACCTGTGCATTTTCAGCGTCGTCTTGGCAGCGGATATATCCTTCGAATTCAGCACAGGCTTATCTGTGGGATTCTCCGTCAGCACATCCGATATAAGTTTGCCCGCCTTCTGAAGCAGCTCTCCGGACTGATAACACTTGTACATATCGGATCCGTAGGAATCCGCTGCAAGCTTGTTGCAGAACCTGAACGCGTTTACCAGGTTGTCCATATCGTCCGGCCCGACCTTTGCCATGGGGTTCTGCGGATCTGTCAGCGGCTCCAGGAATCGTTCCAGATCGCCCAGAGTCTTGAATTCGATCGAGGTCTTTTTTGCCTGGTCTTCGGCAGCCTGAGGGCTTTCCGTATTCTGCTCGAGAGCTCCTTTGCGGGCAGACTCGGGCCTGGAGTTTATCAAGGCTTCTTCCCGGAGCTTTTCTCTGGTTTCGTCCAGGGCACGGTCTCCTGCCAGGTTCTCCGATACCATCAGGTTCAGATACTCCACGGCCGACAGCCCGCGGCTCTCCGCCAAATTGACCAGATCGTCGGCGCTCAGTCCGGCTTCTTCGATAAAACCGGCGATCCGTCTGTTCACGGTGATGGTCTTGCTCCGGGGATCCACATCCTTTTCAACGATCAGGTTGTAAGCGGCTTCGTTGTGATCGTCGGGCAGGATATCGATCTTCCAGCCCTTTGCCTGCCCGGGCAGTATGGCGTCGATGTATTCCTTTGTTTCTGCCGACAGATCATTGACTTTCTGAGGATCTTGGTTGTAATTCTCTATGAATGTATTGAACAGCAGAGTGCTTCCCGCTGCGCCCTTGGTCATCAGCAGAGCATTTTCCACCGTATCGATAAGACCCTGCTTGGCGGGGTCGGAGTTTTTTTTCAGCTCGTTAAGATACTGGCTGCCGGCTGCGGTAACGCCGGCGATAGCTTTTCGCAGATCCTGGGCTGCCTGAGGGTCTGCAGCCTGGCCGTCAAGCTTGTGCAGAAGATCCATGGCTTTGCCCGCAGCGCTTGCCATGGCCGCCTCTCTGGGGGAATTATCAACGATCTCCGACTGAGGCAATGATTTCCTGTAATCCAGCATGCCGTCGCAGACAGCGGCTAAGGCTCCTGCCAGAGTATGGATATCCGGCTTGATATCGACAATGCCGGATTCGTCCAGGCTGTATTCTCCGGGCTCCTGATAAGGCTTGATAAGATCCAGGGAGGTCTGATACTGAAGGAGAGACTTTAAATCCTGTTTCTGGTCTTCGTCCAGGGTCATGCGGTCTGCCAGCTCGTCCACGTTCATCAGCAGTACCTGCAGCTGTTCCTTGCTCAGATCCTCGAAGGGGACGCTGAGACAGAACTCGCTTTTGAATACATTTTTCGCCGTAAGTCCCTTACCGCCGAGGGCGACACCCTTGTCAACGGTCTTTTTGACATTGTCTTTGACATCTTCGTCAAGGGTAAAGCCGAGAGAGCTTTCCGACTTCTGCAGCATATCCTGCAGGTTGGGGGCCACCTCGTATGCCTCCGGATCCTTCAGATAAGCTTCCGCCAGGGCATCTATGCCCTTGGAAATGTCCACATCCGAAGCATCCATAGTCCGGGCTTTGTTGATCGAATCCACATAAAGCTTTTTACGGAAGGCATAGCCCTCTTCCGATGTGGCATTGATCTGATCTGTGATGGCTTTGTTTTTGCTTTCCGCCTCGGGAGTCCCGGATTTGTCGTACAGCGTATGCATGATTCGGCTGTACACTTCCGGAACATCCGCCTGGGGCACATTCTTGTACCGCTCCGTCTGAGCCTGCATGCGGCGCTGCAGATCGATGCGCTGATCGCTGATGTAATGTTCTATGCGATCAAGGGGCAGCCGAATCTGGCGCTGCTCCACGGGAAGCTCCTCTGCATCGTGCAGTATATCATTGATAATGTTGATGTTGTCAAGCAGCTGCTCCGTCCGGGGCAGTTTGGCCTTCCATTGTGCATAGGCGGCTTCTCGTTCTTCCGGACGGAGGGATGTATCTGTGAGAGGGCAGTTCTTATTGCTGTAAAGCTCGATCATCTCCGTGTATTGATTGAGCACCCCGCTTACGCTGTGGATATACGGCAATTCGGTTTCTTCGGTTAACCTCATATAATCAAAGTTTTCACCTTGATCATTTGTCAATCCCCTGTCTGTTACTTTATCCCGAATGCTTTCAAAATTGAATTGGCTGTAAAACGGATGTGAAATAACATCTACCCTGTAGCGCACGATATAGCCCAGATCTGTCAGGCAATCCAGCTTGTCATTGAGAGCCTTGTTTTCTTCGCTGCTGAAATCGACCCCGTGATCCGTAGTCAGAATATTTTTCAGGTTTTCGATCTCCGGAGCGATGAGCAGGATCTGGCTGAAGGCTCCGATGTTTTCTGCCAGCGCCCGGTCATCCATGTAATCGACATCGGGGATCCCCGCGTCAGCAATATCAGTCAGTCTGCTCATGATCAGGTCTTTCTGTTCCTGAGCGGAGCCCTCTGTCAGCGTCCTCTTTATCCGCTGGTTCTCTTCCAGTGATTCTTGATCGATCTTGGGTATGATAAGAGCCTGATGTGTCCTGTTGAGTGCAGGTTCCGAGCTGTTTATCAGATTGACAGCCATGGAACGTTCGACGATCAAACGGGTGTAGTTCCTCTGAACATTATCGTTGATTATCAGTTTCTGAACGATCTCGGAGTTGGAACGGGGCTTGTAATCCTTGCTGATCTCTTTACCGATGAGCTCTATCTGTTCAGGGCTGTGCCTTTCACTGGGCGGCGTTATGATATCCCGGCTGAGCTCTTCTGTCATTTCTTCTGCATGCTCTGCCACGTATTCATATTCTTCCGGTGAGAGTATGTCTCTGCCGGAGCTGTTTTCGGCAGGAGATATATGCTTCGGGGCATCAGGCGATGACAGTGCTTCTCGTATTTTATCGTTTGCCATTGTCAATGATGCGTTTGTAGCACCATTGGAATATGTACGATCTCCGGAATCGTTTAATTTGGGCATGCGTACTCCTTTTTATATATCAATGATTGAAATGCGTTTAATAATCTTAATAACCTAAAGATACCACAGACGCGCTCAATGATAAAGCCGAAAGCGCTGATATTTTCGGTAATCCTTACATAATACACTTCAGCCTCGTCAAAAAGGTTTCAGACTTTCTTCCTGGGGCACCGGCGCCGGATAACGCCGGAGCGGATATCCTTTGCTAACTGCCGGCAGAAGTATATACCGCGCAAACACTGCCCGATGCATTGTGCACTACAAAAGGAGCCGTAAAACCGGATATGTTTACGACTCCTTGCGTGTTTTTGCACTTTTAATATGTCTGCGCAGCACTGACGGAAATATGCCGTCAGACAGCAGCTTCTGCGGGGTTTAGGCTCTTGCTTCCAGCTCCTTCAGGTAGACGGCCAGCTCCATCTCCAGACCGATGATCAGGCTGTCCAGATCCAGCTTCATATCCTTGCTGTGGTTGGGAGAGGGGTTGGGGTTCTTTTCGGGATCGTTCATGGCAATGTTGAAGTAGCTGCCGGGCTTCTTTTCCAGATAATAAGAGAAGTCCTCGCCACCCAGGTTGGGTTCGGTGGTGATCCATTCATAGCCCATTGCCTCTACGGCAGAGCGCACGATCAGGGATTCTCTTTCGTGGTTGATGGTGGCGTGGTAGCCTATCTCGGAGTAGAACTCCGCGGTCATACCGTAGGCCTCGGCCATGCCGGTTGCCATTTTCTCCAGCTTGCCCAGCAGCTCTACGGTCATCTCGTGGTTGAAGGTCCGCAGATTGCCGCCGAATACTACATCAGAATCTATGATGTTTGGATAATTGCCGCCCTGATTCTTGAAGTAGGCAACTGTGAGCACTGCCTTTTCCAGGGGACTAACCTTCTCTGCAAGAGCCTGATTGATGGCTGTGGCTATCATGCAGGCAACGGGAACGGGGTTCAGGCAGGCCTGGGGAGAGCTTCCGTGTCCGCCCTTGCCGTGGACGGTCACCTGGTAAACGGCGATGTCCGCGGAGTTGGGGCCGATATTTACGGTGATCTGCCCCCTGGGGTTCATACCGTTGCTGTGGAAGCCGTAAACTACATCACAGTCGTCTACAGCGCCGTCATTGCACAGGGCCAGAGCGCCTCCGGGCAGCTTTTCTTCGGCAGCCTGGAAGAGGAACTTGACCTTGCCCTTTACCAGTTCTTTATGCTCTGAGAGCAGCTTTGCAAAGCACAGCAGGGTCGCTGCGTGGCAGTCATGGCCGCAGGCGTGCATGACGCCGGGAACCGTGGACTTGTATTCCAGATCGGTTGCCTCCTGCACGGGAAGGGCATCGAAGTCTGCTCTGAATGCCACTGTGGGGCCGGGTTCGCTGCCTTCCAGTATTCCCACCACACTGGTGCCGCTGATGCCTTCCATAAGGGGAATGCCGTACTCTGCCAGCTTTTCTTTGATAAACCTGCTGGTTTCATATTCCTCGAAGGACAGCTCGGGATGCATATGGAGATACTTGTAGAATTCTATCTGCAGGTCCTTGTAGCCTGCAGCCAGTTCTTTGACCATTTCCTTCATAATTTTTCCGCCTTTCGTAAATGTAACTATACAAAACCATTGTATCACACCGCGCGGATAATGTCACGGGGGCCGGGACACAGGGGAACACAAGGGGACGGTTCTCTTGTGCACTGACACAGGGGACGGTTCTCTGTCTTCTATGCAATAAGAAATCAATAAAGGGAGGACCTGGTGCCCGCAGGGGCGCAAGATCCTTTTTTTGCATGCATGGCTGCAGAGGATGGCCCACTGTTCCTTGCTTTGATATGCTGCGTTTTATTATTCTCCCGGAAATACCAGCCGGACAGTCAGGCTGACGCACATTGATTTTCGACCTCAGAAAGCGCTGCAGTGCTTCATTGAATATGTGCGATAACGTATAATATCATGTTCTGAAACTCAGGGCGGTCAGCTGTTCTTGCGGATAGGGCACGGTCGATATAGCTGCGGAGAATGGTCATACCGTTGCGGTTTGCATATTCGGTACACTCTCGAATCTGTCCTTCTATGGATTCTTCTCGCTGGCTGTCAGACGAATATCGTGCGTAGATGACAGCTTTCATTTGCTTTCATCCTTTCCTTTGCCTGTGTCGGCAATTTCGTCAGAACCTTCAATGAGATTCGTTA
>JAZRXE010000086.1:0-21635 GCA_045600065.1 Anaerovoracaceae bacterium
TCTGAAATAACAGTGTTGTTTTTCCGGTTCTTCGCAAGCCATAGAGAATAGCAATTTTACCGTCAATATCTTTTGTAATAAACTTCTTGAGAAGTTTAAAGCAGTCCCTCTTTTTGTATTTGGAAACTATTCGTGTGAGAGTCTTAAGGTTGGCACTTACAACAACATTTGTGTGAAACTCATTGACCGTTCCGACTAAATCAACCGCCGGAATGGTAACCCCGTACTTTTCGAGTTTCTGAAAAATAGCATTATATTTTGCGGTATTGGCTTTGTTTGGATCGTTTTCATAGTTCTGATAATTTCTCGTAGACATACCGAGGAATTTGGCACATTCACTCTGACTCAATCCTTTGGATATTCTTAATTCTTTAATAGTCATTATCATCACCTCGCTATTAGAATACGGCACTTTTACGAAAAAAGCAATAGCTTTTCGTAAGTATTTCGTGTTTTATTCGTATACATTTCGCTATATTGCGACGATGAGGAACAATAAACTTCCCGCAAGAACTTCCCGCAAGTCTCCATACGCCGACTGTGTGATGGCAAGGCACAAAGAAAAAAAGGGGGCTGTGAAAAAAGTAGCCTCTAAAAACAAAGGAGGACCATGAGTTCACAAGAGCTCAAGGTCCTTCTTTTATTCTTCACGTAAAGCTGTGCAATCATAGCAAGCTGTGAAGAGCTGTTGGTGTTCTTGGCCTTTGTGTTGATTGCAAAGAAATCAACATTTTCATCACTTGATACGTGGGAATCATCAACAAAATTGATGGTTCCGTCTTCTACCGCACTGTCAAGTAAATCCATCAATGCCGCAAACTGTTCAGGGAAGTCGTTCTTTGCTTCACTGAGAGCTTGGCTTAACTGTGATTTTGTTCTCGTCTTTTTTGTTGCCGTTCCATTTCCCTTTTTCACAGTCTCGGAAGTTTCTCCACTGCTTTCGGAAGAAGTCTTTGTCGTATTTATTGATTTACTCGTTGTCTTCTTCTTTTCTCCGCTGAGCGCCTGAGACATAGTGGTCTCAACCTGCTGTTTAAGACCTTTTTGCCATTCTTCAAACTGCTCCCGTGTCATGTTTGGAGGAGGAGTTGTACTTACTTTTCCTGAAAGTGTATTCCGTTGTCCCCCTTGTATGGATTCTTGTGATCCACTTTGTTCGTCAATATCTCTCTCGGTATTCCGTTCGGATACGCCTTGCAAGTCGGTGTCCCCTTGTTCCAATTCAGACAGTCGCTGCATTGTGCCCTGTGACCGAGATCCGGGTTGTCGTAACTCTGTTGAAGCAATTCCGTCAGCATCAGTTTCGTTGTAAAGTCGAACTCCATTATCATTTTCCTCCGATTCGGTTATGAAAATTGTTGGAACACCATTATTATCAAATGAAACATTTTCAATGTAAAACATTTTTCCGGTTGTTCCAAGCAATTCAGTAGAGTAGTTCTCACCAAAATCATACAGTTCATGGTAGTCTATAAGGATCAAACGGCAGAAGTTCAATCCGTATTGTACAGACTTCTGGAAGAAAATAAGAAAACCCACAACGAAGGTTGTGGGAAGGTATTGGTTGCGGGGGGAGGATTTGAACCTCCGACCTCCGGGTTATGAGCCCGACGAGCTGCCACTGCTCTACCCCGCGATGATATTGGTGCCGAGAACCGGGGTCGAACCGGTACGATATTGCTACCGGGGGATTTTAAGTCCCCTGCGTCTGCCAATTCCGCCATCCCGGCATATTCTCCTGTTCTTGACTTTGGATTCAAAAGGCGAGGATCGCCTCGCCTCTTGATCAGTTGGCTCCGGAGGTGGGGCTCGAACCCACAACCTTTCGGTTAACAGCCGATTGCTCCGCCATTGAGCTACTCCGGAATACACGTCGTTTTCAGACGACACAAGTTAGTATAGTATTATGCCGCGGCAATGTCAAGGGGAATTATCCATTATTGAGAATAATGTTACGTAATGTTTCACTGCCGTGGACTCTCCCAGAGCAGCCGGGGAATGCAGTTCAGCTTATCAAGCGAGCAGAGCCGGTACTCCACCTTCTGAAGGCTGCCCTCGGGGGCATTCCTGAATGCCATGGCTCCGTGAAGATGGCCGTAGACCACCAGCCCGGCACCTGCGGATGCAAAAAAATCCGTAAATTTCGACGGGTGCTGCTTATCGCTGCAGGGGGGAAAATGCATTGCTCCGATAATGAACAGATCATCTGAGGCTATGCCCTGCTGCCTGCACCGGGCGTGCAGGTCCGACAAAGACATGCTCAGGCGCATACACTCACGATCATAGACCTTGCGGTCGGTCGCCTCAGAAAAAGCACTGTCTTCGGGGCACAACCAGCCCCTGGAGCCAATGACCGCAAAGCCGTCCCCAAGATATGCGTCGTTTTGGATAAACTCTATGCTGCCGAAAAGCCCCCGCATTTTTGCCATGCTGGACCACCAGAGATCGTGATTTCCCCTCAGAAGGAGCTTTTTGCCCGGAAGAGCGTCCACCCAGGCAAGATCAGCCATAGCGTCCTCAAGATGCATGCCCCAGCTTATGTCTCCTGGTATTATCACCAGATCCTCAGGGCTTACAAGGGCGCACCAACTCTCTGCAAGGCGCTGTTCGTAGTCCTTCCAGGCATCTCCGTATATATCCATGGGTTTGTCCACATTTTCTCCGAAAGAAAGATGCAGATCGCCTATCGCAAAAACTTTCAAATAATGCTCCGTTCAAATGATCGTGCTCCGGGGCACGGGTGACAGTCCGGTAAGCCTTCTGCCTTTCGGCCGGATTTTGCCGTATACAGCAGCCCCGGGCTTTGTTTTCGGGAAGACCAGACAGAGCATAAAAACCTGTCCGATCCGGGGCGCAGGCAGATACTGCCCTGCCGTTGATTATACCATAGCTTGATTATCAGCGTTATTCATAATATAATTTATCCATGGGTATTAAGAAGATTTTAACATTGGTGCTGTGCATTTTTGTTCTCGGCACTGCCGCTGCAAGCGCGGCCGCACCGCTCGACGAGTATAATTACTGCGAGCAGTATTATAATGGGCAGCTCTGCCCCGAGCAGGCTGTCACCATCAAGGGGAATGTTTACATCAGTGTGGAGAGCCTGAAGAAATACGGGGAAACCGACGGCCTGATCATAGACACGGATGTAAACAAGCTTAAGTTTTATCCTGCGGAAATGGATATGCTCATCGGCGATGAATACACCACCGGGTATATACGCAAGTACGCCGGGGAATGCTACATTCCGCTCAAAAACATAGAGGGCAAAAAGTATATCTCGCTGAATGTAGTCTCCCAGCTTGTTAAGCTTGCCTACCATTACGACGGAGATGTGACAGTCCGCCTTACCGACCTGAAGAGCAGTCAGAAGGCCGGAGAGATAACAAAGGCTGACGCCCCTGCAGCAGGTGCCCTTTCCGACGGCTCGGGCAGCGATCTGACCCTTGCAAAGGGGACCAGGGCCGTCATCACCGGGCAATCCGGAAATTTCTATAAGATCCGGACCTATGCCGGAGAAAGCTGCTGGATACTTAAAAGCGATATGCGCATGCTGGATGACTCAGAGCTTGAATCTGATTATATTTACAACTACAGCAAAAAAAACATACCCGCAGGCAAATTCAACATGGTCTGGGTATCTCCCAACACAACGGGCGTCACGGCCCTTCCGCCTGAGAAAAACGGCGGCATAGACGTGGTGGCGCCGGTATGGTTCAGTCAGCTTGTGGAAGCCGGCGGCGAAGTACGTAACTGGGGCGATAAAGGCTATGTGGAGCTTGCCCATCAGAGGGGCTTCAAGGTCTGGTGCACCATAAACAACAACATGACCGCCACAGGCTCGACAAATTACACTACCAAGGTGTTTGCAGATGAGGCACTGCGCAACCGCACTGTGGCGCAGTATCTGCTCTACGCCTGCATGTACGATGTGGACGGAATCAATGTGGATTACGAAGACCTGCGGACCACCGACGGAGACGGAATGACGGCCTTTATAGCCGAACTTTCCGAATACTGCGACAGGCTCGGACTGGTGCTGTCTGTATCCACCTATGTTCCCACTCCGGACAATGCCCAGAGATATCAGTTCGAAGAGCTGGGCAGGCTTTGCGATTATATCTGTGTAATGACCTACGACGAGCACTACAGCGGAAGCAGCGTGCCCGGATCCGTGTCATCCCAGGGCTGGTATACATCTCAGATAGAAAAGCTACTGGAAAGTGTCCCCGCCGAAAAGATTCTGATGGGAGTACCCTTCTACACAAGAATATGGAGGGTGGATGATGCCGGAAGAAAGCTGTCGGTGGGCAGCTACACCATGATCAGCACCAGGACCAAGGTCGAGGAATCCGGTGCCCAGCCTGTATGGAAGCCGGAAGACGGTCAGTATTATGTTGAATATTCCAATGCCGACGGCAGATTTGTATCCTGGCTCGAGGACAGCAGATCCATTGCCAACAGGCTCAGTTATGTCTACTACTACAAGCTAGCCGGTACCTGCTGCTGGCGCTACGGTCAGCAGGAAGACGGCATACTGGAGATCTTTGAGTCCATCTACAAGCACGGAGTGTCCCCCGGAGCCTACAGCGACCCGTATTAAAACACAAGGTTACACAGGGGGACACAGGGGGACGGTTCTTCTGTGCTCTCGAAGAACCGTCTCTGAAAACGCTCAAATGACCAAGACGCCCATCAAACAACGGGCGTTTTTGATTGTCCGGGCTTTCACCCTTTTGACAGTCTTCAAAGCTCCTTCAAACAGCTTTTAGTGTAGAGCAGCTTGAAATTTCAGGCATCTACAAGCTTTTTTACCAATGCATTCTGTCCTATAAGTCTCTAAGTACATAAGCCCCTGATCACCAATGACACAGAAGAACCGTCCCCCTGTGTCCCCCTGTGTACCCTGTTGCATACAAAAAGGCGAGCTCCTTTGGGGAGCTCGCCTTAAGGCAATACTGCTATTCTGCTTCTGTTTCAGTTTCAGCTTCTGCAGCTTCTGCGGGAGCTTCTTCTTCAGCGGGTGCTTCTATGCATGCCTTGATGCTGAGGGAGATTCTCTTTCTTTCCTTGTCGATCTCCAGGATCTTAGCCTGAACGACCTGACCGATCTCCAGCTCGTCGGAGACCTTGTTCACTCTCTTGTGAACGATCTCGGAAATATGTACCAGACCGTCAAGTCCGGGAGCGATTTCCACGAATGCGCCGTATTCCTTGATCTGAACTACCTTGCCGGTGATGACCTGGCCGATCTGATACTCGTCATCGATTACAGACCAGGGTTCGGGGGTGTTCTGTTTCATGCCCAGGGAGATCTTTCCCTTTTCGGCGTTCATGCTCAGGATCTTGACCTGAACGACCTGACCGATTTCCAGAGCTTCCTGCGGATGCTTAAGCTTGCCCCAGGAGATCTCGGAGATGTGCAGCAGACCGTCGATTCCGCCGATGTCTACGAATGCGCCGTAGTCGGTGAATCTCATGACCTTACCTTCAACAACATCGCCTACGTTCAGGGTATCCCAGATTTCCGCAATCTTCTTGTTCTTTTCTTCGGTAAGGAATGCCTTGTGAGAGAATACAGCCTTGTTCCTCTTGGCATCTACTCTTGTTACCTTTACAGGCAGTGTCTTTCCGATGAACTCGGATACAGCTTCGGGTTCCACATAGTGGTCGGCAAGCTGAGACATGGGGATAAAGCCGGATACTTCTTTGTAGTTCGCAATGACGCCGCCCTTGACCTCTCTTACGACGGTTACATTTACGACTTCCTTGCTGTCCAGGAAAGCATTGATTTCCTCCCAGTTTTCTCCGGACTGGAGTCTCTTGTTAGAGAGAAGGATGTTTCCGTCTCCGTCATCGGTCTTGACGACCTTTGCCTGGATCTCGTCTCCTTCTTTGAAGAGATCAGTCAGCTCCTGACCTTCTTCGAGCGCAGTTTCGGACTTGGGCATCATTCCGTCTTTCTTGCAGCCCAGGTTTACAACTACGTAGTCCTTGGTGACCTGCACAGCGCTGCCGGTTACAACTTCTCCTCTGCCGGGGAGCTTGAGAGCCTTTTCGATCTCATCCATGTAAGCGGCCATTTCATTTTCTGCATTCTGCAGATCTTCAGTGAATAATTCACTCATGTTGGCAATAACCTCCTTAATTATACGTTCGGGTGCCGAGGCACTCGCCGCAACGCCTATATTATTATACTTTCGGCAAACTTGCAAGTCTAAATCCGAACTTCTTTCAGCGAAAACAGCGGACGGACACAGCGCCGAGCATATATCGAAGAGCTTTCGTGAATTGGAGGAGCTTTTATCACCTATCACGACCATGAAATCCGATTTCCGGGCAAGCTCTGCCGCGGATTCCTGACGATCTCTGGTTGCGCGGCAAATCGTATTTTCGATTTCAAGATCCGTGCATATCTCCCGGAATACCTGCGAGCATTCCTCGAATTTGGTCCCTGTAATGGTCGTCTGGGCCGCAAGAGTCACGGGCAGGTCTTTGTACTCAAGCGCCAGCTTCCGGGCCTCAGAAGCGCTGTAAACGGCTCCTATGCCCATATCAGTACTGCCCAGTATACCTATGACCTCCGGATGCTCGGCGCTCCCCACAACTGCAAAGTAGCGGCCCCTTTCGGCCGCCTCTGCGGCGATCTTATGTATGCGGTAAACAAAGGGGCATGTGGCGTCGATGAGCTCGATATTTCTGCGCGCCGCCTTTGCGTAGGTGACATCAGGCTCGCCGTGAGCCCTGATAAGGCATCGCGAGCCCTCGGGCACGTCCTCTATGCTGTTTACGGTGGTGAGTCCTGCAGCTTCCAGCTCTTCTATTACGGAGCTGTTATGGATGAGCTCTCCGAGACAGTAAAGCCTTAGTCCCGAAGCCTTTGATTCAGCTGTCTTTTCGTAGGCCGTCCTTACGGCGTTGCTGACCCCGAAGCAGAAGCCTGCATGCTCTGCAAGGGTTATTGTGTGTTTTGTGTGCATTTTATCTTCAATGTGGGGCCCGGGCGATGGCTGCCCGGGATATTCTGATCCTTTGATCTTTAATATGAATATGCGCAGCGGTTTTTCATCTGTATACCGTAGGATCGATGCTTTAAGGCGCTTGCGGGTACCGGATCTGAATGTATCTCAGTTTCTGGGATTCTTTTTGGCGGGATTGCTGCTGCCTGTCAGGTCGTCAAGATTCCTGATCCCCTCCAGATAGTTCCTGAAAGCCGCCTCATTTCCGTTTTCCGTGGGCATGTAGTAATGCACGCCGGCCTTGTAGAGATTATCCGGAAGATACTGCTGGCGAACATATCCGCCGAAGGCATGGGGATACTTGTAGCCTATGCCCAGCCCCCTGTCCTTGGCGCCGGAATAGTGGGTATCCTTAAGGTGGTCGGGAACATCGTCTATGCGCTTTGTCCTAAGATCTGAAAGCGCCATATCTATGGCTGAGCTGCAGGCATTTGACTTAGGGCAGGATGCTATGAGTATCACAGCCTGCGCCAGGGGAATACGGGCCTCCGGAAAACCCACCATCTGAGCCGCCTGTACACAGGATGTCACAATGCTTACGCACTGGGGATAGGCCATGCCCACATCCTCGGCGGCACAGACCATAATGCGCCTGCCTATGGTAAGTATGTCCGCATCGGCCTGGATCAGCCTTGCCAGGTAATGAATTGCCGCGTCCGGATCGGAGCCCCTAAGGGATTTTTGCAGCGCCGAAAGCAGATTGTATTTGTCCTCGCTCCTGTCGTAGAACGAGGTCTGCCTTTGCATGGCCTCTCCGGCAAGCTCCAGACTCAGCAGGCTGCCGCTCATATTGTCTGCAATAAAGCCCAGAGTGTCCAGGGCTATGCGGGCATCTCCGCCGGAACGGTCGGCTATCATATCCAGGGCGGCATCCTCGCACTTAATGCTTCTGGCACCCAGGCCCCGCTCGTTGTCCTCAAGGGCGTTCTGAAGTATCTGCCTGATGTTTTCCTTGGTCAGCGGCTTGAATTCATATATGGATCTGACCCTGCTGAGTATGGCATTGTTTATGGCAAAGTAAGGATTCTCCGTGGTGCTGCCTATGAATTTGACCACGCCCTCTTCTATGGCCTGAAGCAGAGAATCCTGCTGAAGCTTGTTCCATCGGTGAAATTCGTCCACATAAAGGTAGACCGTGCGCTTCATTATACCCATGGAACGCATTCGGGCATCGTCCAGCACCTCTTTCAGCTCCTTGGTCCCGCAGGTCGTGGCATTCAATTCGAAGAACTCGGCGTCCATTTCACGGACAATAAGCCTCGCCAGCGTAGTTTTTCCTGTTCCCGAGGGACCGAAGAAAATAGCGGAATCGAAAGTTTTGTTTTTAATAGAGTTATAAAGCAATGATCCCCGGGATAAAAAATGTTGTTGTCCAACAAAATCTTCCAGGGTTGCAGGCCTCATTCTTGTTGAAAGCGGAATCATTTTAACCCTCTGACAGAAATAGTTTTGTATTTACATTTTATACTAAAATTCAGATTTACAAAGTACTTTTTGAAATATATAATCCAATTAGTTAATATTTCGCAGGTACATTAAGGAGAAGAACATGGAAGACAAAGTACTTATTTGTCAGGACTGCGGTAAAGAATTCATCTTTACAGTTGGCGAACAGGAATTCTACAAGGAAAAGGGATTCGACAACGAACCGAAGAGATGCAAGGAATGCAGAGAGAAGAGAAAAGCCCAAAGAAGACAGCCTCAGCAGTAGGCTCTGCGGAATAACTCGATCAAGCGACACAAACATCAAAAGAGCTGCGAAGCCTCGCAGCTCTTTTTCCATGGAAAGGATAGAGGACTGACAGAGATCCGCAACTGACGCATTCTTCCTTGCAGCTCGTATCTTCGCACAGCCGCCTTTCAATGAAAAGAGCAATCAGCTGATCTCTGACAGCCACAGGGCAAACAGGCTCCTCATGCGTGCCGGATCGGGAATCGACAAAGAGGCCTCCTGCTCGAGCCTTCGGGCAGCCACATCCGCGCCCAGTCCGGGAAAAGCACGCTCCGCGGCTTCAAGCAGATCTGTGAGCCTGCTGCCCGGGCCTGCGTCTTTATTATCGGCATACCTGCCGGGATCGGCGGGCAGCAGGGCCGCCCTGTAAGGCTGACTGAAGAAAAAAATACTGTCAAGATCCAGCTCCAGATATTCCTGAGGTATCAGATAACTTTGGGCCTCGATGAGAGCGGCGCATATCTTCTCCATCATTTTGAGCAGCCTTTTGTATTGATCCAGCAGTATGGTATCCCGGTTCCGAAGCTCATCGGCCATGGCGGACGCACCGCTGCAGTCAAAGCAAAAATGCAGCATTCCCCCGTCGTCCTCAAAGCAGCCGGCCCGCAGCATTGCTTTGCAATTTCCTGATACCACCAGCTTCTGCACATAGGCAGGCATTTCGTCTGCTGGATATACTCTTTCGATCATGTGATTTTTCATTAAAGACCACCTCCGCATATATGACAGGGCGTATAGCCCAGAGCCTGCGCCTCGCTTCTTCCCATGCTTATGTAATTCTTACTCACAGACGAGCAGCTTTTTCTGTGATATACGCTGCTGCCCTGAGAGAAAATGAATACCGGCGTACCGTCGGCAAGCTCAGAGGCGTTTCAAAGCCTGCAGCCGGAGTATTTTCCGCGCAGCTCCTTGCTGAGCACGGTCTCCACGGCGCCCTCTTTCAGTATATAGCAGGATGCGCTGTGATAGCGCTCTCCCGCCTTTGGGAACACATATACCCTTGCGCTGTCATATTCAAAGCTGTTGCCCTGAGAAGCTCCTGTAAAAGGTCTGAAGTACAGGCTCTTCTCTGAGCTTCTGCTGCCCGGCCCCATGCCAAAGGAAGGAACGCTTCCGCTGAAGATGACCTCTGCTCTCGCCAGGCTGTCTATACAAAAGCCATGCTCCGTATGATCCCTGCCGCCGAATATTACAGGAAGCGCAGCAAGCGAGGGCTGCTCACCGGTCCATTCGCTGTTTTTATACTGCGTCCAGTAAAGCTGCCATGCCGCCGCGCCCGCAAGGCCGAAGCCTTCGGAATCCTCAAGAGCGCTTATGCTCTGCACGGTTTCAGAACTGCTCCGGACCATTCCCCTGACCACACTTTCCTCAAGCCCTATCTGCACGATCATGGACATGAGTATGCAGGCGGCTATAAGAAACAGAGGCAGGCACACAGCCGCATCGACCATAACAGAGCCTCTTTTATTGATATGAATGACTTTGCCTGATAGTTGCATGTCTGATCCTCTCAAATAGAAAACCTCCGAAATGAGCCTCCTTGTCGAGCTCAGCGCATATGTTGAATCCGTAGCAAAAATCCCTGAACTGCAGATCCCTTCCGAGAACCAGATTCATGTCCATCTGCATCAGATCCATAAGCCTAATCGTTTTTTCGTCTGCGGGGACCATGGCAAGCAGTATACGAAGATAATCCTTATAATCTCCGCATGCGCTGTCAGGACTTTCATCCGGTCCGTCAGATGAAATATGCCCCTCTGTAATGCCCTCCAGAAGACTGTCCAGGCTTATCCTCCAGTCACCGGACAGCTTGATGTAAGGCACGCTGCCTCCGGAGAACAGCTCATCCACATCCGCCGCAGCTTCTGCCGCGCCCCAGGCTGCTGCCAGAATAAGGACAGCAGCAGGCTTGGGGATCAGGCCAAAGCCCAGAGCCGCCGCAGCGCTGAGCGCTGAAAGCTTATTCGAATCAGCCAGCAGAGCACCTGTATTGAGGGCTGTGCGGAGCCTGAAAATACTGCTTTTACAATACTTTGCGTTTTCCCGGTCAGAAGGCTTTCCAAACAGAAGATATTCACATTGGTATTTCAGATAAGCTCCGTCTCTGCCCTCTGTCATATTTCCGCAGGCCTCCAGCAGGTATTCGTCCGCAAAAAGGGTGTCTGCGGAAATCTCCGCCAGACCTCCTGCAAGCAGAAGCAGACTGCGGCTTCCTGTTCCCAGCAGGGCCGAGGGCAGGGATGCAGCATATTCTGACGGAATTTCCGCGCCGTCCTCATCGCAGGCTTCCCCTGCCTGTCGGGAGGATTCGTATATTGTCCTCAGAGATGAGATCTGGGATTTTTTCTTTTTCGCCTTGCTTTGAGCCGCGCTTTCGGGGCTTCCCTCTCCATACTCGTTTTGATCCTGTGTATAGTCCTCCGAGGCTGCTTCCTCTTCCTGACTGGCTTCCTCCTTCAAATCGGACAGCATTTGTGAAATCTGATCAGTATCAACACCCTTGCTTCCTACCGATATAAGGCCCCTGACCAAGGATCCGAAGCCGTCTGAATCCACTGCGTGCTTTGCGGCATATAGCTTGCCCAGGGCTATGATCTGAGGCTCCAGAGCGGAAGCATCCAGTCCGGCAAAGCCTTCGGTGTCTATAAGCGCATCCTCGCAGCTCATGGCAAGAAAACCATCATAGCTGCCCAGGCTGTTCTGAAGATAATACGAATACATATCCTCGAGAAACAGGCCGTCAGAACGCAGGGCAAATATGCCGTAGCGTCTGTATAAATCCTGATCGAATTCACTGAGCACGGATCTTCCGGCAAGCATGCAAAGATTATCCGCAATGCTTCCTGCCGCAAAGCCCGAAGCGATCTCGCAGGTAAGAATGACAAAGGCGACCAGGCTTCCCAATATCAGTACTATGTATACAGAAGCAAATCCCTTTTTCATTTCAGAACCCATTTCCCGCGCATAATATCCTCAGCCGCCCACCTCCGCTGCTCCATGTCCTCATTTAGCTGCTGCCTGTGCCGAAGGGAATCCTCCCTCACCTCTGAATAGAGGAACATGGACGCTCTTATGATCCCGAGCATTACAAGTATCACAACAGGAAATATCACAGCTGCTTCTACTATTGCGCTCCCCCTCCGGGGCTGACGGATCTTCATTAAAAGCTGGCACCCATAAGATCTCCGAATACCTTGTTTACAAAGGCTCCGATCTGATTTTTGAATATCAGGCCCAGGGTGACGGCTATGGCTATAAGTATTGCCACCTGTACCATTTCCATTCCTGACCTGCCTTCATCTGCAAGTCTGAGTCTGAGCTTTTCCCCGAAGGAAAGCTCAAATCCGGTTTCCGGCTTTAATTCGCGATATCTCATATTTCTCCTTTCTTTATCCCATTTCAAGCAGCGCTGGGGCTGCCGAAACTGCTATAAGTGACAGCATTAAGAGCATCAGGGGAAAGCATAATGCGGTCTCTGCTTCTTTGATCCTTGCCTTGGCGCTGTTCATGCGGCTGCCGCGCAGCTGCTGCCTCTCCTTTTCCAGCTTTTCGGACAGCTCGCTGCCGTGACTTGCATTATCGTGTATCATAGCCGCAAATCTTATAAGATCTCTGTCTCCGCTCTTCCGCGCAAAGGCATAGAACAGCTGCTCCAGCGAACGGTTAGAGGTTTTGCTCAGCTCGTAAAGTCTGCCGTAAGCCTTGAAAAAAACCGTGCCCTTGTCCTTGTTCATGGCTGCCAGCTCGTCCAGCGCTTTTTCAGTCACAAGGCCCGAATTGAGCAGCAGAACAAGCTGCATGCTCACCGACGGGAGCTCAGAGGACAGCTGTGCGCAAAGGGCCTTGAGCTCTTTTTCTCCTGCGTCGTAGCGGCTGAAATAAAGCCATAAGGCCGCAAACAGCCCCAGGCAGATTATCCATACGGAGGAAGCCTCTGAAGGAAGACTCCAGCTAAGCGAAGCACCTCTGTATTCCTCCGGAAGGCTCAGACTGCTGCCACTGCTGTTTTCCGCCAGAATCTCTCCCAGCTCGGATGCCCTTCTTACAAGGGACGGCCTCAGATCCGCATTCTGCTTGTCCGCCTTGAATACATAGCTGTAAGTGCTGCTGAATTCTCCCAGGCTCATAAGGCACATAAGCTCCAGATCCTCGCCCTGCGCAGCCTCTATCATATCCACCTGCCCGCTGTCAGACAGACAGGGACTGATACCGTGCCAGCTCAGGCCTATACCCTGCCACTCCTGAGGCAGGATCAGATCCGATCTGATATGCTCGGCATCAGAGCCCTCGGGAACGATGATGCCTTCAAGTGCATCGCGGCACTGCGCGAACAGGGCCTCTGCCTGCTCCTTGCTTAGCTCTTCGGGTACTATTTTTATATTCAATGTGCCCGAAGCGCTGGTCTGCCCTGCGCTCAGCTCCAGAACAAGCGCAGCATCGTCAGGCTCGCTGCCCGCGGAGGGACGCTGCAGGATATCTTCCATGGAGGGCCTGCCTGAACCCGAAAAGACCAGGCTTGCGGCATACAGAAGCAGTGTCGCAAACGCTGCCGCGCCAAGCCGCTTTCGGAAAACCCTGTCCGCCCGATCCATGCGCTCAGCGGTATCCCATACTCCGGCGCCGAGCCATTCGTACCTCGCGTAGCGCCCGGCTGCCTTGCTGCGGCTTGCCTCTGTGCATTTTCCAATGATGAGGACAGGACTGCCTGAAAGCTTGATTTTCAGTTTTTCAAATGTCATAGCTAAAGTCCTATGTCTGTGATCTTAAGGCTCCATACCAGGGCTGCACATATGCACAGCAGACTCAAAGTCATGATAAGCCTGCCTGCGGCGCACTCATAAAGAAGCCTTATGTAGCTGTATGAGCTGAGATTCAGGAATATCAGCACGATGAACGGCATGGATCCAAGCAGCAGTATGTCCAGTTTTTTCTCGGCCAGCATGGTCTTAAGCTCTGAGTCGAAGCTAAGCTTGTCCAGCAGCAGATCCGCTGTTTTTACGCTCACATCCTCCAAATCTCCGCCGTTCTGTCTGCAAATACGGCAGGCAGAAGCAAAAAGCCTTATCTCATCCGAGGCACTGCGCAGTGCAAGATCCTCAATCATGGCATCAGGATCCCCGTTGAGTGTTTTGTATTCCAGACAGATACGGCTGAATTCCCGGTATATATCGCTGTCCTCGCCCCAGGACAAGGCCAGCTGTGCAGCTGCATCCTCAAGTGCAGAAGGGAGCTGCCTTCCTGAAGCCACCGATGAAGAAATGCTGTACAGGGCATCCCGGAAGCCCTCAGTAAGCCGGTTTCGTCTTCTTGCTGCCATATATTCCGTGTATCTGCCCTCCAGCGGAATGCTCAGCAGGCAGAAGCAAAGAGCAGGCAGGACATTCCTGTAAAACAGCATGCCCGTCGAAAACAACGCCGCACAGCTGCATGCATAAAACATCTGTCTTTCCTTTTTGCCCGGTTCATAGCGCCTGTAGTCCCCGTTCAAGGTCATCCCCTCCTCTCAGATCGAGCTTATACCTGTTTTTCAGCCTGTTTCCGGTGGGCAGGAGCCCCTTTCCCGGAATATAGGAGAAAAGACTGCTTAGCTTGTATTCTCCGCGGATATAGCCTTCCAGCTCGCAGATCTCCATGACCCGCCTGTGGCCGTCTCCGGTTCTGGCAAGATGCACAAAGATATCTATGGCATCTCCGATCTGAGCTCTGACTGCATCTGCCGGAAGCTCCGCACCCGACAGAACCATGGTCTCCAGCCTGCCCAGCATGCTTGCCGGGGAATTGCCGTGGCCTGTGGACAAAGACCCGTCATGACCGGTGCTCATGGCAGAGAGCATATCTATGACCTCCGGGCCTCTGACCTCTCCAACTATGACCCTGTCAGGCCTCATTCTCAGGCTGGTCCGTATGAGATCTCTGATGCTGATGCTTCCTCTGCCCTGAGCGTTGGAATTGCGGCTCTCCAGGCGCACAAGATTTGCGTGGCCCCTTATCTGAAGCTCTGCCGAATCCTCGATGACCACAAGTCTCTCCTCCGGCGGTATGAAGTCCGATAAAACGTTGAGAAACGTGGTCTTGCCTGAGCTTGTGCCCCCGCAGACGAAGATGTTGTAGCCGCAGCGCACCAGAATCCGTAAAAGATCTGCTGCCTCCGGGCTTATATCCCCCTGAGAGATGAGCTCATCCATGGTCAAAGCCGTTTTGGTGAATTTTCTTATAGTAAGAACCGGCCCGTCCAGGGCTATGCTCGAATGCACCGCGTTGACTCTGGAGCCGTCGGAAAGGCGGGCATCCACGATGGGATTCATATCGTTGATTTCTCTTCCCACTCTTGCCGCCAGCCTTCTTATCACCTGTTCGAGATCCTCTCTGTTTTCAAAGCTCAGATCTGTTTTTTCCATGCCCCTGCCCTTTTCTATGAAAATATCCGAGCAGCCGTTGACCATGATCTCGCTTACACGGGGGTCGTCAGCCAGATCCTGCAGAATGGACAGCTCGCACCTGAGGGTACAGAAGACCTGCCTCACCAGGGCCGTGCCACGGCTGAAGGGTATACCCCGGCTGAAGCACTCATTCATGACTTCCTCTGTGCACATTTCCCTGACTCTGAAATCATCTGCCTCTGCGAGCCCTTCCATGCGGCTGCGAACCCGGTCGGCAATGGCGTTAACACTGATATCCTCATTGCAATTCCATTCTTTCAGCAAGCTCTCGGATCTCCTTTCCCAGGGATGAATGCACATCGGCTTCGAAGTCTGCGCACTCCGACGGACGAAAAGCATAATACCTGTCTTTGTATTTTTTCTTCAGATGCCTCTCCATTGCACTGTCTTTGTCGGCGGGGAGTCCATCCCGTGCCAGTATATGGACAAGCTTTTCACACATCCCTGGAAGGCTGTCAAAGCAGCAGCTTTCCCGGGGCATATCCACGCAGATCAGCTGAAAATCCGTTTTCCCGGCTATGTGAGCAAACAGCGCGTAAAGCTCTTTCGCGGAGGAGTCCGCAAGGCAGTTCACCTCGGACAGTTCCAGGGAATATGCTCCGCAGCTGTCCGGAAAGCTCAGTGGGAGGCTGGGATCAGCCGTTTTCTCTGCGCTGCCGCTGCAGGACGCCAAATCGAACATAAAGCGGAATACAGGGCCCGGTACGGTTTCCAGACCGCCGGGATAAAACCTATCCAGGCTTATATACAGAGTCTTTTTTCCGTAGATCAGAGTCTGAACATCGGCAAACATGCGCGCACAGCTGCTCAGGCCGACTCCGCCGCAGGCCGCTGTGAAGCATACTATCTTACAGCCTGACATATCCGCGGAAAATACAGCCGAGGGCTCATATCCGCTATCGGAAATATACTCCGATATGGAATTTCTCAGCTCGCTGAAAGGTCTCAGCGGATCTGCCTCAAAGCATTTGAATACCTCATCCGCTCCGGCTTCGTCAGATGTGGTCTGAGCATTACGGCTATCTGACCTGACATCTGATTCCGCAGCTCTTTCGGGCGCTCCGCAGACCTCGACTCTGCTTTGAACAGCTGGCGCTCCGGAGTATTCGTATATGATCTTCGCATATCGGAAGCTGTCTGCCAGGGCCGAGCACAGTGCTCGGCCATAATGCCTGTCAGCGGCTATCACCTTGATCTCCATATTTCCCCCTTCCATAATTTACCATATATTATCACGATTGTTATTTTCTGGCAAGTGTTTTCTGGCAAATATTTCCACTATTTTTCATTTCCGGTATAATATCGCGGACTCGAAGCCCCGGACATTAGTGCATTAGAATGCTCACGCTCGCAGGCATGGACTCGGCATAGCGCATCGGAATAAAAACCCGCGATTTTGATCAAAGCCAAAGCCCTCTGTACTTGCAAAGCAGGCTGCATTCGCCTTTTCCTTAAGGCACAAAAAAACAGCGAAGCCGCTGTTTCCGGGCGAACTCCGCTGTTTTTTACTATATGTGCTTTATTTATCAGTTTATTCTGTCAGCCCGCATGCCATGCACCGGTATGCCGAAGACTGTCTGTTTCCGGTCTGCGCCGGAACCTGCCGATACTGAGCTATTCTACGATATTCTCGCAATATCTCTGCAGTATGGCTGCCGCCTGAGCGCGCACCGCGCGGCCTCTGGGGTCCAGCCTGCTGCCGCTGCCCTGGATAAGGCCCTTTTCAACGGCCCAGGCCATGGCAGTTCTCGCATAGGCGCTGATACTGTCCGCATCGCTGAAGCCACTGAAGGCAGCTCCTGCACTGACGCTTGTATCATAGCCCTTATAGCTTGCATAGTTGTAAAGTATCTGGGCCATCTGCTCTCTGGTGACAGGGTCTCCGGGGCCGAAGCTTCCGTTGCCGTAGCCGCTGACTATGCCCTTTCCCTGAGCCCAGACTACGGCTTTCTCGTACCAGCTGCCGGTCTCCACATCGTCAAATACATTGTCGTTTCGGAAGGCCGGTTCGCCCTCCAGACGGTAAAGTATAGTCACGATCTGTGCCCTGGTAGTGGTCCCGTCGGGACGGAAAACAGTATCCGAAATGCCTTCCATCAGACCTTGTTCAACGCAGTAATGTATGCCGTCGTGGTACCAAGCAGACAGATTCACATCGGTAAATCTGCTGATGATGCAGCTGTCATCCTTAAGGCAACCGGCGTAGCCTTCTTCGGGGATTACCGGTACGGGAGCAGCCTGAGCGAATGCCGCGTCCACCTTTACAGCGCCGTAGGGCATGGTGAAGCAGTAATGTCCGTTGCCCAAATCAGTAACAGCCAGCTCTCTGTCCTTGCGGTCAGTGACCTTGAGGCTTTCCAGAGCAAAGCCTTCATCGGGAGCTGCCGTCAGGATCACGGTCTGACCTGCCGGTGCAGTCTTGCAGTCCGAAGTCAGCTTGCCGTGTTCGAAGCTCTTGTTTATTGAGATCTCGCCCTCGGAGCCGCCTGCAGCGCCGCCGCCCCCGCCGCCGGAAGGAGGTGAAGGAGGATCCACGGGCTGAGCGTTTTCAACAGTCAGCACTGCGGCACCATAGCTGAGATCGTAGTTCTGAGCATAGCCCCTGCTGAGGCTTATGGTATATTCGCCCGCGGGGCTTTGCTCGTCAGCCCCGAAGCTCACCACCGGAATGCCCAGAAGCACGGATTCGTCGTCGCCGTACTTCCAGCCGCTGTACTGAATGGTCACAGCCGGGTTGGGCTGGCCTGTATAGCGTGTAGCATCCGAAGGAGCTGCGGTGAGCACGGCCTTTTGGATGACAAAATCGCTGGTCAGCACCAGAGGCTGATAGTATTCCGCGCTTACGGTAAGCTCCGCGGTGTAGCTGCCCGCATTGACGGGCTTGCTGCTGCCGCTCTGTCCGTAGCTGAGCACGGTGTCAAAGCCTGCCGCGCTGGTTATCACAGGATCGGGGATAGCCGTTCCGTAGACTCCGCCCTCCTGGACGAATTCAACACCGCGGATGATGCCCTGATTTATGATGAGCATGCCGTACTTTGAGCCGGTATAGTATCCGTTCGCATACACCTCAACGGCGTACACTCCGGGCACGCCGGGAACTGCAGTACTGCCGTCGTAGCTTACGGTGTAAGTTGCATCGGCATCGGAGGGGATCACGCTCACGCTCCTTGAGGCTCCGTCGTAATCCTGTTCAAGATCTTCGAGAGTAAAGCTTACAGGCTTGGGAGCGGGTACGAAGGACAGGCTTTCGCGCATGCTCTGATGGTTGGCGTCTGCTGCTTTTTCCGCCGTTATGGTGACGGTCTGTCCGACGGCTCCGCCGACGCTTACCAGGCCGCTGAGCTCATCCACGGTCACCTCGGTGCGGTCGGAGGACCAGGTGATGCTGCCGTCTCCGCTGCCGCCTTCTGCGCTGAGCGTAAATTCATCGCCGAACACGACGGTGCCGGGAACTCCCAGAATGGTGAGCTTGTCCTGGCTGATCACTTCGATACGCATTTGGATGTCTTTCTGCGCGGTAAAGTAGTCCGTTTTGTTGCCCAACTCCACGGATACAGTGTAATCACCCGCATCCGAAGGAGCTTCCGTTCCGAGCAGACCGCCCTCTGCGCAGTAGCGGATGATAAAGTCTGTGAAAGCACTTCCGTTCGCATCGAAGGCGTTGATGCTGACCGGATGGGACTGGCCGTCATAGTCAAAGGAGACAGTGCCGGCGGTAAAGCTGATCTCCATCTTTTCGATGGTCAGATCCGCCTCCGCGCTTGCCGCGGTATGATAATCATCCTCCGCCACAGAGGCTCTGACAACGTAGCTTCCGGCATGGACAGGCAGTCCGTCCGCAAAGCTGGCTCCGCCGTCTGCGGAATGGGTATAAACTATCTGGTCATTGATATTGCCGCTGAGGCCTTCCACTGCGGCCTCTGCCGCGAATTCGGCAGGCTGTCCGGAGTATACGGTCTTCTGCGTATCTGCAGACACCCTTGCCTGGGCCCTGCTGATATCCGCTTCAGTGCTGCCGCTGATGGGCGCTGTCATCTTGTAGTTTTCGGCGCCGCTTCCGCTGATGCCGGTAATGGTATAGTTTACGGTCTTGCCGCTTCCGGCTTTGGCATCCTCGAAGCTGCCGCTGACAGCCACGGTGATATCCGGCTCCCCTGTGAGCTCAGCGCTGACGGCAGCCGAGGTGGTGCCATCGCAGACCTTGTTTTCCGCCTTTACGGTAAACATATCGGCAGTCAGCTCTTCGGGAACAAAAGGCTTCCATATGGTGAGTGTCTTGCCTGTATCGATGCCGTCTCCGGTGGTGGCGCAGAAGTTGTCGCCCTCTTCAGCCCGGAGATAGATCTTGTAATCGCCCTCTTCCACAGCTTCGGTCACGAATACCGCGCCGTCGGTGGTATAGCTCAGGCTGAACTGCCCGGCGCCGCTGAGATCGCTCCGCAGAGCCGCTCCGGCGGTATGAGCCTGGCCGTCATAGAGCACCGTTCCGGTATTGCTGATCACCACATCCCGGGCACTCAGCGCCTTCTTTTCCACGGTCAGCGTTCCGGAGACAAAAGTGATATCGTAGTTATCGGAAGTATAGCCCGAGGGCTTGATATCGTATATGCCCGCATCGTCATACTGCGCATAATCGTAATCAAATACTGCATTTCCGCCCAGTACTGACTCGTCCTCGCCGCCGGCAAAGCCTTCAAAGCTGACGCCGTCGTTATCGGGAAGATCGCCGTAAACGATGGTCTTGTCCTTTGCCGTGACGCTGAGAGGCTGTTTTTCCACCTTGACCGTCACGGACTGTACGGGGCCTTTGCCCCGAGCGTCGGTAACCACATACCACAGGGTATATTCGCCCGCATCCCTGACAGTGGGGATCTGCTCGGTATAGGTTCCGTCTTCTTCCAGACTGTAGGCAATGGAAGCCCCGGCGGGCATGGTGCCGCTGAAGCTTGCCGCAGGCTGATCGGCGCCGGTGTAGACCGTCTCTGCCGGAGTCACGCTGTAGCTGTATTCCAGCTCTTTCCAGGCCTTATCGGTGCTGTAATAAATATAAACTGTATTGCCGCCTGCGCTGATCTTGTGAGCGGCAGCCTGATCTACAGCAGGCAGATATACATACAGATTTGTATCCGTCTGGCTGTGTACAGTCTGAGGATGCAGTTCGTTGTTGATATACACAGGTTCTGCGTCGGGGTTGGCTATCGTATACAGATATACAGAAGCCCCCGAAGCGTCGACCATCTTTCCGGTCACCTTCTTATTCATTTTCAGAGAGACCTTGTGATCGACAACGATATTTTCATCCTTCACATAAATTGAATCCTCATCAGGGCGAGTGATGGTGACCGTTCCACCAAGGATCTTTATATCTTTGTAAGTGGCATGATAATCTCCGCCGATGCCGACTCCGTCTCCGCCAGTGCCGTCGAGTTTCACATTTCCGCCTTCGATGACAATATTCTGCACGGTGAAAGCATTTCTCGATCCGCCGCCGCCTATGCCGGCAGATCCGGCGGTAACGTTCCGGATGGTGATATCACCGGATTGGATGAAGATGTTGGCAACATCATATGAACTGTAGATATCCAAGACAACATCATCCCATTCCTCGGTTTCATACTTGCATCCGGCACCGATCCCTGCACCATGCATTCCGCCTTTCACATCCAACTTTCCGTCGCCTTCGATGGTAAGGGTACCCTGCAGGCCGTCCTTTTCGATACCGGCATGCACATAACCGCTGACCAGCTTGTTCACAGAGCCCTCCGCCAGGGAGATCGTGACATTACCTGTACTGTCATCTTCGATGGCAATTGCCGCTGCATCCGCAGAATCGCCATAGCCTTTGCCGACACAACTTATGTTGACGCCATTAAGTGTTATATGTGCGTTCACATCCTTTTTGATCAGGATGTGATGGGATGTAGCCTTGGACTGATCCTTGTTGGCAATGGTGAGAGGTCTGTCCGTATTGATGGTCAGTACACCTCCCGCGTAGGTAGCGTCGGCCACCGTTCCGCCGGTCACGATGAAATCTCCGGTGGAAACGCTGACGTTCACTGTTTTGGTATCGCTGTCTGTCCGGATCTCATATTCGCCGTCCGTCAGATAGACATATAGTTTCTTCTCGCCGTCATGGTCTTTCAGCGGGAAAAGCTCGTCATTGATATAGACATCTCCGCCGGTGGGGTTATCGATTTCCACCAGGCCGCATACGGCGGCATTCCCGTTCAGAAGAGTGACCGGTTCAAAATTCATGATGGATTTTACGGAAGCAGTGGGATAGATCTCCACGCCGTTGGTCTTATTTCCGGATGCGGAGCCTATGCCGTTTCCGCCGCCCTCTGCCGTGCCTGTTACAGCGCCGTTTTTGATCACGATGTTCTCCGCGCTGCCGCCTGCACCGGCTCCGATGCCGCTGCCGCTTTCCGTGCCGCTGCCGTGAGC